>NZ_JAPYKM010000002.1:0-308434 GCF_029623465.1 Pseudomonas sp. RIT-To-2 | reverse complement strand
CCCCTGTGGGAGCAAAGCCCGCTCGCGATGAAGCTGGTAGCTCCAGCAAAAATCTATCAGCGTCCCACCCCCCGGAGGGCTTATCATTGGCCCCCTAAATTCGGGCAATCAGGTTCCCTTGGCATGCTGGCCATTTTCATACAGACGCTGAACATCACCGCACCGGTGTTCGCCATGCTGTTCCTGGGCGTTTTCCTCAAGCGCATCGGCGCTATCAACGACACCTTCATCTACACAGCCTCGGCCCTGGTCTTCAACGTCTGCATGCCGGCGCTGCTGTTCCTGGGCATTTACCACGCCGACCTGCACGCGGCCATGAAGCCCGGCCTGCTGATCTACTTCGTCGTGGTGACCTTCGCAAGTTTCGCCCTCGCCTGGGGCATGGCCCTGTGGCGCAGCCCGCCCCAGGACCGTGGCATCTATACCCAGGGCGCGTTTCGCGGCAATAACGGCGTGGTCGGCCTGGCGTTGGCCGGCAGCATGTACGGCGACCAAGGCATTTCCCTGGGGGCGGTTCTCGCCGGGCTGGTGATTGTGCTCTACAACAGCCTGTCCACCGTGGTGCTGGCCATCTATAGCCCCAATATCAAGTCCGACCCATGGAGCATCTTCAAAAGCGTGGTGTGCAACCCGCTGATCATCAGCGTGCTGGCGGCCGCCCCCATGGCCTACTTCCAGGTTGGCCTGCCCAACTGGATTCTGACCAGCGGCGACTACCTGGCGCAGATGAGCCTGCCCTTGGCGCTGATCTGCATCGGCGGCACCCTGTCGCTGGCCGCCCTGCGTGAAAGTGGCGACCTGGCCATCAGCGCCAGCCTGGTGAAGATGGTCTGGCTGCCGCTGCTGGGCACCCTGGTGGCATGGCTGCTGGGTTTCCGCGGTGCCGAGCTGGGCATCCTGTTCCTGTACATCGGCAGCCCGACCGCGGCGGCCAGCTATGTCATGGCCCGCGCGGCCAATGGCAACCACCAGTTGGCGGCGGCGATCATCGTGATTACCACCGTTGCCGCCGCTATTACGACGAATATCGGCATTTTCCTATTGCAGTGGGGCGGCTGGATCTAGATCCTGTGCGCCTTCCCCTGCCAGCCAGCAGTCATCCGAGCTCAAGGAAGCTTCAATGGACCAACAATCATCCCCCGAGGGTTTGCATCGGGGCCTGAAGAACCGTCACATCCAGCTTATCGCGCTGGGCGGTGCGATCGGCACCGGGCTGTTCCTGGGTATTGCCCAGACCATCAACATGGCGGGGCCATCGGTGATCCTCGGTTACGCCATCGCAGGCCTCATGGCCTTCTTCATCATGCGCCAACTGGGCGAAATGGTGGTGGACGAGCCGGTCGCCGGTTCCTTCAGCCATTTTGCAAGCCGTTACTGGGGTGGGCTGGCGGGGTTTACCTCGGGCTGGAACTACTGGGTGGTGTACGTGCTGGTGGGCATGGCGGAACTGACCGCCGTGGGCATCTATGTGCAGTACTGGTGGCCAAGCGTGCCGACCTGGGTGTCGGCCCTGGTGTTCTTCGTGCTCATCAACCTGATCAACCTCACCCAGGTGAAGGTGTTCGGCGAGATGGAGTTCTGGTTCTCGCTGGTCAAGGTCGCGGCCATTGTCTGCATGATCGGCTTCGGTGCCTGGCTGCTGGCCAGCGGTAACGGCGGGCCCGAGGCGTCGGTGGCCAACCTGTGGCAACACGGCGGCTTCTTCCCCAATGGCATCGCCGGCCTGGCCATGGCCATGGCGGTGATCATGTTCTCGTTCGGCGGCCTGGAGCTGGTCGGCATCACTGCGGCCGAAGCAGCCGACCCCAGGCACAGTATTCCGCGTGCCACCAACCAGGTGATCTACCGCATCCTGCTGTTCTACGTGGGCGCCCTGGCGGTGCTGCTGTCGCTGTACCCGTGGCAGAAGGTGGTGACCGGCGGCAGCCCGTTCGTGCTGATCTTCCATGCCCTGGACAGCAACCTGGTGGCCACGCTGCTCAACGCCGTGGTGCTGACGGCGGCGCTGTCGGTGTACAACAGTTGCGTGTACAGCAACAGCCGCATGCTGTTCGGCCTGGCGGTGCAGGGCGATGCGCCCAGGGCACTGCTCAAGGTCAACAAACGCGGGGTGCCGCTGACCGCCCTGGCGGTGTCGGCGGTTGCCACCGGGGTGTGCGTGCTGATCAATTACCTGATGCCGGGCCAGGCGTTCCCGTTGTTGATGGCCCTGGCCGTAGCGGCTCTGGTGATCAACTGGGTGATCATCAGCATCACCCACCTGAAGTTCCGCAACGCCAAGCGCCAGGCCGGCGAGGACACCTTCTTCAAGAGCTGGGGTTACCCGTTCACCAATTACCTGTGCCTGCTGTTCGTGGCTGGCATCATTCTGGTGATGTACCTCACCCCGGGCATCCGTATCTCGGTGATCCTGATGCCGATCTGGCTGGTCGCGCTGGCGCTGGCGTACGCGCTCAAGCGGCGCGCGCGCGGCTAAGGGTGCTGGTAGCTGTCGATGACTTCCTGGGCCGCCCGGAAGGCATCGATAGCCGCCGGTAAGCCGGCGTACACCGCGCAGTGCAGCAACGCCTCGCGAATCTCTTCTACCGTGCAGCCATTGTTCAAGGCGCCACGCACGTGGCCCTTGAGCTCTTGCGGGCACTTGAGCGCGGTCAGCGCGGCCAGGGTGATCAGGCTGCGGGTTTTCAGTTCCAGGCCGCCACGGTTCCATACGCCACCCCAGGCGTGTTCGTTGACGAAGTCCTGCAGTGGCTGGGTGAACTCGGTGGCATTGCCCAGGGCGCGGTCGACGAAGGCGTCGCCCATGACCTGGCGGCGCATCTGGACGCCTGATTTGTTGTTGTCGGACATCGGCTTCTCCTCTCTCAATGTTGCCGGCGCCAGGCGTGCAGCGTGCTGAGCAGCACGAACAGCGCCAGCACCGGCAGGACGTAAAACAGCATCAGGTGTTCCAGCCGCCCGGCCAGGGCCATTCCGGTGGTGAAGGTGATGACGTGCAGGCCATAGGCGGTAAATAGCCCCAGCAGCACCAGGCCTTCGGCGCGGGTGATGCGGTAGCCGGAGTAGAACAGCGGCAAGCACAGCACGGCGACGCCAAGCATCACCGGCAGGTCAAAGGCCAGGGCATTGGGCGATACCGACAAGGGGGCAGGGGCGACGACGGCGGTCAGGCCCAGCACGCCCAGCAGGTTGAACAGGTTGCTGCCCACCACGTTGCCGACGGCGATTTCCCGTTCGCCACGGATGGCCGCGATCAGTGAAGTCGCCAGTTCAGGCAGGGAGGTGCATACCGCGACGATGGTCAGGCCGATGATGCGGTCGGAGAACCCGTAGTCGGTGGCCAGCTCCACCGCCGCGTCGAGAATCAGGTGGCCCGCCCAGATGAGCAGCCCAAGCCCGGCGGCGGCCAGCAGCACGGTACTCAACCAGGGCGCGTGGCCGGACCGCGGCGCGGCGTGCGCACGCCCATGGGGGCGGCCGTGGTGCCGCGACTGGCGCACCAGCAGGTAGCAGTAACCGACCAGGCCGGCCAGCAGAACCGCGCCTTCGAGCCGGCCGATGGTCTGGTTCAGGGCCAGGGCGTAGACCAGGGCGCTGGCGGCGATCATCAGGGGGATGTCCAGGCGTACCAGCTGCCGCGATACGCGCAGGGGGATGATCAGTGCGCACAGGCCCAGGGTCACCAGCACATTGAAGATGTTGCTGCCGAACACGCTGCCCACGGCAATGTCGGGCGCAGCGTTGAAGGCCGCTTGCAGGCTGACCGCCATCTGCGGCGCACTGCTGCCCAGGGCGACCACGCTCAGGCCGATGATCAACGGCCGCACATGGAAGCTGGCGGCCAGGCGCACGGCGGCGCGCACCATCAGTTCGGCGCCCAGCAGAAGCAGTACCAGGCCTGCACCCAGTTGCAGCAGGCTGAAGGTGGTAAGGGAATCCAGGTCGAAAATGGGGAAGGCTCCGCAGATAAGGAATCAGTCGCTCAGACTTTGTACCCGCACTCGCGCGCTTCCGCTACCGATCATGCCCAACTGCTCTGCCGCTTCATGTGACACGTCGATTAAACGCCCACGGGTATGAGGCCCGCGGTCATTGATGCGCACCGCTACCTTGCGGCCATTGCCGAGGTTGGTCACCAGTACGCGAGTGCCGAAGGGGAGTTGGCGGTGGGCGGCGGTCAGGGCATGTTGGTCGAAACGCTCGCCGCTGGCGGTGCGCTTGCCTTGATGCTGGGCGCCGTAGTAGGTAGCCATCCCGGTTTCATCGTAACCGCGGGGGTCGATGATGTGGTTGGCGCAGCCGGCGAGGAGGGTGAGCAACAGCAGGGGGAAGGCCAGGCGCAGCATGCAGCGGTCTCCATGTCGTCCAACGCTGCTCCAGCCTTGCCATCGCCCTGTGGAACCGGGCGAAGCTCGGTCCCGCAGGGGATGGGTGAAGCGCGGAGCCGTGGGGCAGGTCAGCCTTCGAGCTTGCTCTTGAGCAGTTCGTTCACCTGTTGCGGGTTGGCCTTGCCCCTGGAGGCTTTCATGGCCTGGCCCACGAAGAAGCCGAACATCTTGCCGCGCTTGGCTTCGTCGGCGGCGCGGTATTGTTCGACCTGCTCGGCGTTGGCCGCCAGCACTTCGTCCAGTACCTTCTCGATGGCACCGCTGTCGGTCACCTGCTTCAAGCCGCGGGCTTCGATGATTTCGTCAGCGCTGCCTTCGCCATTGGCCATGGCTTCAAAGACCATCTTGGCGATCTTGCCGCTGATGGTGTTGTCCTTGATGCGCAGCAGCATGCCGCCCAGTTGCTCGGCGCTGACCGGCGATTGCTCGATTTCCACGCCCAGTTTGTTCAGCAGGCTGCCCAGTTCCACCATGGTCCAGTTGGCGGCGAGTTTGGCGTCGCCGCTGATGCCCACCACTTTCTCGAAATAGTCCGCCTGTTCGCGGCTGGAAGCCAATACGCTGGCGTCGTAGGCCGACAGGCCGAACTGGCTCTGGAAGCGCTCGCGCTTGGCCGGTGGCAGTTCGGGCAGGGTAGCGCGCACGGTGTCCAGGAACGCATCCTCGATCACAACGGGCAGCAGGTCCGGGTCGGGGAAGTAACGGTAGTCGTTGGCTTCCTCCTTGCTGCGCATGGCGCGGGTTTCGTTGGTGTTCGGATCATACAGGCGGGTCTGCTGGATGACCTTGCCACCGTCTTCGATCAGTTCGATCTGGCGCGCGATTTCGCTGTTGATGGCCTTCTCGATGAAGCGGAACGAGTTGACGTTCTTGATCTCGCAGCGGGTGCCGAACTCGACCTGGCCCTTGGGGCGGATCGACACGTTGCAGTCGCAACGCAGGCTGCCTTCGGCCATGTTGCCGTCGCAGATGCCCAGGTAGCGCACCAGGGCGTGCATGGCCTTGACGTAGGCCACGGCTTCCTTGGCGCTGCGCATGTCCGGCTCGGAGACGATTTCCAGCAACGGCGTGCCGGCACGGTTCAGGTCAACGCCGGTCAGGCCGTTGAAGTCTTCGTGCAGGCTTTTGCCGGCATCCTCTTCCAGGTGCGCGCGGGTCACGCCGATGCGCTTGACAGTACCGTCTTCCAAGGTGATGTCCAGGTGGCCCTTGCCGACGATCGGCAGTTCCATCTGGCTGATCTGGTAACCCTTGGGCAGGTCGGGGTAGAAGTAGTTCTTGCGGGCGAACACGTTGTGCTGGCCGATCTCGGCGTCGATGGCCAGGCCGAACTTGACCGCCATGTGCACCGCTTCCTGGTTCAGCACCGGCAGCACGCCGGGCATGCCCAGGTCTACCAGGCTGGCCTGGGTGTTGGGCTCGGAGCCGAACGTGGTGGAACTGCCGGAGAAAATCTTCGACTGGGTGGTGAGCTGGGTGTGAATCTCCAGCCCGATGACGACTTCCCATTGCATACGGTTTTCTCCTTAGAAGCCTTCGGGCGAACGTGTGTGCCAGTCAGTCGCCTGCTGGTACTGGTGCGCGACGTTGAGCAGGCGGCCTTCCTGGAAATACGGCGCCAGCAGTTGCACGCCCACCGGCAAGCCGTCGACGAAGCCCGCGGGCATGGACAGCCCTGGCAGCCCGGCCAGGTTGGCGGTAATGGTGTAAACGTCTTCCAGGTACTCGGCGACCGGATCGGCGTTCTTGGCGCCGATCTTCCAGGCCGGATTCGGCGTGGTCGGGCCCAGGATGACGTCCACGTCGTGGAACGCGGCCATGAAGTCGTTCTTGATCAGGCGGCGGATCTTCTGCGCCTGCAGGTAGTAGGCGTCGTAGTAGCCGGCCGACAGGGCGTAGGCGCCGACCATGATCCGGCGCTGCACTTCAATGCCGAAACCTTCGCCGCGAGAGCGCTTGTACAGGTCGGTAAGGTCGGCCGGGTTCTCGCAGCGGTAGCCGAAGCGCACGCCGTCGAAACGCGACAGGTTGGAGGACGCTTCGGCCGGGGCGATCACGTAGTACGCCGGGATGGCGTGCTGCATGTTCGGCAGGCTGATTTCCTTGACCGTGGCGCCCAGTTTTTCCAGTTCCTTGACCGCTTGCTGGATCAGGTCACCAATGCGCGGGTCCAGGCCCGCGCCGAAGTATTCCTTCGGCAGGCCGATACGCAGGCCTTGCAGCGAGCCATTGAGGCTGGCGCTGTAGTCCGGCACGGGCTCGTCGATGCTGGTGGAATCCTGCGGGTCGAAACCGGCCATGCCTTGCAGCAGCAGGGCGCAGTCTTCAGCCGTGCGGGCGAAGGTACCGGCCTGGTCGAGGCTGGAGGCGTAAGCGATCATGCCCCAGCGCGAAACGCGACCGTACGTCGGTTTAAGGCCGGTCAGGTTGGTAAAAGCTGCCGGTTGTCGGATAGAACCACCGGTGTCGGTACCTGTCGCAACTGGCAGCAGGCGAGCTGCCACTGCGGCCGCCGAACCGCCCGACGAACCGCCCGGTACATGGGCCAGGTTCCACGGGTTCTTCACCGCGCCGTAGAAACTGCTTTCGTTACCCGAGCCCATGGCGAACTCGTCCATGTTGGTCTTGCCCAGGCTGACCGCGCCGGCTTGGGCCAGGCGCGATACCACGGTGGCGTCGTAGGGGGCGGTGAAGTTGTCGAGCATCCTGGAGGCGCAGCTGGTGCGCACGCCCTGGGTGCAGAACAGGTCCTTGTGGGCCAGCGGCGCGCCCAGCAGAGCGCCGGTTTCACCGGCGGCGCGACGGGCGTCGGCGGCCTGGGCCTGGGCGATGGCCAGCTCCGGGGTGACGGTGATGAAGCTGTTGAGCTGGGGGTCCAGCTGGGCGATGCGCGCCAGCAGGGAGCGGGTCAGCTCTTCGGAAGAAAACTTCTTGTCGGCGAGTCCGCGGGCGATCTCGGCCAGAGTCATTTGATGCATGGCAGGCTCTTTTCCCTTTTAGTCGATGACTTTCGGAACCAGGTACAGGCCGTTCTCGACCGCGGGCGCGATGGCCTGGTAGGCCTCGCGGTGGTTGCTTTCGGTGACCTGGTCGGCGCGCAGGCGCTGACTGGCTTCCAGCGGGTGGGCCAGGGGCTCGATGCCGCTGGTGTCGACCGCCTGCATCTGGTCGACCAGACCCAGGATACTGTTGAGTGCATCGGTGGTGCGTGGCAGATCGGCTTCAGTCAGGCCCAGGCGGGCCAGATGAGCGATTTTTTCCACGTCGGAGCGATCAAGCGCCATGGGTATCTCCAGTGGAAAACAGCACGGAAACGGATCAACTGCCGGCCCGTGTGTTAGATTGTCGGAACAGAACGCCAATTCTACGGTCATATGGCCGCGATTGAGTGAGGGCCTGCTCGGAAAAACAGCCAATTTAACATATTGGCGCCTTGCCCAAAATCCCCGCCGTTGTTAGAGTTTGCCGCACTTTTTTACCCACGCGTTGCCTAGGGTCACTTTCCCATGTTCAAGAAACTGCGTGGCATGTTTTCCAGCGATCTTTCCATCGACCTGGGCACTGCCAACACCCTTATTTACGTGCGTGAGCGCGGTATCGTCCTGAATGAGCCTTCGGTAGTGGCCATTCGGACCCACGGAAATCAGAAAAGTGTCGTTGCCGTCGGTACCGAGGCAAAGCGCATGCTGGGCCGTACACCGGGCAACATTGCAGCCATTCGTCCGATGAAGGACGGCGTGATCGCCGACTTCAGCGTCTGCGAAAAGATGCTCCAGTACTTCATCAACAAGGTTCACGAAAACAGCTTCCTGCAGCCAAGCCCGCGCGTGCTGATCTGTGTGCCTTGCAAGTCCACCCAGGTGGAACGTCGCGCCATCCGTGAATCGGCCCTGGGCGCCGGTGCCCGTGAAGTGTTCCTGATCGAAGAGCCAATGGCCGCTGCCATCGGTGCCGGCCTGCCGGTCGAGGAAGCTCGCGGTTCGATGGTGGTCGACATCGGTGGTGGTACCACTGAGATCGCCCTGATCTCCCTGAACGGCGTGGTGTACGCCGAGTCCGTGCGTGTGGGCGGCGACCGCTTCGACGAAGCCATCGTGACCTACGTGCGCCGCAACTACGGCAGCCTGATCGGCGAGTCCACCGCCGAGCGCATCAAGCAGGAAATCGGCACCGCCTACCCGGGCGGCGAAGTACGTGAAGTCGACGTGCGCGGCCGCAACCTGGCCGAAGGCGTGCCACGTGCCTTCACCCTGAACTCCAACGAAGTGCTGGAGGCTCTGCAGGAGTCGCTGGCGACCATCGTCCAGGCCGTCAAAAGCGCCCTGGAGCAGTCGCCGCCGGAACTGGCTTCCGACATCGCCGAGCGTGGCCTGGTGCTGACCGGTGGTGGCGCCCTGCTGCGTGACCTGGACAAGCTGCTGGCCCAGGAAACCGGCCTGCCGGTGATCGTCGCCGAAGACCCGCTGACCTGCGTGGCTCGCGGTGGCGGCCGTGCCCTGGAAATGATGGACAAGCACACCATGGACCTGCTCTCCAGCGAATAAACTTCGCTGGCGGCAACCACGGGGCCCGGTCTACAGTTTGCGCTGTCGACCTCGGGCCTGCGCCTGTCGTTGGCGCATTTTCTGTCAATCTGCATCCGGGCCGGTTTGAAGCCGTATGAATGAGCCAATGAACATCAGCCTGGGAGGAGCGGCTTATTAAACCGCTTTTCTCCAAGGGTCCCTCGCTGGGCGTGCGCCTGCTGGTACTGGTCGTGCTGTCGATCTCCCTGATGGTGGTCGATGCGCGGTTCACGTTGCTGCAGCCAGTGCGCAGCCAGATGTCGCTGGTACTCATGCAGTCGTACTGGATCACCGACCTGCCTCAACGCCTGTATCAGGGCGTGGCCAGCCAGTTCGGCAGCCGCACCGAGCTTGTGGCCGAGAACGAAAAACTCAAGACCGAAGCCTTGCTGCTGCAAGGCCGCCTGCAGAAGCTGGCGGCCCTGACCGAGCAGAACGTGCGCCTGCGCGAGTTGCTCAACTCTTCGGCGCTGGTGAACGAGAAGGTGGAGGTGGCCGAACTGATCGGCATGGACCCCAACCCCTTCACCCAGCGCATCCTGATCAACAAGGGTGAGCGCGATGGGGTATTCCTGGGCCAGCCCGTCCTCGATGCCCGTGGCCTGATGGGCCAGGTGGTGGAGTTGATGCCGTATACTTCGCGGGTGTTGCTGCTGACCGACTCCACCCACAGCATTCCGGTGCAGGTGAACCGCAACGGCCTGCGTGCCATCGCCAGCGGCACCGGCAACCCGGAACGCCTGGAACTGCGCCATGTGGCGGATACCGCCGACATCAAGGAAGGCGACCTGCTGGTCAGCTCCGGCCTGGGGCAGCGCTTCCCCGCGGGTTACCCGGTGGCCACGGTGAAAGAGGTCATCCACGACTCCGGCCAACCGTTCGCCATCGTCCGTGCCGTGCCTACCGCCGCCCTGAACCGCAGCCGGTACCTGCTGCTGGTGTTCTCCGACAGCCGCTCGCCCGAGCAGCGTGCCACCGAAGCCGCGCAAGCCCAGGAAGCCGCCGATCATCAGGGCCAGGTTGCCCCTGGCACGCCGGCCCCGGCCGTACCCGCTGCGGCCGCCACGCCGGCTGGCGCGTCGGCCACCCCGGCCGCCCCGGTCAACGGCCATTCGGCCCCCGCCGCCAATAGCCACACGCCCGCCACGCCGGCTGCGGCGGCGCCTGCCACCGCGCCGGCCAAGCCTGCTCACGGTACCTCGCGGGAGAGACACTGATGGTCAACAGCACGCGGCCGCGCAACGGCTGGTTCGTCTGGTTCACCTTTGTCCTTGGCCTGCTGCTGAGCGTTTCCCCGCTGCCGCAGTTCATGGAAATCCTGCGCCCCCTGTGGCTGGCCTTGCTGGTGACCTTCTGGACCATGGCGCTGCCACACAGGATCGGCATGACCACGGCGTTCGTGCTTGGCCTGGCCGAGGATGTGCTATACGGCACCTACCTGGGCCAGAACGCGATGATCCTGACCTTGATCAGTTTCCTGATCCTGTCTCTCCTGCAGCGCATGCGCACCTTCCACGTGTGGCAGCAGAGCCTGGTCATCCTGGTGGTGTTCGGCCTGGGCCAGTTGGCCCAGCTGTGGCTCAGCGCCCTGACCGGCAACCGCCAGCCAACCCTGGCGCTGCTGCTGCCAGCCTTGATGAGCGCCTTGCTGTGGCCGTGGGTCAGCTTTGCCCTGCGAGGCCTGCGCCGCCGCCTGGGCATCAACTGAGTGGGGCCCGGGCAGGCGCCCGGTACCCGACAACCGACAGGGAGACGTCTTGATGAATCCGCTTTACCTGGCCTCCGGCTCTCCCCGACGGCGCGAACTGCTCACCCAGATCGGTGTCGCGTTCACGCCCCTCAGCGCCTCCATTGATGAAACCCCGTTGCCCGGTGAGCCGGCGCCAGCCTATGTCGAGCGCCTGGCGCGCGACAAGGCCCTGGCCGGGCTCGCGTTGCTGCGTGCCAGCACCGCGCACCCAAATGGCGTGGTACTGGGGGCCGACACCGCCGTGGTGCTTGACGGTCGCATCCTTGGCAAACCCGTGGACGAAAGCGACGCCCTGGCCATGCTGGCGGCGCTGTCGGGCCGCGAGCATGAGGTGCTGACGGCCATCGCCGTGGTCGACGAGCAGCGCTGCGAAGTGCGCAATGTCGCCAGCCGCGTGCGTTTTCGTCCCATCAGCCTCGAACAGGCACACACCTACTGGGCCAGTGGCGAACCCCGGGACAAGGCTGGCGCCTACGCCATCCAGGGCCTGGCAGCGATATTCGTCGAAAGCCTGGCGGGCAGTTATTCTGCGGTAGTAGGGCTGCCCTTGTGCGAAACCGCAGACCTGCTGGGGCATTTCGGCATACCCTGTTGGCAGAACCTGCCGGCGCGCTGAGCCGCGCTGCTCGAAGCAAGAATGGAAACGTCGACATTCACGACGAAATCCATCATTTTCGCTGACTATCCTTGACGAGACCCTGCCATGAGTGAAGAGATCCTGATCAACATCACCCCGATGGAATCACGCGTGGCAGTGGTGGAAAACGGTGTGTTGCAGGAAGTGCACGTAGAGCGCACCCAGCGCCGCGGCATCGTCGGCAATATCTACAAGGGCAAGGTGGTTCGCGTACTGCCCGGCATGCAGGCGGCGTTCGTCGACATCGGTCTTGAGCGGGCGGCGTTCATCCACGCCTCGGAAATTTCCCTGCGCGAAGGCTCGGCGGTGGAGACCATCAGTGCCCTGGTGCACGAAGGCCAGAGCCTGGTGGTGCAGGTCACCAAGGACCCCATCGGCTCCAAGGGCGCGCGCCTGACCACGCAGTTGTCGATCCCTTCGCGGTACCTGGTGTACATGCCGCGCACCAGCCACGTCGGCATCTCCCTGAAGATCGAAGACGAGGCCGAACGCGAGCGCTTGAAGAAAGTGGTCAGCGACTGCGTGGCCCAGGAAGGCATCAAGGAGGCAGGTGGTTTCATCCTGCGCACCGCCGCCGAGGGCGCGGGCGCTGACGAGATCATGATGGACATCCGTTACCTGCGCCGGTTGTGGGACCAGATCGGCCTGCAGATCAAGACTGTCGGCGCGCCCACCGAGATCTACGAAGACCTGGGCCTGGCCCTGCGTACCCTGCGCGATCTGGTCAGCCCCAAGATCGAGAAGATCCGCATCGACTCGCGGGAAACCTTCCAGAAAACCACCCAGTTCGTTGCCGAGCTGATGCCCGAGATCGCCGACCGCCTGGAGCATTACCCAGGGGAACGGCCGATCTTCGACCTGTATGGCGTGGAAGACGAGATCCAGCGTGCCCTGGACCGCAAGGTGCCGCTCAAGTCCGGCGGTTACCTGGTGGTGGACCCGGCCGAGGCCATGACCACCATCGACGTCAACACCGGCGCTTTCGTCGGCCACCGCAACCTGGAAGAGACCATCTTCAAGACCAACCTGGAAGCGGCCACCGCCATTGCCCGGCAACTGCGCCTGCGCAACATCGGCGGCATCATCATCATCGACTTCATCGACATGGAAGACGAAGAGCACCAGCGCCAGGTGCTGCGCACCCTGGAAAAACAGCTGGAGCGCGACCACGCCAAGACCAATATCATCGGCATCACCGAGCTGGGGCTGGTGCAGATGACCCGCAAGCGCACCCGCGAGAGCCTGGAACAGGTGCTCTGCGAGCCCTGCGTGAGTTGCCAGGGGCGGGGCAAGCTGAAGACGCCGGAGACTATCTGTTACGAGATTTTCCGTGAAATTCTTCGCGAGGCCCGTGCTTACCAGGCCGAAGGCTATAGAGTGTTGGCCAACCAACGGGTGGTCGACCGCCTTCTGGACGAAGAATCGGGCAATGTGGCCGAACTGGAGGCTTTTATCGGGCGAACCATTCGCTTTCAGGTAGAGTCCATGTACTCCCAGGAACAATACGACGTGGTGCTGCTCTGATTTCGTTCACCCCCCTGTGCCTAGTGGCCACTGACCTCGCTGCCTGTGCCGGGAACCGTTGCCCATGGCGTTCGTGACACGCTGGCTCGGCGCGCTGACGCGCTGGGGCCTGGGGCTGTGCGCGCTGGTGCTGGTACTGGTGGCGCTGTACGTGAGCCTGGGGCGCCAGTTGGTGCCGCTGGTGGACCAATATCGTGATGAGGTGCAGGACAAGGCCAGCCAGGCCCTGGGCCTGCCCGTGAGCATCGGTAGCCTGGAGGGGCGCTGGAGCGGCATGGCGCCGGTGCTGCTGGCCCATGACGTGATGGTGGGCGAGGGCGACAGCGCCCTGCGCCTGGACCAGGTGCGCGTGGTGCCGGCCCTGTTGGCCAGCCTGCGCAGCCGCCAGGTGCGCCTTGCCCACCTGCAGGTCAGCGGGCTGCAATTGACGGCCGAAGAAGATCAGGACGGCAAGTGGGCCCTCAAGGGTGTGCCGGCCCAGAACAACGGGCCGATGGACCCTGGGCAGATCCTCGAGCGCTTGCAGCAAGTGGGCAAGGTGTCATTGCTCGACAGCCAGTTGACCCTGGAGCCCTACGACCGCGCCCCCCTGACCCTCACCTACGTGGGCGCCACCCTGACCACCGGGTACAGTCGCCAACGCCTCGACCTGCGGCTGACCCTGCCCGATGGCCAGCCGGTGGCCTTGAACCTGCGCACCCGCATCGACGCCGCGCACTGGCAGGATGCCGGGGTACAAGCCTACTTGAGCCTGCCCCAGAGTGACTGGTCGCGCTGGCTGCCGCCCCGACTGCTGCAAAAATGGAAGGCCGACCAGCTCAAGGCCGGTGGTGAGTTCTGGCTCGACTGGGACAAGGGCGCGCTGCAAAGCGCCGCCGTGCGCCTGAACGCCCCCACCCTGCAGGGCGCCTACGCCGACCGCAAGGCTACCCGTATCGACAACCTGGCGCTCAATGCCTGGTTCCAGCGCAGCGGCGGCGGGTACGACCTGACGGTCGACTCACTGGCGCTGAACCTGGGCAAGACCCGCTGGGAATCACGCCTGCAACTGCGTGAGGCCGATGCCACCGACAGCACTCAACAGACCTACCACCTGCAGGCCGACCGCCTGGACCTGACCCCGATCACGCCAGTACTCGACAGCCTGGTGCCGGTCCCCGACAAGGTCGCCGCGGTCATCGATGCGCTGAAGGTCACGGGCGGGCTGCGCAACGTATTGCTCGACTATCGGCCGCAGGCCACCGGGGACGATCGCCTGAGTTTTGCCGCCAACCTGGACAATGTCGGTTTCCAGGCCACCCACGGCGCGCCAGCGGCCGGTAGCGTCAGTGGCGCCATCAGTGGCGACCTGGGCCACGGGGAACTGCGTCTGGCCACCGATAAATTCATGCTGCACCTGTACCCCATTTTCGCCAACCCCTGGTACTACCACCAGGCCAATGCCCGCCTGACCTGGACCCTCAACCATGACGGTTTCACCCTGGTGGCGCCGTACCTGAAGGTCAAGGGCGACGAGGGTGACATCGCTGGCGACTTCCTGATACGCCTGCCGTTCTCCCCTGACGTGGAACCTTACATGGACCTGCGCGTGGGCCTCACCCACGGCGACGGCCGCTACACCGCCAAGTACCTGCCGCAGGTGCTGAGCCCGGCGGTGGACCACTGGCTGCGCACCGCGGTTCTGGAAGGCGCCGTGGACCAGGGCTACTTCCAGTATCAGGGCTCGCTCAGCCATGCGGCACCGGACCACGCTCGCAGCATCACCCTTTACTTCAAGGTGCATGACGCGCGCCTGGCGTTCCAGCCCGGCTGGCCGGAAGTGTCCAAGGTAGCCGGTGATGTGTTCATTCAGGACGGTGACGTGCGCATCGAGGCCAGCAAAGGCCAATTGCTGGGCACTCAGGTCAGCGATGTGCAGGTGACCGTGCCCCACGTGCCGGCCGATCAGCATTCGCACCTGTATGTGAAAGGTGATTTCGACGGCACCCTGGGCGACGGCATCAAGATTCTCCAGGACGCGCCCATCGGTACCGGGCCGATCTTCGCTGGCTGGCAGGGCACTGGCCCGCTTGCTGGCAACCTCGACCTCGATATTCCCTTGGTCAAGGGCGACGAGCCGAAGGTGGTGGTCGACTTCAAGACCGAGGGTGCCGACCTCAAGATCAAGGACCCGGCCCTGGACCTGAGCCAGCTCAAAGGTGATTTCCGCTTCGACTTCGCCAAGGGCCTCAGTGGCCAGGGCATCACAGCCCAGGCCTTCGACAGGCCAGTGAGCGCGCAGATCTTCGCCGAAGGCAAGCCGGGCAGCCCGCTGACCCGAATCACTGCCAAGGGCAGTATTGCCCTGCAGCGCCTGACCGATTGGCTGCAAGTCTCGTCCAAACTGCCGGCGTCGGGCGATTTGCCCTACCAGTTGCAGGTCAGCCTGGGCGGCAACAACAGCCAGTTGAGCATCAAGAGTGATCTGAAGGGCCTGGCCATCGACCTGCCGGCGCCCTTCGGGAAGGCGGCCACGGACAGCCGCGATACCCAATTCCAGATGAACCTGCAGGGCGCAGACCGGCGTATCGACGTCAGTTATGCCGACCTCGCCACCCTGGGCTACCTGGCCCCCGGTGGCAAACTGGCCGATGGCCGTGGCGAATTGCTGTTGGGCAAGGGCACCCCGCAACTGCCGGCCGACAAGGGCCTGCGCGTGCGCGGCAGCCTGGACACACTGGATGTCACGCCGTGGAAGGCCCAGGTGGACCGCTACGCCGGTGACGACCCCGGCGGCAGCGCGCGGCAGACACTCAATAGCGTTGACCTGAAAATCGGCAAGGTCACCGGCTTCGGTTTCGACCTGGATCAGGCCCGCGTGTTGCTCAACCGCAGCGCCAGCGCCTGGAACCTGTCGGTGGACAGCCAGCAGCTCAACGGCACCGCCAGCCTGCCCGACGCCAAGGGCGTACCGATTCTGGTGGACATGCAGACCGTGCGCCTGCCCGCCCCGGACCCGAAAGCCGTGACCGACGAAAACGCCCCTGACCCACTGGCTTCCGTGGACCCGCGCAAGATTCCGGCCGTGGACGTGAAGATCCTCAAGTTGTACCAGGGCAATGACCTGATGGGCGCCTGGGCACTGAAGATTCGCCCCAACGGCAAGGGCATTGCGTTGAAGGACCTGGACCTGGGCCTCAAGGGCATCAGCCTGGTAGGGCAGGGCAGTTGGGAAGGCGCCCCGGGGGCATCGGCCAGTTGGCTGAAAGGCAACCTCAAGGGCAAGAACCTGGCCGACGTGCTCAAGGCCTGGGGCTACGCGCCCAGCACCACCAGCCAGAACTTCGAACTGAATGTCGACGGCAGCTGGGCGGGCTCGCCTGCATGGGCGGCGCTCAAACGTTTCTCGGGCAGCCTGGATGCTACCCTCAACCGTGGCCAGTTCGTCGAAGTGGAGGGCGGTGCCCAGGCGCTGCGGGTGTTCGGGTTGCTCAACTTCAACTCCATTGGCCGGCGCCTGCGCCTGGACTTTTCCGACCTGGTGGGCAAAGGGCTGGGCTACGACCGGGTCAAGGGCCTGCTGGTGGCCAGCAACGGCGTGTTCGTCACCCGCGAACCGATCACCATGACCGGGCCGTCGACCAACCTTGAGCTCAACGGCACCCTGGACATGAACCAGGACCGCGTCGATGCCAAGCTGCTGGTGACCCTGCCGGTGACCACCAACCTGCCGATCGCCGCCTTGCTGGTGGGCGCTCCGGCCGTGGGCGGCGCGCTGTTCCTGGTGGACAAGCTGCTGGGCGACCGCGTGGCGCGCTTCGCCAGCGTGCAATACAAGGTCGAAGGGCCGTGGAAAGAGCCTAAGATTACTTTCGACAAGCCTTTCCAGAAAGCAAACTGACAGAAGCAGGAGCCCGTCATGTCCTTGGCAGTGATTCAAATGGTCAGCCAGAGCGATATTCTGGTCAATTTGGCCAGCGCCCGTCGCCTGTTGGAACAGGCCGCCGCCGGCGGCGCGAAACTCGCGGTGTTGCCCGAAAACTTCTGGGGCCTGGGCCGTAGCGACAGCGCCGATATCGGGCGTCAGGAAGCCCTTGGTCAGGGCCCGATACTGCCATGGTTGAAACAGGCGGCCCGCGACCTCAACTTATGGATTGTGGGCGGAACGCTGCCGTTGCCGCCGCAGGGCCAGCCTGACGCCAAGGTGCACGCCTGCTCGCTGCTGCTGGACGACCAGGGGCACGAGGTGGCGCGTTACGACAAACTGCACCTGTTCGATGTGGACGTGGCTGACAGCCGTGGCCGCTACCGCGAGTCGGACTACTATGCTCATGGTCAGAATGTGGTGGTAGCCGATACGCCAGTAGGGCGCGTGGGGCTGACGGTGTGCTATGACCTGCGCTTTCCGGAGCTTTACAGCGAGTTGCGCAAGGCGGGGGCGGAGCTGATCACCGCGCCCTCGGCGTTCACGGCGGTGACCGGGGCGGCGCACTGGGAAGTGCTGATTCGCGCCCGGGCCATCGAAACCCAATGCTACGTCCTGGCGGCGGCCCAGGGCGGAACCCACCCAGGGCCGCGCGAGACCTACGGGCACGCGGCCATCGTCGATCCGTGGGGGCGAATCGTCGCCGAACAGGATCAGGGTGAAGCCGTGCTGCTGGCCGAACGTGACAGCAGCGAACAAGCGTCCATACGGGCGCGGATGCCGGTGGCCAGTCACCGGCGCTTTTTCTCGCAGGGCGCCACGCGGCCTGCGTCTATCGCGGAGTAATTATGAGCGAGATGTTATCCACCGTCAGTGAACACCTGCTGGCACCCGGCGGCTTGACGCTGGACAGCCTGCAGTCGGTGCTGGGCGAACTCGCCGGGCCGGGTATCGACGCTGCCGACCTGTATTTCCAGGGGCAGATTTCCGAATCCTGGTCGCTGGAAGACGGCATCGTCAAGGAAGGCAGTTTCAACCTCGACCAGGGCGTGGGCGTGCGTGCCCAGTCCGGCGAGAAAACCGGTTTCGCCTACAGCAACACCATCAACCAGGACGCACTGGTGCAAGCGGCACGAGCCGCCCGTTCGATTTCCCGCGCTGGCCAGAATGGCCGGGTGCAAGCGTTCAGCAGCCAGGACGTGGCGCAGCTCTATGCCCCGGACAACCCCCTGGACGTGCTGACCCGCGCCGAGAAGGTCGAGTTGCTCAAGCGCGTCGACATCGCCACCCGTGCCCTGGACTCGCGTATCCAGCAGGTCAGCGTGAGCATGGCTGGCGTCTGGGAGCGCATTCTGGTGGCGGCCGCCGACGGCAGCCTGGCCGCCGACGTGCGCCCGCTGGTGCGTTTCAATGTCAGTGTGATCGTCGAGCACAATGGCCGTCGTGAGCGCGGCGGCCACGGCGGTGGCGGGCGTACCGATTACCGTTATTTCCTGCAGGAGGACCGCGCCATGGGCTACGCCCGTGAGGCGCTGCGCCAGGCGCTGGTGAACCTGGAGGCCATTCCGGCGCCAGCGGGCACCTTGCCAGTGGTGCTGGGGTCGGGCTGGTCCGGTGTGCTGCTGCACGAAGCCGTGGGCCACGGCCTGGAAGGCGACTTCAACCGCAAGGGCAGTTCCAACTACAGCGGCCGCATGGGCGAGATGGTTGCCTCCAAGCTGTGCACCATCGTCGATGACGGCACCTTGGCCGGCCGCCGCGGCTCGCTGAGCGTGGACGACGAAGGCACCCAGACCCAATGCACCACGCTGATCGAGAACGGCGTGCTCAAGGGTTACATGCAGGACAAGCTCAACGCCCGGCTGATGGGCATGGCCGCGACCGGCAACGGCCGCCGCGAGTCCTACGCCCACCTGCCGATGCCGCGCATGACCAATACCTACATGCTGGGTGGCGAAAGCGACCCGGCGGAGATCATCGCGTCCGTGAAGCGCGGCATCTACTGCGCCAACCTGGGGGGCGGGCAGGTGGACATCACCAGCGGCAAGTTTGTGTTCTCCACCAGCGAGGCCTATTTGATCGAGGACGGCAAGATCACCGCCCCGGTCAAGGGCGCGACGCTGATCGGCAATGGGCCGGAGGCCATGAGCAAGGTGTCGATGGTGGGTAACGACCTGTCGTTGGACAGCGGCGTGGGTACCTGCGGGAAGGACGGGCAGTCAGTGCCGGTGGGCGTGGGCCAGCCGACGCTGAAAATTGATGCGATCACCGTGGGGGGCACAGGCGCCTAGCGGCGCCTGTGAGCTGCAAGTGGGAAGCGGCAAGTTGAAGGCTTGAGCAGTACGGCTTCCCGCTTGAGGCTTGCAGCTGCTCAGCGCAGTCCGCGCTGAGTCTCGTCCAGCTCGCGGATGTATTTGAAGATCTTGCGCGTGGACGCTGGCGGCTTGTTCTGCGCGGTCTCGTGCTGGGCCTGGCGGATCAGCTGGCGCAGGTGCTGGCGGTCGGCGTCGGGGTACTCGTTGACGAACTTGTCCAGTACTTCGTCATTGCCGGTCACCAGACGGTCGCGCCAACGTTCCAGGTTGTGGAAGCGTTCGTTGTACTGGCGAGTGGAGGCATCGAGTTGATCGAGCAGTTGCAGGATCGCATCAGTGTCCTGGTCGCGCATCAGCCGGCCAATGAACAGGATATGCCGCTTGCGCGCGATGTTGGCCGTGTGCTTTGGCGCTTCGGCCAGGGCACGGCGCAAACCGTCGGTCAAGGGCAGCTTGGCCAGTACATCGGCCTTGAGTGTGGTCAGGCGCTCACCGAGATCAACCAGCGCGTGCAGCTCGCGTTTGACCTGAGTTTTGCTTTTTCCCTCGTCGAGGGAGTCGTCGTAAGAATCAACCATGGGGGCAGTCCGCTAATAAACGCCGCCATGATAACCAGTCAGGGGCCGCTTGTCCGGCCCGGTCGTAGCTTGACCCCCTGACGAATGCAGAATTTGAGTGGAGAACACCATGAACGCAATTCAAAGCGTCGGTCCTGCGGCGCTGCCGGCCCTGCAGGAACAGGTCGAGCAGATCGTCGCCGAAGCCAAGCGCCAGGGTGCCAGTGCCTGTGAAGTGGCGGTGTCGCTGGAACAGGGGTTGTCGACCTCGGTGCGCCAGCGTGAAGTGGAAACCGTGGAGTTCAATCGTGACCAGGGTTTTGGCATTACCCTTTACGTAGGCCAGCGCAAAGGCTCGGCCAGCACCTCGGCCAGCGGCCCGGACGCTATTCGCGAAACCGTGGCGGCCGCCCTGGCCATCGCCAAGCATACCTCCGAAGACGAGGCTTCCGGCCTGGCCGACGCCAGCCTGATGGCCCGTGACCTGCCGGACTTCGACCTGTACCACGCCTGGGACATCAGCCCCGAACAGGCCATCGAACGAGCCCTGGCCTGCGAGGCAGCCGCGTTCGACGCCGATCCACGCATCAAGAACGCCGATGGCACTACGTTGAGCAGCCATCAGGGCTGCCGCGTGTATGGCAACAGCCATGGCTTCATCGGCGGTTACGCTTCCACCCGTCATAGCCTCAGCTGCGTGATGATCGCCGAAGCTGACGGCCAGATGCAGCGTGATTACTGGTATGACGTCAACCGCCAGGGTGAATTGCTGGCTGACGCCGGCAGCATCGGCCTGCGGGCCGCGCAACGGGCTGCCAGCCGCCTGGGCGCCCGCCCGGTGCCTACCTGCGAAGTGCCGGTGCTGTTCAGTGCCGAGCTGGCTGGTGGCCTCTTCGGAAGCTTCCTCGGCGCCATCTCCGGCGGCAACCTTTACCGCAAGTCGTCGTTCCTGGAAGGTGCCATGGGCCAGGTACTGTTCCCTGAGTGGCTGACCCTGGACGAGCGCCCCCACCTGCAGCGCGCCATGGGCAGCGCCGCCTTTGACGGTGACGGGCTGGCTACCTGTGCCAAGCCGTTCGTCGAAAATGGCCGGTTGGTGTCCTACGTGCTCAGCACCTACTCGGGCCGCAAACTGGGCCTGCCGAGCACCGCCAACGCCGGCGGTGTACACAACCTGTTTGTCACCCACGGCGACCAGGACCAGGCGGCACTGATCAAACAGATGGGCCGTGGCCTGCTGGTCACCGAGCTGATGGGGCATGGCCTGAACATGGTCACGGGTGATTATTCCCGTGGCGCGGCAGGCTTCTGGGTAGAGAACGGCGAAATCCAGTTCCCGGTGCAGGAAGTGACCATTGCCGGCAACATGAAGGATATGTTCCGCCAGATCGTCGCCATTGGCAGCGACCTGGAGTTGCGCAGCAACGTGCGCACCGGCTCGGTGCTGATCGAAAGGATGACCGTGGCGGGTAGCTGACACCGCGTCGTTCTTTTCCCGAGCTTCGCCCGGTCCCACAGGGGGAATTCCGTGGAACCGGGGGAAGACTCCACTCCACAACTGAAGGCGTGTCGCTTGCCCAGCGACACGCCTTTTTTGTTTGTGCTTGTCATGATTCCCATTATCACTTAATAATAAATATCATTATCGCCATGAGGCCGCGTCGATGAAGTCCGCCGTTCAAGAACAGTCCTACCTGGAAAACTGGCGCTGGTTGAGCCGGCAGATCCGCTGCGCACTGATCCCGAACGATCCGCGCATCATCGAAGACTACATGGCCGAAGGGCGTTTCCTCATCAGCTGCGGCGCCGCCAGCGCCTGGACCGTGGCCCGCACCGCTTTCCGCCTGCTGCTGGACACTGCCACCGACCCGGCGCTGCCCTGGCACTGGCGCTGCCTTTGCCTGGACCAGGCGTACCGCCCTTTGCGCGACATGCGCCTGGCCGCGCGCAACGCCGAGCATCTGCAACTGTGGCACCAGCACGGACGGCAACTGGCCGTGTGCACGCTGGAGCCATCGATTTCCTTTTCCGATCTGCTGCAAGGACATCCCGATGAGTAATACCCGAATCGAGCGTGACAGCATGGGCGAACTGCAGGTGCCGGAGGCGGCCCTGTACGGTGCCCAGACTCAGCGCGCGGTGGATAACTTCCCGATCAGCCAGCAACGCATGCCCACCCAGTTCATTCGCGCCCTGGTACTGGCCAAAGCCGCCGCGGCCAAGGCCAACGTCGAACTGGAACAGATCAGCGCTGCCCAGGGCGACGCCATCGTCCAGGCCTGCCAGCAGTTGCTGCGCGAGGACTTCATGCAGCACTTCCCGGTGGACATCTTCCAGACGGGTTCCGGCACCAGCTCGAACATGAACGCCAACGAAGTGATCGCCACCCTGGCCACTCGTCGCCTGGGTGAGACCGTCAACGCCAACGACCACGTCAACTGTGGCCAGAGCAGCAACGACATCATCCCCACCACCATTCACGTTAGCGCGGCCCTGGCCCTGCATGAGCAATTGCTGCCGGCCCTTGAGCACCTGGTGCAGGTGCTGGACCGCAAGGCCGAGCAGGTGCATGCCTACGTCAAGACCGGCCGTACCCACTTGATGGACGCCATGCCGGTGCGCCTGAGCCAGGTGCTCAATGGCTGGTCGGCCCAGATCCGCGCCAACATCAGCCACCTGCGTGGCCTGCTGCCCAGCCTGCAGGCGTTGGCCCAGGGCGGCACCGCCGTGGGGACCGGCATCAATGCCCACCCGCAGTTCGCCGGGCGTTTCAGCCATCAGCTGAGCCTGCTGACGGGCGTCGAATTCACCCAGGGCGAGAACCTCTTCGCCCTGATCGGCTCCCAGGACACCGCCGTGGCGGTCTCTGGCCAGCTCAAGGGCACCGCCGTGTCGCTGATGAAGATCGCCAACGACCTGCGCTGGATGAACTCCGGCCCCCTGGCGGGCCTGGGCGAGATCGAGCTGGAAGGCTTGCAGCCTGGCTCCTCGATCATGCCGGGCAAGGTCAACCCGGTGATCCCGGAAGCCACCGCCATGGTCGCCGCTCAGGTCATCGGCAATGACACCACCATCGCCGTGGCGGGGCAGTCGGGCAATTTCGAACTCAACGTGATGCTGCCCATCATTGCCCAGAACCTGCTGTCGAGCATCGAGCTGATGGCCAACGCCAGCCGCCTGCTGGCCGACAAGGCCATCGCCAGCTTCAAGGTCAACGAGGCCAAGCTCAAGGAGGCGCTGTCGCGCAACCCGATCCTGGTCACGGCTCTGAACCCCATCATCGGCTACCTCAAGGCGGCCGAAATCGCCAAGACTGCCTACAAGGAAGGCCGCCCGATCATCGACGTGGCCCTGGAGCACACGGATCTGTCGCGTAGCCAGCTGGAAACCCTGCTGGACCCGGAAAAGCTCACCGCCGGCGGTATCTGATCGCCGTTCACCGCTTCGGAGGCACACCATGCAGCACTGGAAACGCACCATCGAAATGGCCAACGCCTGCTTTGCCCGAGGCGAACTGGTCGATGCGCGGGAGTTGTACCTGCAAGCTCTCGCGCTGGCCCAGGTGTTGTTCGAACGCTGGGCGGATGTCGACGAGGCGGTGGCAGCCTGCGTGATTTCCCATCACAACCTGGCAGACCTGCACCTGCGACTGATGCAGCCGGAAGAGAGTGCCGAATACCTGTGCGCGATCCATCAGCGCCTGCTGCAGGCCGCCCAGGACCCACGGCTGACGCCTGCGCTGCGTGAAGCCGCCTTGCGCCACAGCAGCAAGACTTACGCCGAGTTGCTGGCTTTCATCAGCGAGCATGGCGAGTACCCGCGCACCAGCCGGCTGCTGTTTGGCCAGGAGCAACGGGGCCAGACGGCCCCTCACTATGGAGTTCACTGAAATGCCTTATACCTTGCCTGCGCTGCCTTACGCCTATGACGCCCTGGAACCGCACATCGATGCGGCGACCATGGAAATCCACTACACCAAGCACCACCAGACCTACATCAACAACCTCAACGCGGCCGTGGACGGCACCGAATACGCCGAATGGCCGGTTGAAAAGCTGGTCGCCGCGGTGAAGCAGCTACCCGAGAAGCTTCAGGGTGCGGTGATCAACCAGGGCGGCGGGCACGCTAACCATTCCCTGTTCTGGGAGGTCATGGCGCCTCAGGGCGGCGGGCAGCCCCAGGGCTCCGTGGCCCAGGCCATCGACAAGGAGCTGGGTGGCTTCGACGCCTTCAAGGAGGCCTTCACCAAGGCTGCGCTGACCCGCTTCGGCAGTGGCTGGGCCTGGCTGAGCGTCACCCCGCAGAAGACGCTGGTGGTTGAAAGCAGCGGTAACCAGGACAGCCCTTTGATGAACGGCAACACGCCTGTCCTGGGCCTGGATGTGTGGGAACACGCCTACTACCTGAAGTACCAGAACCGTCGCCCTGAATACATCAACGCCTTCTACAACGTGGTCAACTGGGCCGAAGTGGAGCGTCGCTACCGGGCTGCCATTGCCTGATGAACCGGCGCCTGGTGTTCACGCGCTTGCGTTTGCTGTTGGGCAGTGCGCTGTTGCTGGCAGGCGCGGCGATCATCGTCACCGAAGCGCTGGCACGGTTTGCGCCGTTGTAGAGTCGGGGTTGAACGCCTTCACGGGTCAGCGCTGTACGAAGAAGCCCGGCACTAGGCCGGGCTTTTTGCTGAGCGGGGCAGGGCGCTCACTCGCCTTCGTCGAACTTGTTGTTGATCAGTTCGACAATCGCCGCCATGGCTTCTTCCTGCTGCTCGCCTTCGGTCTTCAAGTACACCTGCGTGCCCTTGCCGGCCGCCAGCATCATCACGGCCATGATGCTCTTGCCGTCGATCAGGCTATCGGGGTTGCGGCCAATGCGTACCTGACAATCAGGAAACTTACCGGCCACGCCGACGAACTTGGCCGCTGCGCGAGCATGCAGGCCAAGCTTGTTGATGATTTCAATTTCACGAGCGGGCATCGCGGTGGGGGTCCTTTCAACTGAGGTCGCGGTGGCGAACCTGAACGTTCTTGAGCGTCTGCTGCAAAGCCTGGCCCAGGCGTTCGGTAATGTAGACCGAACGATGGTGCCCGCCGGTGCAACCGATGGCAATGGTGACATAGGCGCGGTTGCTGGCGGCGAAGCGCGGCAACCACTTTTGCAGGTAACTGGCGATGTCCTGGTACATCTCTTCCACATCCGGCTGGGCCGCCAGGTAGTCGATGACCGGTTGTTCCAGCCCCGAATGGTCGCGAAGTTCGGGCTTCCAGTAGGGGTTGGGCAAGCAGCGCACGTCGAACACCAGGTCGGCGTCCACCGGCATGCCCCGCTTGAACCCGAACGACTCTATCAGGAACGCGGTGCCCGGCTCGGGCTTGTTCAGCAGTCGCAGCTTGAGGGAGTCACGCAACTGGTAGAGATTCAGATGGGTGGTGTTGATCTTGAGGTCGGCCAGGTCGGCGATCGGGCTGAGCAAGTCGGTTTCCACCCGAATCGCCTCGGCCAGCGAGCGCGAAGTGTTGCTGAGCGGGTGGCGCCGCCGTGTTTCGGAGAAACGCTTGAGCAGGGTTTCCTCGTCGGCGTCCAGGTACAACACATCACATTGGATGTGCTTGTCCCGCGCTTCCTGCAGCAACTGCGGGAAGCGTGACAGGTCGCTAGGCAGGTTGCGGGCGTCGATGGACACGGCGACCAGTGGCTGGGCCAGCTCGGTGCGTATCAATGCGCGCTCGGCCAGTTCCGGCAGCAGCCCGGCCGGCAGGTTGTCGATGCAGTAGAAGCCGTTGTCTTCCAGTACATCCAGGGCCGTGCTCTTGCCCGAGCCGGAGCGACCGCTGACGATGATCAGGCGCATGGTCAATGACCTTTCTGTTCGTCCAGAACCACTTGATAGAGTGCTTCGCTGCTCTTGGCCGAACGCAGGCGCTCACGCACGTCGGCGCGGTCGAGCATACTGGCGATCTGGCTGAGCAGCGCCAGGTGTTCGTTGGTGGCTTCCTGGGGCACCAGCAGCACGAAGATCAGGTCCACGGGGGCGCCGTCGATGGCGTCGTAGTCGATCTTGTGTTCCAGGTGCAGCAGGGCGCTGACCGGCGATGTCAGGCCGGGCAGGCGACAATGGGGGATGGCGATGCCGTTGCCAAAACCGGTGGAACCGAGTTTTTCACGGGCGATCAGGCTGTCGAACACCACCTGCATCTCCAGCCCCGGCACTTCGCGAGCAAAGAAGGTGGCGATGGTTTCGATGGCTTTCTTTTTACTGCCGCCCGGCACGTTCACGAGGGAACGGCCGGGGGTCAGGATATGTTGAAGTTGAGTCATGAGTGGGGAGGGTCAGCGGGCAGTCGCGCCTTGCAGCAGACTCTGCTGTTTTTCCTTATGCTTTTTGAGTTGGCGGTCGAGCTTGTCGGTGAGCAGGTCGATGGCCGCGTACATGTCGTCATGCTCCGCGTTGGCCACTACTTCGCCACCGGGTACGCGCAGGGTGGCCTCGATTTTCTGTTTCAGCTTCTCGACCTCCATGATGACCTGCACGTTGGTGATCTTGTCGAAATGGCGCTCCAATCGGTCCAGTTTCTCACCGATGTAAGTGCGCATGGCGTCGGTCACAACCAGTTGATGTCCACTGATGTTGACTTGCATACCGCTTTCTCCTTATTGCCAGTGCATAAAGAGACAGGTCGGATAACCTGCCACTGGAACGCTGTGGCTCATCTGGCGCGCCCACCGGCGGCGCTTGCGCGCCGCCAGGATCACATCAACCGCTTGCGTTCGCTGGACGGCGCGATCCCAAGGGATTCACGGTACTTGGCGACAGTGCGGCGGGCTACCTGGATGCCTTGTGCCTCCAGTAAACCAGCGATCTTGCTGTCACTCAATGGCTTTTTCTGATTTTCGGCGGCAACCAGTTTCTTGATGATCGCGCGAATTGCCGTGGACGAGCATTCACCGCCTTCGGAGGTGCTGACGTGGCTGGAGAAAAAGTATTTCAGCTCGTATATGCCACGCGGCGTGTGCATGTATTTCTGCGTGGTCACCCGCGAAATGGTCGACTCGTGCATGCCCACCGCTTCAGCGATATCGTGCAGTACCAGTGGCTTCATGGCCTCGTCGCCGTAGTCAAGGAAACCACGCTGGTGCTCGACGATCTGGCTGGCCACCTTCATCAGGGTTTCGTTGCGGCTTTGCAGGCTCTTGATGAACCAGCGCGCTTCCTGCAACTGGTTGCGCATGAAGGTGTTGTCGGCGCTGGTATCGGCGCGGCGCACGAAGCCGGCGTACTGAGGGTTGACCCGCAGGCGCGGCACCGCTTCCTGGTTCAGTTCCACCAGCCAGCGTTCGTTGTCCTTGCGCACGATCACGTCCGGCACCACGTATTCGGCTTCGGTGGACTCGATCTGCGAGCCAGGGCGCGGGTTGAGGCTCTGCACCAGCTCGATCACCTGGCGCAGTTCGTCTTCCTTGAGCTTCATGCGCCGCATCAGCTGGCTGTAGTCGCGGCTGCCCAGCAGGTCGATGTACTCGGCCACCAGACGCTGGGCTTCCGCCAGCCACAGGGTCTTGGCGGGCATCTGGCGCAATTGCAGCAGCAGGCACTCGCTAAGGTCGCGGGCACCAATGCCGGCGGGCTCGAACTGCTGGATGCGGTGCAGCACGGCCTCGACTTCGTCCAGCTCGATGTCGAGCTCCGGGTCGAAGGAGTCGCAGATTTCCTGCAAGGTCTCGTCCAGGTAGCCCTGGTTGTTGATGCAGTCGATCAGGGTGACGGCGATCAGCCGGTCGGTGTCGGACATGGGCGCCAGGTTCAGTTGCCACAGCAGATGGCTCTGCAGGCTCTCGCCGGCCGACGTGCGGGTGGTGAAGTCCCATTCGTCGTCATCGTTGCTGGGCAGGCTGCTGGCGCTGGTCTGATAGATGTCTTCCCAGGCGGTGTCGACGGGAAGCTCGTTGGGAATGCGTTCGCTCCACTCGCCATCTTCGAGGTTGTCGACGGTGGGTGCGGTGGTTTCCTGGTAGCTGGGCTCCTGGATTTCCGGCGTGACCTGCTGCTCGGCCTTGTCGGCCATCGGGTCGCTGTTGTCGAAATCGTCGCCTTCTTCCTGGCGCTCGAGCATGGGGTTGGATTCCAGGGCCTCCTGGATTTCCTGCTGGAGGTCCAGGGTGGAGAGCTGGAGGAGGCGGATGGCCTGTTGCAACTGCGGTGTCATCGTCAGTTGCTGGCCCATTCTTAGGACGAGCGATGGTTTCATGGCAGGGGCTTAACACCTTATTCGCCGGCGCAAAGCGCCATCCACTACAGGGCGCCGAGGCTCTCGGCTTTTGTCGTAAGCAAATTATATGCCTGAAACCGAAGTGTTTGCCTAGAGCGATGCCGCAATAAAAGCCCCGTGGGGCTAAAAAAATGCGACACGCCCAGGCATCAAGCCAAACACCTCGCCTTTACAGGCGGAACTCGTGACCGAGGTAAACCTCTTTCACCAGTTGGTTTGCCAGGATGGTTTCGGCATCGCCCTCGGCGATCAACTGGCCATCGTTGACGATGTAAGCGGTTTCGCAGATGTCCAGTGTCTCGCGAACGTTGTGGTCGGTGATCAACACCCCGATACCCTTGTTCTTGAGGTGGTGGATGATCTGCTTGATGTCGCCGACCGAAATCGGGTCGACACCGGCGAACGGTTCGTCCAGCAGGATGAACTTGGGCGCGGTGGCCAGGGCGCGGGCGATTTCCACTCGGCGCCGCTCACCACCGGACAGGCTCATGCCCAGGTTGTCGCGAATATGGGTGATGTGGAACTCCTGCAGCAGGCTTTCCAGCTCCTTGAGGCGCCCGGGCTTGTCCAGCTCCTTGCGCGTCTCCAGGATCGCCATGATGTTGTCCGACACCGACAGCTTGCGGAAGATCGAGGCTTCCTGTGGCAGGTAGCCGATACCGGAGCGTGCGCGGCCGTGCATCGGCTGGTGGCTGACGTCCAGGTCGTCGATGAGCACGCGACCCTGGTCCGCCTGCACCAGGCCGACGATCATGTAGAAGCAGGTGGTCTTGCCGGCGCCGTTGGGCCCCAGCAGGCCGACGATCTGCCCGCTTTCGATGGACATGCTGACGTCACGCACCACTTGCCGGCCCTTGTAGGCCTTGGCCAGGTGCTGGGCTTTGAGAGTCGCCATTACTTGCCCTGCTGCTGGTCGGTTTTGCTTTTCGGCTGGATGACCATGTCGATCCGTGGACGCGGCGCCGTGATCTTGGTGCCATTGGCACGGCCAGCGTTGACCACCTGCTTGACGGTGTCGTAGATGATCTTCTCACCTTCGGAGGTATTGCCGTCGTTCACCACCTTGGCCTGGTCGATCAGGGTGATGTGGTTCAGCGCCGACTGGTACTGGATGGTCTTGCCCCAACCCTGCACGATCGGCTTGTCGATGGCCGGCTTCTGCTCGTAGTAGGCCAGGTTGCCCACGGAGGTGAAGGTGTCCACGTCGCCCTGCGCGTTTCGGGTGATGGTCACGGTGTTGCCGGTGATCTTCATGGTGCCTTGGGTAATGATCACATTGCCCTTGTAGACAGCCACGCCCTGCTTGTCATCCAGTTGCGCATCGTCGGACTGGATGTGGATCGGTTGGTCGCGGTCCGTTGGCAGTGCCCAGGCGCTAACGCTCCCCAGTGCAGAGCCCAGGGAGAGCAATAAAGGGAGGGTTTTAACGAGCCTCATACAATCCTCTTACGTTGGACAGCAAGTTGATCTTGCTGTCTTTCAAATATGCCTTCATGCCCTTGCCCGTAGAGACGCCACCGGCGCCGTCGATTCTAACGTCTCGGTCTGTCTGCGCATATTGCTGTTGTGGGAATACCGTCATGCGTGTGCTGGTAATCAGGGTAGGGCGGTCTTTCTGGTCGGTACGGGCGATGCGCACGTTGTCGATAAGCTCGACCTGGGTGCCGTCCGGGTTCACTTCGCCCTTGTCGCTGGTCACATGCCATGGGTATACGGTGCCACGGTACAGGTTCATGTCCGGGTTCGTCACCTTGGTGATCTGGCTGGCCTGCATGTGCTCGACCTTGTCGGCGGTCATGCGGTATTGCACGCCCCCATCCGGCAGGTACTGCACGCTGTGGGCGTTGATGGCGTAATAGTCGATGGCACTGTCGTCGATGGCCGCGGCGGGCTTTTCGAGGAAGGTGTCCGGGTTGATGTTCCAATAGCCGACCGAGACGAAGATCGCCACGATGACGCAGAACAGCAGTAGGTTGCGCAGTTTTTTGCTCGGCATGGGAAACTCTATAAATAGGCGGCCAAGGCCGCTTCGAGGTTGCCTTGGGCGCGCAGGATCAGCTCGCAGAACTCGCGGGCGGCGCCTTCGCCGCCACGGGCCTGGGTGACGCCGTCGGCATGTTCGCGCACGAATGGCGTGGCGTTGGCCACCGCCATGCCCAGGCCGACGCGGCGAATAGGCGCCAGGTCGGGCAGGTCATCGCCCAGGTAGGCTACCTGTTCATAGCTTAGGCCCAGTTGCGCCAGAAGCTCGTCCAATACCACCAATTTGTCTTCGCGGCCCTGGAACAGGTGGGCGATGCCCAGGCTCTTGGCCCGGCGCTCGACGATGGGGTTCTTGCGCCCGGTGATGATGGCGGTGGCCACCCCCGAGTTGATCAGCATCTTGATACCCTGGCCATCCAGGGTATTGAAGGTCTTGAGTTCGCTGCCGTCTTCCAGGAAGTACAAACGACCGTCGGTCAGTACGCCGTCGACGTCGAAAACGGCCAGCTTCACGGCCTGGCCGCGTTGCAGCAGGTTCTGGGTCATTTACATCACTCCCGCACGCAACAGGTCGTGCATGTTCAGGGCGCCCACGGGGCGGTCTTCCTTGTCGACCACCACCAGCGCGCTGATCTTGTGGTCTTCCATGATCTTCAGGGCTTCGGCGGCCAGCATCTCGGCGCGGGCGGTCTTGCCATGCGGTGTCATGACCTGCTCGATGCGCGCGCTGTGCACGTCGATGGCCTTGTCCAGGGTGCGGCGCAGGTCACCGTCGGTGAAGATCCCGGCCAGGCGGCCATCGGCCTCCAGTACCACGGTCATGCCCAGGCCCTTGCGGGTCATTTCCATGAGCGCGTCCTTGAGCAGGGTGCCGCGTTGCACCTGCGGCAGTTCGTCGCCGGCATGCATCACGTTCTCCACCTTGAGCAGCAGGCGGCGGCCCAGGGCACCACCGGGGTGCGAGAAGGCGAAGTCCTCGGCGGTGAAGCCGCGGGCTTCCAGCAGGGCAATGGCCAAGGCGTCGCCCAGCACCAGGGCCGCGGTGGTGGACGAGGTGGGCGCCAGGTTCAGCGGGCAGGCTTCGTGAGCAACGCGAGCGTCCAGGTTGACTTCGGCAGCCTTGGCCAGCGGCGAATCGGGGTTGCCGGTGAGGCTGATCAGTTGAATGCCCAGGCGCTTGATCAGCGGCAGCAGGGTGACGATCTCGGCCGTGGAGCCCGAATTGGACAGGGCCAGAATGATGTCGTCGCCGGTGATCATGCCCATGTCGCCATGGCTCGCTTCGGCCGGGTGCACGAAAAACGCCGTGGTGCCGGTGCTTGCCAGGGTGGCGGCGATCTTGTTGCCGATATGCCCGGACTTGCCCATGCCGACCACCACCACGCGGCCCTTGCTGGCCAGAATCAGCTCGCAGGCACGGACGAAATCGGCATTGATATTGGCCAGCAGGCCTTCTACCGCCTCGAGTTCAAGGCGGATAGTGCGTTGTGCCGATTGGATCAGGTCGCTGGATTGGCTCATGTCGAAAACGTATTGCCCGATGAAAAGGCGGCGATTATAGCGGTATTGAGCGAAACCCTCACGTTCGATCGTCAACCTTTAAATGTCTTGTTGCTCAACCACTGGTTCGACGGCCTTGGGGCGGGTGTGTCAGGGGTGATATAGTTCGCCGCCAGTTGGCCCGCCAGAAGCGCGCGTGTCTTCGTGACAGGGGGAAGCGTCCGAGGACAGGCTGCATCGCAAGGAGTTTAGATGAGTGCCGATAATGACTACGCGGTCGAGCTGAAGGGTGTTTCCTTCAAGCGCGGCTCGCGGAGTATCTTCAATAATGTCGATATCCGCATTCCACGCGGCAAGGTCACCGGTATCATGGGACCTTCCGGCTGCGGCAAGACCACGCTGCTGCGCCTGATGGGCGCGCAGCTGCGCCCCAGCGCCGGCCAGGTACTGGTCAACGGCCAGGACCTGCCGACCCTGTCGCGCAGCGCGTTGTTCGATGCGCGCAAGCACATGGGCGTGCTGTTCCAGAGCGGCGCGCTGTTCACCGACCTCGACGTGTTCGAGAACGTGGCGTTCCCGCTGCGGGTGCACACCGACCTGCCCGACGACATGATCCGCGACATCGTGCTGATGAAGTTGCAGGCCGTGGGCCTGCGCGGCGCGGTGGAACTGATGCCCGACGAGCTGTCCGGCGGCATGAAGCGCCGCGTGGCACTGGCCCGGGCCATCGCCATGGACCCGCAGATCCTCATGTACGACGAGCCGTTCGTGGGCCAGGACCCCATCGCGATGGGGGTACTGGTGCGCCTGATTCGTCTGCTCAACGACGCGCTGGGCATTACCAGCATCGTGGTGTCCCATGACCTGGCGGAAACCGCCAGCATCGCCGACTACATCTATGTGGTCGGCGATGGCCAGGTGCTGGGCCAGGGCACGCCGCAGGAGCTGATGGCCGCCGACAACCCGCGCATCCGTCAATTCATGAAAGGCGACCCCGATGGGCCGGTTCCTTTCCATTTCCCGGCGCCGGACTACCGCGCCGATCTTCTGGGGACGCGCTGATGCGCAAGAAATCACTGCTGGAACGCATTCGCCTGTTCGGCCGCGCGGCCATCGACATGGTGGCGGTGCTGGGGCGCTCCGGGCTGTTTTTGCTGCATGCGCTGGTCGGCCGCCGGGGTATCGGCGGTGGCTTTCAACTGCTGGTCAAGCAGTTGTACTCGGTGGGCGTGATGTCGCTGCTGATCATCGTCGTGTCCGGCATGTTCATCGGCATGGTGCTGGCCCTGCAGGGGTTCAGCATCCTCACCAAGTACGGTTCCGAGCAGGCCGTGGGGCAGATGGTTGCGCTTACCCTGCTGCGTGAACTGGGGCCGGTGGTCACCGCGTTGCTGTTCGCAGGGCGCGCCGGTTCGGCGCTGACCGCCGAAATAGGCAACATGAAGTCCACCGAGCAGTTGTCGAGCCTGGAAATGATCGGCGTGGACCCGCTCAAATACATCGCCGCGCCGCGCTTGTGGGCCGGTTTCATTTCCCTGCCGATCCTGGCCATCATTTTCAGCGTGGTCGGTATCTGGGGTGGTTCGTGGGTCGCCATCGACTGGCTGGGCGTGTATGACGGTTCGTTCTGGGCCAACATGCAGAACAGCGTCAGCTTTACCGACGATGTCGTCAACGGCGTGATCAAGAGTGTCGTGTTCGCCTTCGTGGTGACGTGGATCGCCGTGTTTCAGGGGTACGACTGCGAGCCCACTTCAGAGGGGATCAGCCGTGCCACCACCAAGACCGTGGTGTACGCCTCGCTGGCCATCCTGGGCCTGGACTTTATTCTGACCGCTTTGATGTTTGGAGATTTCTGATGCAAAACCGCACCCTGGAAATCGGTGTCGGCATGTTTTTGCTGGCCGGGATACTGGCGTTGATTCTGCTGGCCCTGCGTGTCAGCGGCCTGTCCACCAGCGCTGCCAACGACACCTACAAGCTGTATGCGTACTTCGACAACATCGCCGGCCTGACCGTCCGCGCCAAGGTCACCATGGCTGGCGTCACCGTCGGCAAGGTCACGGCCATTGACCTGGACCGCGACAACTTCACTGGCCGCGTCACCATGCAGGTCGACAAGAAGGTCAACAACCTGCCGGTCGACTCCACCGCTTCCATCCTGACGGCTGGCCTGCTGGGCGAGAAATACATCGGCCTGAGCGTGGGGGGCGATGACAAGCTGCTCACCGACGGCGGAACCATTCATGACACCCAGTCGTCCCTTGTACTGGAAGATCTGATCGGCAAATTCCTGCTCAATACCGTTAACAAAGACGCCAAATGAGGAGTTACTCCATGATGTCCATCCTGCGACGTGGCCTGCTCGTACTGCTGGCCTGCATGCCGCTGCTGGCCACTGCTGCCGACCAGTCGGCCCATGACCTTGTGGATCGCACCACCAAGGAACTGCTGGCCGACCTGGCCGCGAACAAAGAGCAGTACAAGACCGATCCAAGCAAGTTCTATGACGCGCTGAACACCATCATTGGCCCTGTGGTCGATGCCGACGGTATTTCCAAGAGCATCATGACCGTCAAGTACTCGCACAACGCCACCCCTGACCAGGTCAAGCGCTTCGAGGAGAACTTCAAGAAAGGCCTGATGCAGTTCTATGGCAACGCGCTGCTGGAATACAACAACCAGGGCATCACCGTGGGCCCGGCCAAGGGCGACGAGGGTGACCGCACCAGCGTCGACATGACCGTCAAGGGCACCAATGGCGCCGTCTACCCCGTGCAGTACACCCTGGTGAAGCTGAACGGCGAATGGAAAGTGCGTAACGTCATCGTCAACGGCATCAACCTGGGCAAGCTGTTCCGTGACCAGTTCGCCGATGCCATGCAGCGCAATGGCAACAACCTGGACAAGACCATCGACGGCTGGGCCGGCGAAGTGGCCAAGGCCAAGGCCGAGAAGGGCACTGGTGCTGCCCAATGACCGACGCCGCCATCAGCCAGGGCGCCGGCGGCGAGCTGCTGCTGACCGGCGTGCTGGACTACAGCACGGGCACCGCCTTGCGCAAGCAGGGCCAGGCCCTGGTCAAGGCCAGCCCCGGCACCGCCCTGGTGCTGGACTGCGCCGGCGTGGTCAAGTCCAGCAGCGTGGGCCTGTCCCTGCTGCTGTGCCTGCGGCGTGAGGCCATCGCCTGTGGCAAGACCCTGACTTTCAGGGCCCTGCCGCGGGACATGCAGCAGATCGCCGAGGTGTGCCAACTGAGCGGAATTTTATCCGCGGCGTGAGCAATCAGGCACAATGAACAAGCCCCTCCGTCAGAGTCCTGTTAACCAGGGTTCGCAGGCGAGGGGCTTTTTTTGTATGATGGCCGACCCGCGCGCACAGGGCGCCGATCGAGGTTGAGCATGCAGGCCGTAGAAGTTAAGCGTTTTCTTGAAGAAAAACTGGCAAATGTCCAGGTCGAAGTTGAAGGCGAAGGCTGCAACTTCCAATTGAACGTGATCAGCGACGAGCTGGCCGCACTGAGCCCGGTCAAGCGTCAGCAGCAGATCTATGCTCATCTCAATCCCTGGATCGTCGATGGCAGCATTCATGCGGTCACAATGAAATTTTTCAGCAGCGCAGCCTGGGCTGAGCGCACCTGAGCCTGAGGGCGTCGAGATTCTTATGGACAAACTGATTATTACTGGCGGCGTTCGTCTTGATGGCGAAATCCGTATTTCCGGGGCGAAGAACTCTGCCCTGCCGATTCTGGCGGCCACGCTGCTGGCCGATGGCCCGGTGACCGTGGCGAACCTGCCGCACCTGCACGACATCACCACGATGATCGAGCTGTTCGGCCGCATGGGCATCGAGCCTGTGATCGACGAGAAACTGTCGGTCGAGATCGACCCGCGCACCATCAAGACCCTGGTCGCACCGTACGAGCTGGTGAAAACCATGCGTGCCTCGATCCTGGTGCTGGGCCCCATGGTCGCCCGTTTCGGCGAGGCCGAAGTGGCCCTGCCTGGCGGTTGCGCTATTGGTTCGCGCCCGGTAGACCTGCACATCCGTGGCCTTGAAGCCATGGGCGCGGTCATCGACGTGGAAGGCGGCTACATCAAGGCCAAGGCGCCGGAAGGCGGCCTGCGCGGCGCGAACTTCTTCTTCGACACCGTCAGCGTGACCGGTACCGAGAACATCATGATGGCCGCGGCCCTGGCCAATGGCCGCAGCGTGCTGCAGAACGCCGCGCGTGAGCCGGAAGTGGTCGACCTGGCCAACTTCCTGATCGCCATGGGCGCCAAGATCCACGGTGCCGGCACCGACACCATCACCATCGATGGCGTCAAGCGCCTGGACTCGGCCACCTACAAGGTGATGCCCGACCGTATCGAGACCGGCACCTACCTGGTGGCTGCCGCCGCCACCGGTGGCCGCGTGAAGGTCAAGGACACCGATCCGACCATCCTTGAAGCCGTGCTGGAAAAACTCAAGGAAGCCGGCGCCCAGATCACCACCGGTGAAGACTGGATCGAGCTGAACATGCATGGCAAGCGTCCGAAGGCCGTCAATGTGCGCACCGCGCCGTACCCGGCTTTCCCGACCGACATGCAGGCGCAGTTCATCTCCCTGAACGCCATTGCCGAAGGCACTGGCGCGGTCATCGAGACCATCTTCGAGAACCGCTTCATGCACGTGTATGAAATGCACCGCATGGGCGCGCACATCCAGGTGGAAGGCAACACCGCCATCGTCACCGGTACCGAGAAGCTCAAGGGCGCGCCAGTGATGGCTACCGACCTGCGTGCCTCGGCCAGCCTGGTGATCTCGGCCCTCGTGGCCGACGGTGACACCCTGATCGACCGCATCTACCACATCGACCGTGGTTACGAGTGCATCGAGGAAAAACTGCAGATGCTGGGCGCCAAGATCCGTCGCGTACCGGGCTAAGCTGTTTTCGGGCGCAGGGACGCGCCCCATGAATCTGTCCAGCCGGGCCCCCAGGGGGCCGGCAGTGGCCCGGCGCCGGTTGCGACCGGGCACAATCCTGATTAAGGAAAGACGTTTTCCATGTTGACCATCGCGCTGTCCAAGGGCCGCATTCTCGATGACACCCTGCCACTGCTGGCAGAGGCGGGCATTGTTCCGACCGAGAATCCGGATAAGAGCCGCAAGCTGATCATCCCCACGACCCAGGACGATGTGCGCCTGCTGATCGTGCGTGCCACCGACGTGCCGACCTACGTCGAGCATGGCGCCGCCGACCTCGGTGTCGCCGGCAAGGACGTGCTCATGGAATACACCGGCCAGGGGCTGTACGAGCCACTGGACCTGCAGATTGCCCAGTGCAAACTGATGACCGCCGGTGCCATTGGTGCCCCAGAGCCCAAGGGCCGCCTGCGCGTGGCCACCAAGTTCGTCAACGTCGCCAAGCGCTACTACGCCGAACAGGGCCGCCAGGTCGACATCATCAAGCTGTACGGCTCCATGGAGCTGGCCCCGCTGGTGGGCCTGGCCGACAAGATCATCGATGTGGTCGACACCGGCAACACCCTGCGTGCCAACGGCCTGGAGCCCCAGGAGCTGATCGCCACCATCAGCTCGCGCCTGGTGGTGAACAAGGCGTCGATGAAGATGCAGCACGCCCGCATCCAGTCACTGATCGATACCCTGCGCAAGGCGGTGGAGTCGCGACACCGCGGCTGACCCACATGCGCGGCCTTGAGCCGTGCCCATCTATCCGTGTCATAGCCAGAATTCTCAGGTGCCCACGCGGATGGCTTGGTAGTCTAGCGGCGCCTGAGATTTGCTATTTTCAGCATTCGCCAACTATTGAGGCCCGCTATGACCACGTCCACAGCAATCCGTCGACTCAACGCCACTGATCCGGACTTCGCGCGCCATCTGGATCATCTGCTGAGCTGGGAAAGCGTGTCCGACGACTCGGTCAACCAGCGCGTGCTCGACATCATCAAGGCGGTGCGCGAGCGCGGCGATGCGGCGCTGGTGGAGTTCACCCAGCGTTTCGATGGCTTGCAGGTGGCCTCCATGGCTGACCTGATCCTGGGCCGTGAGCGCCTGGAGCTGGCCCTGACCCGCATCACCCCCGAGCAGCGCCAGGCCCTGGAAAAAGCCGCCGACCGCGTGCGCAGCTACCACGAGAAGCAGAAGCAGGACTCGTGGAGCTACACCGAGGCCGACGGCACCGTGCTGGGCCAGAAGGTCACCCCGCTGGACCGCGCTGGCCTGTATGTGCCGGGCGGCAAGGCGTCGTACCCGTCCTCGGTGCTGATGAACGCCATTCCGGCCAAGGTCGCCGGCGTGACCGAAGTGGTCATGGTGGTGCCTACGCCGCGTGGTGAGGTCAACGAACTGGTACTGGCCGCCGCGTGCATCGCCGGTGTCGACCGGGTGTTCACCATCGGTGGCGCCCAGGCCGTGGCCGCGCTGGCCTACGGTACCGAGAGCGTGCCGCAGGTCGACAAGGTGGTGGGCCCCGGCAACATCTACGTGGCCACCGCCAAGCGCCACGTGTTTGGCCAGGTGGGCATCGACATGATCGCCGGCCCGTCCGAGATCCTTGTGGTATGCGACGGCCAGACCGACCCGGACTGGATCGCCATGGACCTGTTCTCCCAGGCAGAGCACGACGAAGACGCACAGGCCATCCTGGTCAGCCCTGACGCAGAGTTTCTCGACAAGGTGGCCGCCAGCATCGACAAGCTGCTGCCCACCATGGACCGTGCCGAGATCATCAATACGTCGATCAATGGCCGCGGTGCCCTGATCAAGGTGGCGGACATGGAACAGGCCATCGAAGTGGCCAACCGTATCGCCCCCGAGCACCTGGAGCTGTCGGTGGCTGACCCGCAAGCCTGGTTGCCGAAGATCCGCCACGCTGGCGCCATTTTCATGGGCCGCCACACCAGCGAGGCCTTGGGCGACTATTGCGCGGGCCCCAACCACGTGCTGCCGACGTCCGGTACCGCGCGTTTCTCCTCGCCGCTGGGCGTGTATGACTTCCAGAAGCGTTCGTCGATCATCTTCTGCTCGCAGCAGGGTGCATCCGAGTTGGGCAAGACCGCTTCGATCCTGGCCCGCGGTGAGTCGCTGAGTGCCCACGCTCGCAGCGCCGAATACCGCATTCTCGCCGACGACCAGCAAGGGAACTGAGACATGAGCAAATTCTGGAGCCCCTTCGTCAAGGAACTGGTGCCCTACGTGCCGGGCGAACAGCCCAAGGTCGCCAACCTGGTGAAGCTCAACACCAACGAAAACCCTTATGGCCCGTCGCCCAAGGCCATAGAAGCGATGCGTGCCGAGTTGGGTGACAACCTGCGCCTGTACCCGGACCCCAACAGCGACCTGCTCAAACAGGCCGTGTGCGAGTTCTACGGCGTTCAGCCCAACCAGGTGTTCCTGGGCAACGGCTCGGACGAAGTGCTGGCGCACATCTTCCACGGCCTGTTCCAGCACGACCTGCCGCTGCTGTTCCCGGACATCAGCTATAGCTTCTACCCGGTGTATTGTGGTCTCTACGGCATTGCCTCGGCGCCGGTGGCGCTGGATGAGCAGTTCCAGATCCGCGTCGAAGACTATGCCCGCCCCAATGGCGGCATCATCTTCCCCAACCCGAACGCGCCTACTGGTTGCGTGCTGGCACTGGACGCTGTGGAGCAACTGGTGAAGAACAGCCCGGATTCGGTAGTGGTGGTCGACGAGGCCTACATCGACTTCGGCGGCGAGACCGCGATCGCCCTGGTCAACCGCTACCCCAACCTGCTCGTGACCCAGACCCTGTCCAAGTCGCGGTCCCTGGCCGGCCTGCGGGTTGGCCTGGCCGTTGGCCACCCGGACCTGATCGAGGCGCTGGAGCGGGTCAAGAACAGCTTCAACTCCTACCCGCTGGACCGCCTGGCGATTGTCGGTGGTGCGGCTTCGTTCAAGGACCGCGAATACTTCGAGCGCACCTGCCAGCTGGTGATCGACAGCCGCGAGAAGCTGGTGGCCGAACTGACCCAGCGTGGTTTCGAGGTGCTACCGTCTGCCGCGAACTTCATCTTCGCCCGCCATTCGCAACAGGATGCCGCTGCGATCGCGGCGAAAGTGCGGGAAAAGGGCGTGATCGTGCGCCACTTCAAACAGCCGCGCATTGCCCAGTTCCTGCGCATCAGCATCGGTACGCCCGAACAGAATCAGGCGCTGCTCGACGCGCTGTAACCGCTGGGCCGTAGCCGCTTTAGAAAGCGGCTATGGCCCGCTCGGCGGGATGATGGGCATTAGCCAACGCTGACGCGTTTGATCGAAATGCTATCGAAGGCAACGTCGGAACCCACAAGCACCAAGGTCAACGTGTCACGGGTGACCATAAGGGGATGTCGGTATATACGCTCATCTTCCCTGATTGCAAAAATCGGTTGTTCCGATGGTCCCTCAGGCCCATCGAATCTGATATAGACTTCACCGAAATAAAATGGTGAAAAAGGCTGGGTGGTGCAGTGGAATTCGTAAGTGGCTCCAGGGACTAAATCGCGAATAGTTTGAGTCACATGAGCATTGTTCTGTGCCACGCACAGCCCGTCGTAGAAGCGTACTGTGCCTTGAGTCGTCCAGCCTTCACCACCGAAATCAAATTCACCATTGCGAACTCGTTCTTCCAGGTCAGGCACGTCCCTGAACAGTAGAATTTCGTTAAGATAAAAGGGTGTCGCATTTAGGCCAGTGAAGCGGGCCTGCAACGATGCAGTACTTTCACGGGTCACGAAACTAAGCTTGAAATCCCCCCCCTGGGGATTAGCGGTTTGGGTAACGACTCCATTTTCCACTATTTCGGCGAGGTTCGCCCCAATGCCCGCGGATTTGAAGCGCAGGGTATAGGGTGCTGCTGACGCGACCTCAACCTGCTGGGCAATGGTGCCCTGGTTTTTCAGCTCGGCGCTGCCGTTTACGGTTTTGCAATTGTCGGGGTCGCCCTTGTCATCAACTTCCCAGTGATCAAAACCGTCATCAAAATTATTATTTTTAATCAGGTTGTCGATGCGGAGCGAAGCGTCCGAGTGTTCGGCTGAGTGAGCATTGTGCGATTTTTTTTGCGATGATGAATTTGTCATTTCATTTTCCTGGCCATAGTGGTTTTAGGAACGACTGCCAGGTGATCTTCGAGTCAGAACAATATGGCGACAACTGTCATATCTTACAGATGGCCTAATGGCGGCATGCTCTTGGGCGCGCCATGTTCAATCGCACACAGTTTGTCGGCGGCAATCTCCGTCCCGCTCAGTCCATGAAAAAGCCCGCGTTCGCGGGCTTTATCGTTACTGCACTTCTTCCGTGGCACTCGGCGCCGGTGGCGGCCGCAGGCCCACTTCGGCGGTGAGTTTCTTCTCCTTGCCATTGCGCATGATCTGGATCTCGATGCGGTCGTTCGGCTTGGTGCGCGCCACCTGATTCATGGACTTGCGCCCGTCACCGGCTGGCTGGCCGTCGATGCTCAGGATGACGTCGCCCAGTTGCAGGCCGGCTTTCTGCGCCGGGCCGTCGCGGAAGATGCCAGCGACGACGATGCCGGGCCGGTCTTTCAGGCCGAAGGAATCGGCCAGCTCCTGGGTCAGGGGCTGTACTTCGATGCCCAGCCAGCCGCGGATCACCTGGCCGTGCTCGATGATCGATTTCATCACCTCCAGCGCCAGCTTGATCGGGATGGCGAAGCCGATGCCCTGGGAGCCACCGGACTTGGAGAAGATGGCCGTGTTGATACCGGTCAGGTTGCCGTTGGCGTCCACCAGCGCGCCACCAGAGTTGCCCGGGTTGATGGCGGCGTCAGTCTGGATGAAGTCTTCATAGGTGTTCAGGCCCAATTGGTTGCGGCCCGTGGCGCTGATGATGCCCATGGTCACGGTCTGGCCGACGCCGAACGGGTTGCCGATGGCCAGCGCCACGTCCCCGATGCGGATGGTGTCGGAGCGGCCGATGGTGATAGAGGGCAGGTTCTGCAGGTCGATCTTGAGCACCGCCAGGTCCGTCTCCGGGTCGCTGCCGATCACCCGGGCCAGGGTTTCACGGCCGTCCTTGAGGGCCACCACGATCTGGTCGGCGTTGGCCACCACGTGGTTGTTGGTCAGCAGGTAGCCTTCGGGGCTCATGATCACGCCCGAACCGAGGCTTGACTCCATGCGCCGCTGCTTGGGCAGGTTGTCGCCGAAGAAGCGGCGAAATTGCGGGTCTTCGAACAAGGGGTGGCTGGTCTTGTTCGCGACCTTGGTGGTGTACAGGTTGACCACGGCGGGGGCCGCCAGCACCACGGCGTCGGCATAGGTGACGGGGCCCTGGACCACGCTGGAGGAACTCTGGGCCACTTGTTGCAGGTTGACGTCCTGGCTGGGCAAGCCCACCAGTTGCGGGAAACGCTGAATGATCAGCAAGGCGATGAGTAAACCAGTCAGCAGCGGCCAGCCAAAATAACGCAGTGCCTTGAACATTTAACGGATCCTGGGAATTTGCTAAGGAGCGCGAGCCATTCCCCAGGGCGTGGGGGAGGCTCATAATGGGCGCCATTATACGAGGGCTTGCGCCGCTCTGAACTGCCTATTTAGGAGTCTTTTATGGCTGTTGCACTGAGCACACTGGTGGAGGAAGCCGATCGCTACCTCAGCAGCGGAAAAATCCAGGATTATTGCCCCAATGGCCTGCAGGTGGAAGGCCGTCCGCAGGTGATGCGCATCGTCAGTGGCGTGACCGCCAGCCAGGCGCTGCTGGACGCGGCGGTGGAAGCTGGGGCGGACCTGGTGCTGGTGCACCATGGCTATTTCTGGAAGGGCGAAAACCCCTGCGTGGTCGGCATGAAGCAGCGGCGCCTGAAAACCCTGCTCAAGCACGACATCAGCCTGTTGGCCTACCACCTGCCCCTGGACCTGCACCCGGAAGTGGGCAACAACGTGCAGTTGGCGCGCCAGCTGGACATCACCGTGGAAGGGCCGCTGGACCCGGACAACCCGCGCGTGGTGGGCCTGGTGGGTTCGTTGGTCGAGCCCGTGACCGCCCGCGACTTTGCCCGCCGGGTGCAGGAAGCCCTGGGCCGTGAACCCCTGTTGATCGAAGGCCAGGAGATGATCCGACGGGTGGGCTGGTGCACGGGCGGTGGTCAGGGCTACATCGACCAGGCGATCGCCGCGGGTGTCGACCTGTACATCAGCGGCGAGGCCTCGGAGCAGACCTTCCACAGCGCCCGGGAAAACGGCGTCAGCTTCATCGCCGCCGGCCACCATGCCACCGAGCGCTATGGCGTCCAGGCTTTGGGCGACTACCTGGCCCGGCGCTTCGCCGTGGAGCACATCTTCATCGATTGCCCCAACCCGATCTGAAGTCGCCCGGTTCTGCAAAGGGCTGCGTCCGGGTGGGATGCCGGGCTGCGCCAAACCTGCGGGCATATTCTTATACTGCTTCGTTCTAACCACCCAATTAGATAGAAGAGGCCGCTGTGCTAGAGTGGGCGGCTCGAACACGGCCCGCAGGCCGTCCATAACGAATGTAATTCCGTGAGTAGCCATGGTCGACAAACTGACGCATTTGAAACAGTTGGAGGCAGAGAGCATCCACATCATCCGTGAGGTGGCTGCCGAGTTCGATAACCCGGTGATGCTCTACTCCATCGGTAAAGACTCTGCCGTGATGCTGCACCTGGCACGCAAGGCGTTCTTCCCAGGCAAGCTGCCGTTCCCGGTCATGCACGTGGACACCCAGTGGAAGTTTCAGGAGATGTACAAGTTCCGTGACCGCATGGTCGAAGAACTGGGCCTGGACCTGCTGGTGCACGTCAACCCCGAAGGCGTGGCCCAGGGCATCAACCCGTTCACCCACGGCAGCTCCAAGCACACCGACATCATGAAAACCCAGGGCCTGAAACAGGCGCTGGACAAGTACGGCTTCGACGCCGCCTTCGGTGGCGCGCGCCGCGACGAAGAGAAGTCGCGTGCCAAGGAACGTGTCTACTCGTTCCGTGACAGCAAGCACCGCTGGGACCCGAAGAACCAGCGCCCCGAGCTGTGGAACGTCTACAACGGCAAGGTCAACAAGGGCGAGTCCATTCGCGTGTTCCCCCTGTCGAACTGGACCGAGCTGGACATCTGGCAGTACATCTACCTGGAAGGCATCCCGATCGTGCCGCTGTACTTCGCTGCCGAGCGTGACGTGATCGAGAAAAACGGCACGCTGATCATGATCGACGACGATCGCATCCTCGAGCACCTCAGCGAGGAAGAGAAGGCCCGGATCGTCAAGAAGAAAGTGCGTTTCCGTACCCTTGGCTGCTACCCGTTGACGGGCGCGGTGGAGTCGGAGGCCGAGAGCCTGACCGACATCATTCAGGAAATGCTCCTGACGCGAACTTCCGAGCGCCAGGGCCGGGTCATCGACCACGATGGCGCCGGTTCGATGGAAGACAAGAAACGTCAAGGCTATTTCTAAGTTAGGGTCAGACCATGTCGCACCAATCCGATTTGATCAGCGAGGACATCCTCGCCTACCTGGGCCAGCACGAGCGCAAGGAACTGCTGCGCTTCCTGACCTGTGGCAACGTCGATGACGGCAAGAGCACCCTGATCGGGCGCCTGCTGCACGACTCCAAGATGATCTACGAAGATCACCTGGAAGCCATTACCCGTGATTCCAAGAAAGTCGGCACCACCGGTGAGGACATCGACCTGGCACTGCTGGTGGACGGCCTGCAGGCCGAGCGCGAGCAAGGCATCACCATCGATGTGGCCTACCGCTACTTCTCGACCGCCAAGCGCAAGTTCATCATCGCCGACACCCCCGGCCACGAGCAGTACACCCGAAACATGGCCACGGGTGCCTCCACCTGTGACCTGGCGATCATCCTGGTCGACGCCCGCTATGGCGTGCAGACCCAGACTCGCCGCCACAGCTACATTGCGTCGTTGCTGGGCATCAAGCATATCGTCGTGGCCATCAACAAGATGGACCTCAAGGGTTTCGACGAAGGCGTGTTCGAGGAAATCAAGGCCGATTACCTGAAGTTCGCCGAAGGTATCGCCTTGAAGCCGACCAGCCTGCACTTCGTGCCGATGTCGGCCCTCAAGGGCGACAACGTGGTGAATCACAGCGAACGGTCGCCGTGGTACACCGGCCAGACGCTGATGGAAATCCTCGAAACGGTGGAAGTGGCTGCCGACCGCAACCTCACCGACCTGCGTTTCCCGGTCCAGTACGTCAACCGTCCGAACCTGAACTTCCGTGGCTTTGCCGGCACCCTGGCCAGCGGCATCGTGCACAAGGGCGACGAAGTGGTGGTGTTGCCATCGGGCAAGAGCAGCCGCGTCAAATCCATCGTCACCTTCGAAGGCGAACTGGAGCAGGCCGGTCCTGGCCAGGCCGTGACTTTGACCATGGAAGACGAGATCGATATCTCCCGTGGCGACCTGCTGGTGCACGCCGATAACGTGCCAGCCGTGACCGACAGCTTCGATGCCATGCTGGTGTGGATGGCGGAAGAGCCGATGCTGCCGGGCAAGAAATACGACATCAAGCGCGCCACCAGCTACGTGCCGGGCTCCATCGCCAGCATCGTCCACAAGGTCGACGTCAACACCTTGGCCGAAGGCCCGGGCAGCGCGCTGGCGCTGAACGAGATCGGTCGTGTGAAGGTCGCGCTGGACGCTTCCATCGCCCTGGACGGCTACGACAGCAACCGCACCACTGGTGCGTTCATCGTCATCGACCGTCTGACCAACGGCACCGTCGGCGCCGGCATGATCATCGCACCGCCAGTGGTGCCGCATGGTTCGGCCAGCCACCACGGCAAACTGGCCCATGTGGCCACCGAGGAACGTGCCCTGCGCTTTGGCCAGCAGCCAGCCACCGTGCTGTTCAGCGGCCTGTCGGGCGCTGGCAAGAGCACCCTGGCCTATGCCGTGGAGCGCAAGCTGTTCGACATGGGCCGCGCGGTGTTCGTGCTGGACGGCCAGAACCTGCGTCACGACCTGAACAAGGGCCTGCCGCAGGACCGTGCCGGCCGTACCGAGAACTGGCGTCGTGCCGCCCACGTGGCGCGTCAGTTCAACGAAGCGGGCCTGCTGACCCTGGCTGCCTTCGTGGCGCCGGACGCCGAAGGCCGTGAACAGGCCAGGGCCCTGATCGGTGCTGACCGCTTGTTGACCGTGTACGTACAGGCTTCACCGCAGGTGTGCGCCGAGCGTGACCCGCAAGGGCTGTACGCGGCCGGCGGGGACAACATCCCCGGCGAGTCCTTCCCCTACGACGTGCCGCTCAATGCCGACCTGGTGGTCGACACCCAGAGCGTGTCGCTGGAAGAAGGCGTCAAGCAGGTACTGGACCTGTTGCGCAAGCGCGGCGCTATCTAAGCACTGGCATGCTCACCCAACCCCGCTTCGGCGGGGTTGGTCGTTTCCGGGGGAAGCAAACCCAGCGGTAGATCGTTACCACCTGGCGGGGCGTTGTTCGCGGTGTTATGCGCGGACCTCATCCAGACAGGACCCGCTCATGAACGATCTCTACTCCCTCAGTGCCCAGGTCGCACGGTTGGCGCCGCTGGCCAGCAGTGTCAGCAAGCACTTCGCCGGGCGCCCGACCTTGCAGGATGCCGCCCGGCAGGTACTGACCATGCAGTTGGCGCTGCTGTACCCCGACTTGGCCATCGACCCCGCGCGCCTGGAACTGCTGGCGCCCATAAAGGACCCTGGCACTGGCCGGTTCGGCGGTTACCACCGCACCCTGATGATCGACGCATTGATGCGCCGCTACCTGGTTGATGAAAACATCCTGCTGATACCGGACTATCACTTGCTGACCCATGAAGGCGGGGCTGAACAGCCCGGCGCACTGGCCGTGGATATCAAGCAGGTGCAGCGCATTGTCAACGAATGGGGCCCGCAACTGTTGAATGTACACGGGCAGGCCCTGTGTGATTACTGGAACGTAGTCCAGCTTGGCGGCGGCAACCGCTGGAAGTGGCTGGCTGTGTGGCTGCAGACCCGGTTGAAGCGGTGCGTTGAGCGCGACCACAAGGCGGGGGCGCTGGACCAGGACCAGGCTGCCACCGCCATGGCGTTGGTCACACTGCCCGATGCCCTGCACCGCAGGCAATACAGTGGCGATGCCCTGCGGGCCTCGCTGATCGGCCTAAGACCTGCCGGTGACGATGCGGCCAGCGTGGCGCAGGTCACCCATGCGCTGGTGATTCAGCGGCACGTCAGCCTTGATGATCGAGACGTGGTCCTGCTGTATACGCCCCTCAAGGGTATCGAGGCCTTCGCCAGCCTGGACGCCCTGGCCGTCAGTGTGGCCAAGCTGTTGCCGCCTCAGTTCTCGCCTTCGGCCATCCGCCTGGCACTCTTTGAGCCCGATGAAAGCGTGTTCGAGGTGCAGGCCAAGGCCATCCTCGCCCAGCAACTGGCAGCCGTGCAGGCAGTGGGCGCGCGCTGCCGGGCCGAAGCCAGCACCGTCAGCGAACTGGAGCGGCAAGTGGAGCGCGTGACCTGCCTGTTCGAGGTGGATACTGCCGAGGAGGTGGCCGAACTCAAGTCCGTGGAGGGTGCTGTGCCCCAGTGGTTGCTGGCGGCGAGCGGCGCTGATCGGCGCGCGTACTCCCTGCATCTGGCGGACCTGGCCGTGCTGCGCCAGCAGCAGGGTGGGCGTGTGTTTACCGATGGTATTGCGTCGATCATGACGTTCGCCCGTCAAGCGTTGAGCGAAGCAGTCGCCAAGGCCCATCCACAGGCGCCCGCTACACTGCTCGATGATGTGCAGGTGCATATCCTCACCCTGCCCGATGCGCCGATGAGTATCGTCGACGGCGGGCACAGGACGATGGTCGACCAGACCATCAGCCTGGTCCAACTGGCGGTGATGAACCTGGCAGGCCGCCCCAGGGGCCATTTGATCGTCGAGCCCAGGCAAGGGGCAACCTTGCCGGCCTGGGTCGATACGGCGGCCATCGAGGCGCTGGTGACCCGGGTGGATGTCGGCGGGGCCTACATCAGCATGCTGCGGGCCAGGCTGCGCGATAATGAGGTCGAAGCAGCGGGGCGCAAAAGCAACTTCACGGCACAATTGGCCATTCAACTGCCGATGCTTGCCCTGGAGAACAAGATCCGCCAGCAGCAGGGCTTCACCGAGCGCGGCCAGCGCCTGGTCGCCCAGGTGCTGGCGCATCCACAGGCGGCGAGCGTGGATGGCCATGCCGTATCGATGAAAACCCTTGGCTTCAAGGCTGCGGCGAACCGTTCTCCTGACCGGGTGCAGAACATGTTTGTGATGGGGGCCGTGGACGGTACCGGCACGCAGGTTCTTTACCGGCCATTGTTCACGCCGGCACTGATGGAGTTCGACAGTGGCGAGGCGTTGCTGGACGCCATTGCCGAGCCCGGTGCGCTGCAGGACAGTGTGGTGGATTGGCTGGAGCCCGCCACGCGCAAAGTGTATGCCCAGGGTGGTTTCAAGGAACCGCACGTGGCGCGCTTTGGCCTCGGTTCAGACGCCGCCGTGCTGGAGCCGCCGGCGCCCGTTCGCTTGAGCCTGGCGCCGATGGCGGGGCCGTTGCTCGCTGGCCTCTATGAGCAGAGTGTGGAAGCCTTGATCACGGTGGCCAGGCGGCAGTCCCTGTCCAGTGAGCAGAGCCGCTGGATCAACTATCAGGCACTGGCGTGGACGCTCTTCAATGCCTTGTTGCCCGTATTTTCCGGACCTTTGGTCACGGCCGGCTGGATGATTCAGGCCATCACCAGCCTGGGTATCGCCCTGGACGCCCGTGTACAGGGCAAGGATGAGGCCGTCACTGACACCCTTGCCGATCTGTTTTTCAATGTCGCACTGGTGCTGTTGACCCGCGGCATCAGCCGGGGTCCCTGGATCAAGGCTTATCCCGAACCGCTGCCTGTCACGATGGAACCGTTGGCGGCCTCCCGGTTCGATGTGCGCCCCGTGCAGGCCAGCCAGGTTACCAGTGAATTGAGTTTCAGCTGGTCGCGGGCCAACCACCGCTTGACCCGCGAGGACCTTGAGCGGCTGATGGGGTTTGAAGTGGCCAAGCCCGCTACGTTGGGCGAACCAGTGCCCCACGGCGCGTTGCAAGGGCTTTACCAGGACGGCCAGCGTTGGCTGGTGAGCCTGGACGGGCATTTCTTTCAGGTCAGCCTTGATGAGGGCCAGGCGCGCATCGTCGACACCGCGCGCCCCGACCTTCCCGGCCCTTGGCTGGAGCGCGATGAGGTGCACCGCTGGCGCCTTGACCTGAGCTTGCGCCTGCGCGGTGGTAGCCCGAAGCGAAACATCGAGCAACAGCGTGCGCAGAACCTGGCACGCAAGCTCGAATGCGGGCGCATCGTCAGCGAGTTCAACGCCACGCGTACCGAGATGAACGTCAAGGTCAATGTGTTGATCCGCAAGGTCGGGGTGGCTGCCGCGGCCAACGATCTGGCATTGGTCCAGCGCTTGCGCGAGCGCCTGTCGGCCGAAACGGAACCTTATCTGGCATCGCTGCGCAGGGTGCTCGCCGTGTGCATCGAACTCAAGGCGCTGGACCCCGGTTTCGACCGGAGCCGCGACCAGGCCGAGTTGCTGGGGTTCCTGCACCTGGTGGGCACCGAGGAACTGATCAACCTGCGCATGCGCAGCAGAATCATCAACAACGAGGCCGAGCCACTGGGCATGGAGCTGCAAGCGCAGCACGTGGACCCGGCACAGTCGCGGCTGTTCTTCGACTTCGTTCAACGCAGCAGCGACCTCACCGAGAAACAGGTGCGGTTGACCAAGGAAGTCAGGGGCTGGAAAAAGCAGCTCGAACGCTTGCCGCTTGAGGGCGACCGGGTGCTTAAAACCCTGACCACGTCCTATGAAATCGACCTGCCCGTCGAGTACTGGATTGGCTTGCTGATCGATGGTCTTGGCCTGTTGTGTGTTCGTCACATTCCGGAACTGCCGGTGGCCAGCCGGCTGGTCGACAGCGTGGTCAGTTCGGCGCGTCTGGCGGCACTGAGCCACGCCGAGCTACAGCAGAGCGCGCATTTCACCCTCAACGACCGGGTGGAGGTACTCGATAGTGTCGAGCAACAGTATGCCGCGGCACTGGACGCGTTGGCCGACTACCGCACGCAGTTGGGGGCGCAGCTGGATCTCACGGCCATGGGCCGCCTGGAGGGCTTCATCGCCGAATTGCGGGCGAGTGCCAAGGAGGAATTGGTGCCGTTGGTCAAAGAGCAGGAGAAAATGACGCGCAAGCAGCGTCGCTCCGAGCGCAACGTCAACCTCTTCGTCACGGCGCGCCGTGGCGTGGTGGTTGGCAAGCGCCGCACGACAAGCGCGGGCGCCACGGCGGAAACATTCGAGATGGTAGACCCCATCGAATCCAAGGTACTGGCGGCTTTCGAGAAAGACCCCGTGGCCGGTACCTGGACCGAAGTGCAGCCGGACAAGTCCGCTGCGGCCCCGCTGAAATCCCTGAACAGCGTGGTCAACAAAAGCCAGGGCTTGCTCAAGGCCGCAGACAAGGAGGTGCTGTCGGCGTGGCGCCAGGCCGCCAAGCCTTATATCCCGTCGGAAGTGGAAGACCAGCTATTGTCCTACGCGCGCCAGCTCAATGACCACGCCGACGCTATCGACCGGCAACTGACGTTGCGCAACGAGACAGACCTGGCCCTGCCTGCCCATCAGTCCGCCGAGACAAGGGCCAAGGAGCTGCGTGACAAGGCGGCGCAATTGACGGAGGAGGGCCGCTTGATTCGCATCGACATGAGCAAGCGCCAGCCGCCGACCGTGGCCCGCGTCGATTACCTGCTGCGTCAGAAGGCCATCCGGATACGCCGAATTGGCGAGCGCAAGGCGCTGAAGAAAGGGCGTGATTTCATGCAGGAATATGAGGTCGCCGACCTGGAGGGCGCGCCGCTGTGGTACGCCCATTTCCACTACGCCCAGGCCCGTGGCCTGGCCTCGGCCTATGAGCGGGCGCATTTGAAAACCGCTTCGCAGCGCCTGGATGGGTTGAGCAGGCAGATGGCCCAGGACGCGGCGGGCGAAGAAGTCATCGCCATTCTGCGTAGCCGCATCGAGGCGCCGTTGGACCATCTGTTCCTGGACCTGGAACCCGAGGGGTGAAGCGGGTGGTCAGAGGGTCTTGCCGACCATCAGGTAGAAAATCGCGATAAAGGCCAGGAACGCCGGCCAGCCCAGGCCAAACCACCAGGCCATGTACCGCCGTGCTTGCAGGGGCATGGCGGTACCCTGTGCCAGCGCCGTTTCCGCCAGGCGATGCACGCGAATCTGCAGCCACACCACGGGCAGCCAGCATAGCCCGGCGAACACGTACAGGCCCAGGCTCCACACCAGCCAGGGGCTCTGCAGCGGCCAGCCGGCCAGGTGCGCCAGCCCCAGGCCGCTGAGGGGCTGGAACACGGCTGCCGTGGCGGTGAACGCCCAGTCGGCGAACACCAGGTGGCGAAAAGTGCTGGAGATGACCGCCACGTTGGCGCTGCGCCATGCGCGCAGGGCGTAGTACGCTGAACCGAGGCCGGTGCCAAACAGCACGGTCGAGCAGAGGATGTGCAAGGTCTTGAGGATGATGTACAGGCTCACGGGCGTGGCTCCTGCTGATACAGCCACAGTGTGACCACCAGCAGTATCAGGTTCTTCGACACGCCGCCGTAAGGGTCAAGCCAATAGCGGGGCAGCACGACGCTGATGAACAGCGTATAGCCCAGCATCAACAGCAGTTGCGCCAGCAGTGCCTGGCGCCGCCAGCGGCGCACCAGCAACCCCAGCCCCAGCAGCGCATCGCACAGGGCACCGCCCACCACGCTGGCAGTGGCCAGCCAGCCGCTGACCCCGGCCTCGCCCATGATCTGCACGCCCCAGTTAAACCCAGGGCCCAGGCAGACGAACGCAGTCCATAGCCATACCAGCACCAGCGCGGCCAGCAGGGCGGGGCGCAGCCAGTTGCCATGAGTTGTCATGTCGCAAAATCCTTTTCAGTCGTGCACCGGCCGTGCCGCGTGGGACCGGGCTGCGCCCATTCCCACAGGGGATGGCCGTAGGCTCAATTGCACAAAAAAGGAGCCCGAAGGCTCCTTGTTCAACAGGCGGCGCTTACTTGCGCTTGAGCCCGTACTGCTCGTCCAGCATGCCGGGCGAGTTCGGCGCCTTGGGCGCGTAGTCGCGTGGCGGCTCGGCGTCGCGTGGCGGCGTGAGGCGTTCGCGCGGGCCGGCCGGTTCGGCGTGCAGGGCCGCCAGCAGGCGCTGGCGGGTGAGCTCGTCGAGGGCCAGCTGGTTGGCACCCTCGGCCAGGTGTTCCTGCACTTCCTGGTAGCTCTGGGTCATCTTCTTGACCAGCGAAGCCGTTGTGTTGAAGTGGGTGACCACGTCATTCTGATAGCTGTCGAAGCGTTCCTGAATCTCGTCCAGCTGGCGCTGAGTGCTGCTGGGGGCGGCATTGGGCACGAGGCGGGCGACGACCAGGCCAATCACGACACCCACGACGAGGGCGATAGTCGGCAACAACCAAACTAAGAGCGAGTGTTCCACGAGTCCTTCCTCTATAAACGGCTTTGCTTTACGTTAACGGCTCTAACCTGCGCTGTATACCGCGAGCAATCGCAAATATGCCAGACAGAATCCTTCGACTAGACGAGTCGACCCCTATCGAGGTCACGGAGTACCCCCTTGCTGATCCGCGAAACCCCCGTTTTCATCGATGGCCCCCAAGGCCCGCTCGAAGCGCTCTACCTGGATACCGCCGATGCGCGGGGCATTGCCCTGATCTGCCATCCGAACCCGGTACAGGGGGGCACGATGCTCAACAAGGTCATCTCGACCTTGCAGCGCACCGCCCGTGATGCCGGTTTTGTAACCTTGCGTTTCAATTACCGCGGCGTCGGCCAGAGTGCCGGCAGTCACGACATGGGCAATGGCGAGATCGACGATGCCCAGGCGGCCGCCGCCTGGCTGTGCCGCCAGCACCCGGACCTGCCACTGACCCTGCTGGGCTTCTCGTTCGGCGGCTTCGTTGCCGCCAGCCTGGGCGGCCGCCTGGAAGCGGCAGGCCAAAGCGTGCAGCGCCTGTTCATGATCGCCCCGGCCGTGATGCGCCTGGGCCCTGAGCATAGCCTGCCGGTGGGCGGGACGCTGACCGTGGTGCAACCGGAAACCGACGAAGTGGTGGACCCCTCCCTGGTGTATGCCTGGTCCGAGCAGCTGCAACGCCCCCATGAGCTGCTGAAAGTGGCAGAATGCGGACACTTTTTTCATGGCAAGCTGACCGACCTGAAAGATCTGGTCCTGCCACGCCTTTCGAACTGAATGCAGACCGACAAGAATCAGACCATGACCACTCGTATCCTGACCGGCATCACCACCACTGGCACGCCACACCTGGGCAACTACGCCGGTGCCATTCGCCCGGCCATCGTCGCCAGCCGCAAGAGCGACGCCGACTCGTTCTATTTCCTGGCCGACTACCACGCGCTGATCAAGTGCGACGACCCGCTGCGCATTCAGCGCTCGCGCCTGGAAATCGCCGCGACCTGGCTGGCCGCCGGCCTGGATACCGACCGTGTGACGTTCTACCGCCAGTCCGATATTCCCGAGATCACCGAGCTGACCTGGCTGCTGACCTGCGTGGCCGGCAAGGGCCTGCTCAACCGCGCCCATGCCTACAAGGCGTCGGTGGACAAGAACGTCGAGGCCGGTGAAGACCCGGACGCGGGCGTCACCATGGGGTTGTTCAGCTACCCGGTGCTGATGGCCGCCGACATCCTGATGTTCAACGCCCACCAGGTGCCCGTCGGCCGTGACCAGATCCAGCACGTGGAAATGGCCCGAGACATCGGCCAGCGCTTCAACCACCTGTTCGGCAACGGTCGCGAGTTCTTCGTGATGCCCGAGGCCCTGATCGAAGAGGGCGTGGCGACCTTGCCTGGGCTGGACGGGCGCAAGATGTCCAAGAGCTACGACAACACCATCCCGTTGTTCACCAGCGCCAAGGACATGAAGGACGCCATCTCGCGCATCGTCACCGACTCGCGCGCGCCGGGCGAGGCGAAAGATCCGGACAACTCGCACCTGTTCACCCTGTTCCAGGCCTTCGCCACCCCGGCCCAGGAAGCCGAGTTCCGCGAAGAGTTGCTGCAGGGCCTGGGTTGGGGCGAGGCCAAGAGCCGCCTGTTCACCTTGCTCGATACCGAACTGGGCGAAGCCCGCGAGAAGTATCACCAGTTCATCGCTCGCCCGGCAGACCTGGAGGACATCCTGCTGGCTGGTGCCGCCAAGGCCCGCAAAGTGGCCACGCCGTTCCTCGGCGAGCTGCGCGAAGCCGTGGGCCTGCGTTCGTTCCGTGAGCAGGCCCAAGCCGCCACGGCGACGAAGAAAAAGGCCGCCAAGACCGCCCGTTTCGTGAGCTTCCGTGACGAAGACGGCAGCTTCCGCTTCCGCTTGCTGGGCGCCGATGGTGAGCAACTGCTGCTGTCGCGCAACTTTGCCGATGGCAAGGCGGCGGGCCAGGCCAGCAAGCAACTGCAAAGTGGTGCCGCGCTGGACGTGCGTAGCCAAGGCAATGCCTTCACCGTATGGCTGGACGACGCCTGCGTGGGGGAAAGCCCCGCGTTCGCCGACGCCGCCACCCGCGATGCCGCGGTAGAGGCTCTGCGCCTTGCCTTGCAGCCCCAACAGGATTAATGCGACCAACTGTCGCAAGTCTAATTGCCATAAGCCAGGGCCGTCGTTACAGTGACGGCCCGTTTTTGTTGCCCTGCTAACGAATATGACGCCTCTAGAACGATATCAAGCTGACCTCAAACGCCCCGAGTTCTTCCATGATGCTGCGCAGGAAACGGCAGTGCGTCACCTTCAGCGTCTGTACGACGACCTGATCGCGGCGCACGACAGTAAGCCGGGCCTGTTCGGCAAGCTGTTCGGCAAGAAGGAACAGGCGCCGGTCAAGGGCCTGTACTTCTGGGGCGGCGTGGGGCGGGGCAAGACCTACCTGGTGGACACCTTCTTCGAGGCGCTGCCGTTCAAGGAAAAAGTGCGCACCCACTTTCACCGCTTCATGAAGCGCGTGCACGAGGAAATGCGCACCCTCAAGGGCGAGAAAAACCCGCTGACCGTGATCGCCAAGCGTTTTTCGGATGAGGCACGGGTGATTTGCTTCGATGAATTCTTCGTCTCCGACATCACCGACGCCATGATCCTGGGCACGTTGATGGAAGAGCTGTTCAAGAACGGCGTGACGCTGGTCGCCACCTCCAACATCGTTCCGGACGGCTTGTACAAGGATGGGCTGCAGCGCGCCCGTTTCCTGCCGGCCATTGCCCTGATCAAGCAGAACACCGAGATCGTCAACGTCGACAGCGGCGTGGACTATCGCCTGCGCCACCTGGAGCAGGCCGAACTGTTCCACTACCCGCTCAACGAAGCGGCTGCCGACAGCCTGCGCAAGAGCTTCAAGGCGCTCACCCCCGAATGCACCCAGGCGGTTGAAAACGACAAGCTGATCATCGAGAACCGCGAAATCATCGCGCTGAAGACCTGTGACGACGTGGCCTGGTTCGACTTTCGTGAACTGTGCGACGGCCCGCGCAGCCAGAACGACTACATCGAACTGGGCAAGATCTTCCACGCCGTGCTGCTCAGTGGCGTGGAGCAAATGGGCGTGGCCACCGACGACATCGCCCGGCGCTTCATCAACATGGTGGACGAGTTCTACGACCGCAACGTGAAGCTGATCATCTCGGCCGAGGTGGAGTTGAAAGACCTGTACACCGGTGGTCGCCTGACGTTCGAATTCCAGCGGACCCTGAGCCGGTTGCTGGAAATGCAGTCGCACGAATTCCTGTCGCGCGCGCACAAGCCATAACATCGACGGCGCGCTTTTCCCGAGCTTCGCCCGGTCCCACAGACACCTCCCGGATAGGGGGTAACCTGCGGGGACGGGCGCGGCGCTGTATCAGGCCTCTTGCAGGAACTGCTGGCGGTACTGGTTCGGCGACAGCGCCGTGTGCTGGCGGAACAGCCGGGCGAAGAAACTCGCGTCGTCGTAGCCCACCTCATAGCTGATGGTCTTGATGCTTTTGCGCGACCCTGACAGCAAGCCCTTTGCCGTTTCAATGCGCAGCCGTTGCAGGTAATGCAGCGGCTTGTCGCCGGTTGCGTTCTGGAACCGGCGCATAAAGTTGCGGATGCTCATGCCATGTTCGCGCGCCACGTCCTCGAAGCGAAACTTGTCGGCGAAGTGTTCTTCCAGCCATTGCTGGATCTGCAGGATAAGCAGGTCCTGGTGCAGTTTCTGCCCCCCGAAGCCCATGCGCCCGGGGGTGTAGTTGCGCTGCACCTCGTAGAGAATGTCGCGCGATACCGCCTGCGCCACGCTGGCGCCGCAGAAACGCTCGATCAGATAAATGTACAGGTCGCAGGCCGAGGTGGTGCCGGCCGCGCAGTACAGGTTATCGGCGTCGGTCAGGTGTTTATCCTGGTTGAGGATCACCTTGGGAAAGCGTTCGGCGAACTGGCCGAAGAAGCGCCAGTAGGTGGTTGCCTCCTTGCCGTCCAGCAGGCCGGCTTCCGCCAGCCAGAACACGCCGCTGGCCTCGCCGCACAATACTGCGCCGCGGGCATGTTGTTCGCGTAGCCACGGCAGCACTTGCGGGTAGCGCAGGCACAGGGCGTCGAAATCATCCCAGAAGGCGGGCAGCACGATCACGTCGGCATCTTCCAGCGTGCCGTCCACCGGCACTTGCACGCCGCTGAAGGTCACCACGGGTTGGCCGTCGGGGCTGATCAGGCGGGTTTCGAACAGTGAAGTCAGGCCCTGGCCCAGTTGCTTGCCGTAACGCAGGCTGGCCAGGTGGAAGAAATCCTTGGCGTGCATCAGCGTCGAGGCAAAGACCTTGTCGATGGCCAGAATGCTCACGCGCCGTAAGGACGGGGTATTCGGGGTAAACATCATGTTGATTATTCTTATAAGAGATAGTGGTCAATCAGCGGCTGGATCGTCTTATTTTTTGGCGGTTGTGTCCAGTGTAGATCCCTGCCGCTGCGCCTAGGCTCTGCTATCTACCACGGATTGCTCAGCCAGAGGTGTCAGATGATTCCCAGGACAGTGTTCAGCTCAGACCATGAACTGTTTCGTGACAGTGTGCGCAAGTTCTTCGAAAAGGAAGCTGCGCCGTTTCATGCCCAATGGGAAAAGCGCGGCCACGTGGACCGCACCCTCTGGAACAAGGCGGGGGAGGCCGGGTTGCTCTGCTCGCACATTCCCGAGGAGTACGGTGGCATGGGCGCTGATTTTCTCTACAGCGCGGTTGTCATCGAGGAGATCAGCCGCCAGGGCCTGAGTGGCGTCGGTTTTTCACTGCATTCGGACATCGTTGCCCCTTATATCCTGCATTACGGCAGCGAAAGCCTGAAGCACAAGTACCTGCCCCGCCTGGTCAGTGGCGAGCTGGTCGGCGCCATCGCCATGACCGAGCCGGGCGCCGGTTCGGACCTGCAGGGGGTCAAGACCAATGCCGTGCTGGACGGCGACGAGTACGTGCTCAACGGCTCCAAGACCTTCATCACCAACGGCCTGCTGGCAGACCTGGTGATCGTGGTGGCCAAGACCGACCCCAAGGCCGGGGCCAAGGGCACCAGCCTGTTTCTGGTGGAGGCGGGTACGCCCGGGTTCGACAAGGGCAAGCGTCTGGAAAAGGTTGGCATGAAGGCTCAGGACACCGCCGAGCTGTTCTTCCAGAACGTGCGCATTCCCAAGGACAACCTGCTGGGTCAGACCGGGCAGGGCTTCAGTTACCTGATGCAGGAACTCCCCCAGGAACGCCTGACCGTGGCCATCGGCGCGCTAGCCTCGGCCGAAGCGGCCGTGCAGTGGACGCTGGACTACACCCGCGACCGCAAAGCCTTCGGCAAGGCCGTCAGCGACTTCCAGAACACCCGTTTCAAGCTGGCGGAGATGGCCACCGAGGTGCAGATCGGCCGAGTATTCATTGACCGCTGCCTGGAACTTCACCTCAAGGGTGAACTGGACGTGCCCACGGCGGCGATGACCAAATACTGGGGCTCGGACCTGCAGTGCAAGGTGCTGGACGAGTGCGTGCAGCTGCACGGTGGGTACGGTTTCATGTGGGAATACCCCGTGGCCCGCGCCTGGGCGGACGCACGGGTGCAGCGCATCTATGCAGGCACCAATGAAATCATGAAGGAAATCATCGCCCGCTCGATCATTTAGGGCAGCTTGCAGCCCTTTCCCATCAGGGGGCAGGGTTTGGTTGATCCTTGTGGATGGCTTCGATGCCTTCCAGCACTTCATCGGTGAGTTTCAGGCCAAAGCTGGCAATGTTGCTGTCCAGTTGCTCCAGCGAGGTGGCACCGATGATGTTGCTGGTCACGAACGGCTGCTGTGTCACGAACGCCAAGGCCATTTGCGCCGGGTCCAGGCCGTGCTCGCGGGCCAGGGCCACGTAGCGGCTGCAGGCAGCCACGCTCTGTGGGTTGGAATAGCGGCTGAAGCGGCTGAACAGGGTCAGGCGCGCGCCGGCAGGCTTGGCGCCATTCTCGAACTTGCCCGAGAGCATGCCGAACGCCATGGGCGAGTAGGCCAGCAGGCCGCACTGTTCGCGAATGGCGATTTCCGCCAGGCCCACTTCGAAGCTGCGGTTGAGCAGGTTGTAGGGGTTCTGGATCGACACCGCCCGCGGCCAGCCACGGCTTTCGGCCAGTTGCAGGAACTTCATGGTGCCCCACGGCGTTTCGTTCGACAGGCCGATGTGGCGAATCTTGCCGGCCTTGACCTGCTCGTCCAGGGCTTCCAGGGTTTCTTCCAGCGGGGTGATCAGGTCGTCCTGGGTGTGCTGGTAGCCCAGCTTGCCGAAGAAGTTGGTGCTGCGCTCGGGCCAGTGCAGCTGGTACACGTCGATCCAGTCGGTCTGCAGGCGCTTGAGGGTGGCGTCCAGGGCTTGGACGATGTGCGCGCGGTTGTGGCGCAGTTCGCCGTCGCGAATGTGGGCGATGCCGTTGCCGGGGCCGGCGATCTTGCTGGCCAGTACCCAGTCGGCGCGGTCGCCGGTGCGCTTGAAGTAGTTGCCGATGATGCGTTCGGTGCTGGCGTAGGTTTCCGGACGAGGGGGCACGGGGTACATTTCAGCCGTGTCGATGAAGTTGATTCCGGCCTGCTTGGCGCGCTCGATCTGCGCGAAGCCCTCTGCCTCGGTGTTCTGCTCGCCCCAGGTCATGGTGCCCAGGCACAGGGCGCTGACGTTGATGTCGGTGCGTCCCAGTCGGCGGTAATCCATCTGCTTCTCCTCAAGGCAAAAGGAATCATAAAAGCAGGTTGATATTTTTTTCGCAATCTGGATAATTCGCCCCCTCTCTCTGCAGTGGAAGTGATGCGCCGCTCGCCGAAGAATCTTGCCGTGTATTGGACGCGCTGACCCGAGCCCCCGATAGCGTCTGTATCCGGCTGCCTTTGACTTGTCAAAGTACGCACTATTCAGTAAGATCTGCCGTCTATTTTTGCTGGACGGCCTTCGAGGCTATAAAGAATGAAAACTTTTACTGCTAAACCGGAAACAGTAAAACGCGACTGGTTCGTCGTTGATGCTGCTGGTCAGACCCTGGGTCGTCTGGCTACTGAAATCGCGAGCCGTCTGCGTGGCAAGCACAAACCAGAATACACCCCTCACGTTGACACCGGTGACTACATCGTCGTCATCAACGCTGAGCAGGTTCGTGTCACTGGCGCTAAAACCACTGACAAAATGTACTACTCCCACTCCGGTTTCCCGGGCGGCATCAAGTCGATCAACTTCGAGAAGCTGATCGCCAAGGCCCCTGAGCGCGTGATCGAGACCGCGGTAAAAGGCATGCTGCCTAAGAACCCGCTGGGTCGCGACATGTACCGTAAGCTGAAAGTCTATGCGGGCGCTGCACACCCTCATACTGCTCAGCAGCCCCAAGAACTGAAGATTTAACGGAATAGTTCATTATGTCGGCGACTCAAAATTACGGCACTGGCCGTCGCAAGACTGCAACCGCACGCGTTTTCCTGCGTCCGGGCACTGGCAACATCTCCATCAACAACCGTTCCCTGGACACGTTCTTCGGCCGTGAAACTGCCCGCATGGTAGTTCGTCAGCCGCTGGAACTGACCGAGACCACCGAGAAGTTCGACATCTACGTCACCGTTATCGGTGGTGGTGTCAGCGGTCAGGCCGGTGCGATCCGTCACGGTATCACCCGTGCCCTGATGCAGTACGACGAGACCCTGCGTGGCGCCCTGCGTAAAGCTGGCTACGTCACTCGTGACGCTCGTGAAGTTGAACGTAAGAAAGTCGGCCTGCGTAAAGCGCGTAAGCGTCCGCAGTACTCGAAGCGTTAATTTTACGCCTCGCGACTCCGTTCAAGAAAAAGCCCGGTTCCATTGGAATCGGGCTTTTTTTATGTCGACTAGACTACCAAGTGCTATTGCTTAATGGCGGCTTGTGAAGTCTTCGCGTGGCGGCTTGCCACGCCTGCACAGGTTGCCTGGACAGGGGTGCTGCCGTTTGCCACGGGTTTTCTCCTTGTCTGCGTTTGGGCTTGTAACTACCATTCGGCAGATTTTCAGGTGCTGACCTCGCCGGCCGGATGGAACCAACAATGTGAATGCCTGTTGCAACAGGCCACGAAAAGCTGATGGGAGAGCACTGAATGAGCAATGACGGCGTGAATGCAGGCCGGCGTCGCTTCCTCGTAGCGGCCACATCCGTGGTTGGCGCAGCAGGAGCGGTAGGGGCTGCGGTCCCGTTCGTCGGGTCTTGGTTCCCCAGCGCCAAGGCGAAGGCGGCCGGGGCGCCAGTCAAGTTCAACATCAGCAAGATCGAGCGAGGCCAGCAGGTCATCGCCGAATGGCGCGGCCAGCCGGTGTTCGTGGTGCGCCGCACCGAGGAGATTCTGGCCAACCTGGCCAAGATAGAAGATCGCCTTTCCGACCCTGAGTCCAAGAATTCTACCCAGCCTGCCTACGTCGACCCCAAGCTGCGCTCCATCAAGCCGCAGGTACTGATTGTGATCGGTATCTGCACGCACCTGGGTTGCTCGCCAACGTTCAGGCCTGAAGTGGCCCCGGCCGACCTGGGCAAGGACTGGGTGGGGGGCTATTTCTGCCCTTGTCACGGTTCCCACTACGACCTTGCCGGGCGCGTTTACAAGTCCCAGCCCGCACCGCTCAACCTGGCGGTGCCGCCGCACTCGTACGAGTCGGACGATGTGATTGTCATCGGCGTTGACCAGGAGAAAGCGTGATGAGCAAATTCATGGCCTGGGTGGATGCCCGTTTCCCTGCCACCAAAATGTGGGAAGAGCACCTCACCAAGTACTACGCGCCGAAAAACTTCAATTTCTTCTACTTCTTCGGGTCCCTGGCGTTGCTGGTGCTGGTCAATCAGATCGTCACCGGTGTGTGGCTGACCATGAGCTTTACCCCCTCTGCCGAAGAAGCGTTCGCGTCGGTCGAGTACATCATGCGCGACGTGTCCTACGGCTGGATCCTGCGTTACCTGCACTCCACGGGCGCGTCGGCGTTCTTCATCGTCGTTTACCTGCACATGTTCCGTGGCCTGCTGTATGGCTCCTACAAGAAGCCCAGGGAGCTGGTGTGGATCTTCGGCATGCTGATCTACCTGGCGCTGATGGCCGAGGCCTTCATGGGCTATCTGTTGCCTTGGGGGCAGATGTCGTATTGGGGCGCGCAGGTGATCATTTCCCTGTTCGGCGCCATTCCGGTCATCGGTAACGACCTGACCCAATGGATACGCGGCGACTACCTGATTTCCGGCATCACCTTGAACCGTTTCTTTGCCCTGCACGTGATTGCCTTGCCCATCGTCATCCTCGGGTTGGTCGTGCTGCACATCCTGGCGCTGCACGAGGTGGGCTCCAATAACCCTGATGGCATCGAAATCAAGAAGCTCAAGGATGAAAACGGCGTGCCGCTGGACGGCATCGCCTTCCACCCGTACTACACGGTCAAGGATATCGTCGGGGTAGTGGTGTTCCTGTTCGTGTTCTGCTCCATCGTGTTCTTCTTCCCGGAGATGGGCGGCTATTTCCTGGAGAAGCCCAACTTCGAGCAGGCCAACGCCTTCAAGACACCGGAGCACATCGCCCCGGTGTGGTACTTCACGCCGTTCTACGCGATCTTGCGGGCAGTGCCGGACAAGCTGCTGGGGGTCATGTCCATGGGCGCGGCTATCGCCGTGCTGTTCGTGCTGCCGTGGCTGGACCGCAGCCCGGTCAAGTCCATGCGGTACAAGGGCTGGGTCAGCCGCGTAGCGCTGACGCTGTTCTGCGTGTCGTTCATGACGCTGGGGTACCTGGGTGTGCAACCGCCGACACCCGAGCGAACGCTGGTGTCCCAGGTGTGCACGGTGCTGTATTTCGCCTATTTCATTCTGATGCCGTTCTACACCCGTTTCGAGCGAACCAAACCGGTACCGGAAAGGGTGACTGGCTGATGAAAAAAATAATAGCGTTGCTCGTGCTGGTCTTCTTGCCTGCCGTGGTACTGGCTGCCGAAGGGGGGCCGGCGCTGGAAAAGGTCGACATCGACCTCACTGACAAGGCCGCGCTGCAGGACGGCGCGCGCACCTTCGTCAACTACTGCATGGGGTGCCACAGTGCCAAGTTCCAGCGCTATGAGCGTGTGGCGGATGACCTGGGCATTCCCCATGACATGATGCTGGAAAAGCTGGTGTTCACCGGCGCCAAGATTGGTGACCACATGACCATCGGCATGCAGCCGGCAGACGCCAAGGCGTGGTTTGGCGCGGCGCCGCCGGACCTCACCCTGGTGGCGCGGGTGCGCGGCACTGACTGGCTGTACGGGTACCTGCGTGCCTTCTACGAAGACCCTTCACGGCCCTGGGGCGTGAATAACCTGGTCTTCCCCAATGTAGGTATGCCCAACGTGCTGGCAGGCCTCCAGGGACGCCAGGTAATGGGGTGCAAGCAGGTACAGGTGGAGACCGACGGCAAGAAACAGTACGACCCGCTCACCGGTGCACCCTTGACCCACGAAGCCTGTGATCAGCTGACGTTGCTGCCCAAGACCGGCAGCCTCACGCCCGAGCAGTTCGATGACAAGATCCACAACCTGGTGACCTTCCTGGCCTACTCGGCCAACCCCAACAAGCTCGCCAGCGAGCGCATCGGCGCTTACGTGTTGCTGTATCTGGCGATCCTGTTCATTTTTGCTTACCTGCTCAAGCGTGAATATTGGAAGGACGTTCATTGAATATGCGGTAAGATTTGCAGTTAAATGCGCGCGCCCCTCACATTCGCCAAAGGAGTGTTTCAGGGGCGCGCGCGTTTTTGTGATATTCATGTTTTTTTCCACGCGAGGAGGACCGCCATGGGCGTGACCAATCGGTTGGCCTGTTACTCCGACCCCGCTGACCACTATTCTCACCGGGTGCGCATCGTGCTGGCCGAGAAGGGTGTCAGCGCCGAAATCATCAGTGTGCCCGCGGGTTCGCAACCGGCGAAATTGATTGAAGTGAATCCCTACGGCAGTCTGCCGACGCTGGTAGACCGTGATTTGGCGCTGTACGAATCCACCGTTGTGATGGAGTATCTGGATGAGCGCTACCCGCATCCGCCGCTGATGCCGGTGTACCCGGTCGCGCGGGCCAATAGCCGCCTGCTGATCCACCGTATCCAGCGCGACTGGTGTGGGCTGGTGGATCTGATCCTTGATTCACGCGCCAAGGAGCCGGCCCGCGTCCAGGCCCGCAAGGAACTGCGCGAGAGCCTGACTGGCGTATCGCCACTGTTTGCCGACAAGCCTTTCTTCCTCAGTGAGGAGCAAAGTCTGGTTGATTGCTGTCTACTGCCCATACTCTGGCGATTGCCGATATTGGGTATCGAATTGCCGCGGCCTGCAAAGCCGCTGCTGGACTATATGGAGCGTCAGTTTGCCCGTGAGGCCTTCCAGGCTAGCCTCTCGGCCGCTGAACGTGAAATGCGCTAGGTTTGAAGGAGCCGTTGATGAACTCCAGTCGTCCGTATCTTGTGCGTGCACTCTACGAGTGGATCGTGGACAACGATTGCACGCCTCACATGCTGGTCAACTCCGAATTCCGTTCCGTGCAGGTCCCCAAGGGCTTCGCCAGTGACGGCCAGATCGTGCTGAACGTATCGCCCAAGGCGGTTCGCCACTTGCACATGGACAACGAAGCGGTCAGCTTCGAGGGCCGCTTCGGTGGCGTTGCCCATACCCTGTACGTGCCCATTGGCGCGATTCTCGGCGTCTATGCGCGCGAGAATGGCCAGGGCATGGTCTTCGACCTCGAGCCCTCGATGATGGAAGAGGAAGAAGACAGCGGGTTCGAAGTGCATGCCGTCTCCGATGACGACCTGCCACCCGACGGAGGCCGCCCACAGCGCCCTGCCGGGCGCCCGAGCTTGAAGGTGGTCAAGTAACAAAAAAAGGCGATCCGTGTGGATCGCCTTTTTTCAGACATGAAGCTTTTGCCTTGCAGCGCGAAGCTGCCTCTAGTCGATGTATTCGAACAGCTTGACGATCTTCTGCACGCCACCCACGCCCTGCACCAGCGCCGCGGCCTGGGCTGCTTCCTTCTGGGTCACCAGGCCCAGCATGTAGACGATGCCGTTCTCGGTGATGATCTTGATGCGCGAGCCCGGAATACTGGCGTCGGCCAGCATCTGGGTCTTGATTTTCGTGGTCAGCCAGGCGTCGTTGTTGCGCGCCAGGATGGACGAGGGGGCCATCACCTGCAGTTCGTTGTGCACGCGCTTGACGCGTTGCACACCGCTGGCGGCCTGCTCCGCCATGGCCTTGAGATCGGCGCGCGGGGTCTGGCCGGCGAGCAGCACGATGCCGTTGAAGCTGCTGACGACGATGTGAGAGTTCTGGTCCAGGTCGGGGCTGGCCTTGGCCACGTTGACCGAGACCTTTGTTTCGATCAGTGAGTCGTCGATCTTGCTGCCAAAGGTACGGGTGCCGCGGTCGTCCTCGATCGGCTTGTCGCGGGTGGCGGTCAGGAACGAGCTGCAGCCGGTCAGGCTCAGGCACAGGGTCAGGGCCATCAGGCCCAGGCGGTTAGGGGTCATTCTTCACTCCCGAACAATTGGCTGTCGATCAGATCGCAGAGGCAGTGGATCGCCAGCAGGTGGACTTCCTGGATACGTGCGGTGACGTTGGCCGGTACGCGGATCTCGACGTCTTCAGGCAGCAGCAGTGAAGCCATGCCGCCACCGTCGCGGCCCGTCAGGGCTACGACAACCATTTCGCGGTCATGTGCGGCCTGGATCGCCTGGATGATGTTGGCCGAGTTGCCGCTGGTGGAAATCGCCAGCAGCACGTCACCGGGCTGCCCCAGGGCGCGAATCTGCTTGGAGAAGACTTCGTTGTAGCTGTAGTCGTTGGCGATCGAGGTGATGGTCGAACTGTCGGTAGTCAGCGCGATGGCCGGCAGGCTCGGGCGCTCGCGCTCGAAACGGTTGAGCAGTTCGGAAGAAAAATGCTGGGCATCGCCCGCAGAGCCGCCGTTGCCGCATGACAGCATCTTGCCTTCGTTGAGCAAGGCATTGACCATCACCTGGCTGGCTTGCTCGATGTGCGGTGCAAGGACTTCCATCGCCTGTTGCTTGGTATCGATACTGGCCTGGAAAAGCCGGCGAATTCGGGATTGCATGTCCATCAGTGTGACCTTAATTAGGGCGGCTGGTCGGGCGCGGTTCAGCGTCCCGGCACATGAATGTGCAGCCCGCAAAGCAAAGAGCAAAAACGTAAGTAAAGGGGTGGTTCAGTCGCGTTCGAGCCGTATTGTTCAACTCTCGAACGCATTGCGTAGCCAATTCAGGCGTATGTCCTTGCTGGCAGTGCCTTCCAGGGCGATCACGTCGAAGCGGCAGGGGTGGTTCGCCCAGCGCGCTTCCTTGTGCAGATACAGATGGGCAGCGTTGACTACCCGGGCCACCTTGCGCGCATCGATACTTTCGAGCGCGCCGCCCCATTGTGCGTGCAGGCGGTAACGAACTTCGACGAATACTACTGTATCGCCATCGAGCATGACCAGATCAAGCTCGCCGCCTTTACACAGCCAGTTGCGCGCAAGCAGTTGCAGGCCCTGCTGCTGCAGGTGGGCAAGTGCTTGCGCTTCGGCCTCCAGGCCTGCCTGGCGCGGTGAGGCGGCAGGCATTACTGGGCGGTGTCCGGCAGGCGCTGAACCTGGCCGCCGTTGAACTGTGCCCACGGCAGCTGGCGCTCGATGCGTTGCCCGGCATTCACGCTCAGGTTGCCCGACAGGCCCTGCATGCGGTTGTCTGGCAGCGCCTTGAGTTGTTCCAGGCGTGGGGCCAGGCCGAAGGCGTCGGCGCCCATGGCGTACAACCGGCCCAGGCTGCCACCGGCCTGGGGCCACTGGCGCACGACCTGCTGGCGCAGCGGGTTGGCGTTGTCCAGCAGCCATGGGGTTTCACAGAAGCGCACGCCGTTCATATCATTGTATTGCGAGGTGTCGCCGCTGGCGCTGTACACGTTGGACGTCGCATACACCGGCACGTCACCGGCGTATTGGAAATTCAGCGTCGGCTTGATCTGCTGGGCCAGTTGGGGAGTGGAAGCCAGGAAAATGAAGTCCACATCCTGGCGGCGCGAACCGTTGGAGCCGTTGGCGCCTTGGTGGGCCTGCATCAGGTCGCCGATCTGCTGGGCCAGCGCGACTGGCTGGTCGACCCGCTGGGAGCCCAGCAGGCTGCCGCCGTTTGCCTCGAAGTCCTGGCGGAACGCTGCCAGCACGCGGTCGCCCCACTCGCCGCGCGGCACCAGGGCCACGGCGCGGTGCAGGCCATCGGCACGGGCGCGGCGCGACACTTCGCGGGCTTCGTCTTCGGCGGCCAGGCCGAACTGGAACAATTGCGGCGGGTTGGCGGCGGCGGTGTCGCTGTAGTTCAGGGCCAGGGTCGTAAGCGGCAGTTGCGGGCGGCCGGCCAGTTGCTTGACCAGCGGCTTCTCCAGCGGGCCCACCACCATTTGTGCGCCAGCGGCCTGGGCCTGGCGGTAGAAGTCGTCCATGGAGGTCACGCGCGAGCTGTCGAACACCTCGACCACGGGTGGCTTCTGGCCTGCCTGCTGGGCCTGGTAGTAGGCGGCCATGAAGCCGTCACGCAGTGCTTTGCCCACTGACGCCAGTTGCCCTTGTTGCGGCAACAGCAGGGCAATCTTGGTCAGCGGCTGGCTGGTCAGCTCCATCAGCTTGGTCAGGGCCGCGGGCAGTTGCTTGGCTGCTGGGTGGCCGGCGTGGGTGTTGCGCCAGTCGTTGATGGCGGCTTTCTGCTGGTCCAGGGTGCCGGCGCTTTTCACGGCCTGGGCCAGGCTCTGCCAGCCAGCCAGGTCGTCGGTGCCGGTGGTTTGCAGTTGGTCGGCGGGCAGGCTGCTGACCAGTGCCCAGATAGCGTCGCTGTTGGCCGCTGCCGCGTCACCGCTGAGCAGGGGGGCGATGAACACCCGCTCCTGGGCGGCGGGCAAGGTCTGGCCATCGGCCTCCAGGGCGCGGGCGCGAACGGTGTGGGTGCGTACCTGCTGCTCCACCGACGCTTCACCCAGGCGTTGCAGGCTCGGGTGGTTGAGTGCGTTCAACGCTTGCTTGGGCTGGTTGCGGGCCAGGGCCAGTTCGGCCGCCAGGGTGCTGGCGATGATCTGCTGGCCGACGTTGAGCTGCTCGACCTGCACCTGGGCCAGGATCTGCGCTGCGCGGTCATTGGCATGCTGGCGGTATGCAAGGTCGGCGGCGCTCAGGCGCAGCAGCGATGCCTCGGCAGGTGTCTTCGCCGACGCGGCCTGGCCTAGCAGTTGCTCGATGGTGGCATCGGGGGTGCGTGGCAGTTCGCCCAGGTTGCTGGAGGGCGAGCTGGCGCAGGCCGCCAGCAACACGGCAAGGCAAAGGGCTGAAAGCAGCCGCAGGCAAGCTGTCATGTATATCTTCCTGATACTCGATCGGTTAGGCCGGCAATTGTACCCAAGCATGGCGCCCGGTGCGATGTCGCAGGCAGGAAAGCCGCACCAAAGGTCATTCAGGGTTTTGCCGGGTGGCTTTTTTGGCCGGCGGCTGGCATGGCAGGCTACAATGCCGCTTTTGCCAACGACAGGTGTGTGCTGTGACTGCTGCAGGTGCTTCGAATTCCGCCACGGGAACGCTTTATGTTGTGGCCACGCCCATTGGTAACCTGGATGACATGAGCGCGCGCGCCTTGAAGATTCTAGGCGATGTGGCGCTGATCGCCGCGGAAGACACTCGTCACTCCATCCGCCTGCTGCAGCATTTCGGCATCAACACGCCGCTTGCCGCGTGCCATGAGCACAACGAGCGGGATGAGGGCGGTCGGTTTCTCGACAAGCTGCGCGCGGGCGAGAGCGTTGCGCTGATCTCCGACGCCGGCACGCCGTTGATCTCCGACCCCGGTTACCATCTGGTTCGTCAGGTGCGTGCCGCGGGTATCCAGGTGGTGCCGGTCCCCGGCCCTTGCGCGTTGATCGCGGCGCTGTCGGCGGCCGGTCTGCCGTCGGACCGGTTCATTTTCGAAGGTTTCCTGCCAGCCAAGACCGTGGGTCGCCGTTCGCGCCTGGAACAGGTGCGTGAAGAGCCGCGCACGCTGATTTTCTATGAGGCGCCGCACCGGATCCTGGAGTGCCTGCAGGACATGGAGTCGGTATTCGGGCCTGATCGCCCCGCATTGCTGGCGCGTGAACTGACGAAAACTTTTGAAACATTGAAAGGCCTGCCACTGTCCGAATTACGTGCGTTCGTGGAGGCGGACAGCAACCAGCAGCGGGGTGAGTGCGTGGTGCTGGTGGCGGGCTGGACGGCGCCCGACAGTGATGAGGCGGTCAGCGCCGAGGTGATGCGCGTGCTGGATCTGCTGCTCAAGGAGATGCCACTCAAACGAGCGGCGGCGCTGGCGGCGGAGATCACCGGGGCGCGCAAGAACGTGTTGTATCAGGTGGCATTGGAGCGGCAGAAAGGCAGCTGATAGCCAGGAAGCACGCTGCGAGCCGCACGCTTAATGCTTGCAGCTTCCCCCGCTATTCCGTAACCTTGTCGGCGGAGAGTCGATTGGACAGTCGCTGCCTGCTTTTGTTCCGCAAAAGCGGGGGGAGGAAAGTCCGGGCTCCATAGGGCGGAGTGCCAGGTAATACCTGGGAGGCGCGAGCCTACGGAAAGTGCCACAGAAAATAACCGCCTAAGCACTTCGGTGCCGGTAAGGGTGAAAAGGTGCGGTAAGAGCGCACCGCACGTCTGGTAACAGTGCGTGGCTAGGCAAACCCCACTCGGAGCAAGACCAAATAGGGTTCCATATGGCGCGGCCCGCGTTGGAACCGGGTAGGTTGCTAAAGGTGTCCAGTGATGGCCATCGTAGAGGAATGACTGTCCTCGACAGAACCCGGCTTACAGATCGACTCTCCACCTCCTTCTCCCTTGGGCTTCAATCAACAGCAGAAGCCGATTCCTAATACCGAAAAAATCTTACTCTTGATAATTCACTTTAACTTTGGCCCGTAGCTCATTGAGTTAACTTGGCTTTATACCCCTTCGCTTCCCTCGAATTAGCCTTTCGCCTTCCTTTTATCTCCTAAATCTCCGATCTGTAAGGGTTTTCCTTACGAGCGTGCCTTGACGGTGGTACGGGCGCATTCCTATAGTGTGCGCAAGTGGCGGAAAGTGGCACAAAGTGGGTTTTTCAGGCACAAAAAACTAAAAAATGGGGAAGCGCCTCTGTGTTTCGCGGAGCAAATGCCATCAGTCTCGATGCCAAAGGCCGGCTAGCCATGCCCAGCCGGTACCGTGACGAGCTGGTTTCGCGCTCCAATGGCCAGCTGATCGTGACCATCGATGCCGTTGACCCCTGCCTTTGTGTGTACCCGCTGGACGAATGGGAATTAATTGAAACAAAGCTGCGCGCACTGCCGTCGCTCCGGGAAGAAAACCGCCGTCTGCAAAGGTTGCTGATTGGCAACGCGGTTGACCTGGAGCTCGACGGCAGTGGGCGTTTTCTGGTTCCGCCACGTTTGCGCGAGTACGCGAAGCTGGACAAGAAAGCCATGCTGGTCGGCCAGCTGAACAAGTTTCAATTGTGGGACGAGGATGCCTGGAACGCTGTTGCTGAAGCGGACCTGGCAGCTATTCAACAACCGGGCGCCATGCCTGATGAACTGCGTGATTTGATTCTGTGACTATAGATAGCGGCTTTAACCACATCACCGTATTGCTTGACGAAGCCGTCGAGGCTCTCGCCATACAGGGCGATGGCTGCTATGTGGACGGTACCTTCGGGCGGGGTGGTCACAGCCGGCTGATCCTCCAGCACCTGGGGCCGCAGGGCCGATTGCTGGGGTTCGACAAAGACCCACAAGCGATTGCCACAGGGCAAGCGCTGGCGGCCGAAGACGGCCGCTTTGTCATTGTGCAGCGCAGCTTTGCGGAAATGGGTAGCGAAATTGCTAGCCAAGGCCTGGCGGGCAAGGTCAACGGCGTGCTGCTGGACCTGGGCGTCTCGTCGCCCCAGCTGGATGACCCCGAGCGCGGCTTCAGCTTCATGAATGACGGCCCGCTGGACATGCGCATGGACCCCACCCGTGGTGTCAGTGCCGCCGAGTTCATCGCCAATGCCCCCGCCGAGGAAATCGCCCGGGTGTTCAAGGAATACGGTGAAGAGCGGTTCGCCAAGCGCATGGCCAACGCCGTGGTAGCGCGCCGGGAGGTCAAGCCGTTCGAGCGCACCGCCGACCTGGCCGAAGTGCTCAAGGTCGCCAACCCGGCCTGGGAAAAGGGCAAGAACCCTGCTACTCGCGCGTTCCAGGGCCTGCGCATTCACGTCAACAACGAACTGGCCGACCTTGAGGCGGGCCTCGAAGCGGCGCTGGAGTCGCTGGAAGTCGGTGGGCGCCTGGTGGTGATCAGCTTCCACTCGCTGGAAGACCGTATCGTCAAACTGTTCATGCGCAAACTGGCCAAGGGCGAGGCTGACAACCTGCCGCGCAACCTGCCGGTGCGCTTCCAGGCTTTCGAGCCGAAGATCAAGGTTCACGGCAAGGCCCAGTTCGCCTCCGAGGCTGAATTGAAGGCCAACCCGCGCTCGCGCAGCGCGGTCATGCGCGTGGCGGAGAAGCTGCGGTGAGCAAGCTCTTTGCAAAGCCCTTGCCAGGCGGAAGCTTCCTGATGCTTCTGCTGTTCATCGGCGTGCTGGTGTCGGCCATCGCCGTGTCTTACAGCGCGCACCTGAACCGTCAGTTGCTCAACAGCCTGTACAACGAACTGAGTGAGCGCGACAAGGCTCAGGCCGAGTGGGGGCGCCTGATTCTGGAACAGAGCACCTGGACGGCCCACAGCCGGATCGAGGCGCTGGCCAGCGGCCAATTGAAAATGCGCATTCCCGATGCCGCCGAAATCAAGATGGTGGCGCCATGATGAAGCTTGATGGTGCCCTGTACCCGTGGCGGTTCCGGGTACTCGTGTCGTTGCTGGGTATCATGGTGGGCGCGATCGTCTGGCGTATCGTCGACCTGCAGGTCATCGACCATGACTTCCTCAAAGGGCAGGGCGACGCCCGCAGCGTGCGCCATATTCCTATTCCTGCACACCGTGGCCTGGTCACAGACCGCAACGGCGAACCCCTGGCCGTGAGCACCCCGGTCACTACCTTGTGGGCCAACCCCAAGGAAATGCAACTGGACAAGAGCAAGTGGCCCGCGCTGGCCGCCGCTCTCGGCCAGGACCCGCGCGAGCTTGCGGCGCGCCTGGAAGCCCAGGCCACCAAGGAGTTCATCTACCTGGTGCGGGGCCTGACCCCAGAGCAGGGGCAGACCGTGCTCGACCTCAAGGTTCCTGGTGTCTACGGCATCGAGGAATTTCGTCGTTTCTACCCGGCCGGTGATGTCACCGCGCACATGGTCGGCTTCACCGACCTGGATGACCATGGCCGCGAAGGTGTGGAGCTGGCCTATGAAGACTGGCTGGCGGGCGTGCCCGGCAAGCGGCAGGTCATCAAGGACCGCCGTGGCCGTCTGATCAAGGACGTGCAGGTCACCAAGAACGCGAAGGCGGGCAAGACCCTGACGCTTTCCATCGACCTGCGCCTGCAGTACCTGGCCTCGCGAGAACTGCGCAACGCCATCGTCGAGAACGAAGCCAAGGCCGGCAGCCTGGTGATCATGGACGTGAAAACCGGCGAAGTGCTGGCCATGGTCAACCAGCCGACCTACAACCCCAACAACCGCAAGACCATGTTCCCCGCTTCCATGCGCAACCGGGCGATCACCGACGTGTTCGAGCCCGGCTCGACCATGAAGCCGATCTCCATGAGCGCGGCCCTGGAAACCGGGCGCTGGAAGCCCACCGACAAGGTCGAGGTGTACCCGGGTACCTTGCAGATCGGCCGCTACACCATCAAGGACGTGACCAAGACCGAGGGCCCGATCCTCGACCTGACCGGCATCCTGATCAACTCCAGTAACGTGGGCATGAGCAAGGTGGCCTTCGACGTGGGTGGCGAGAACATCTTCCGCGCCATGTCGGCCGTGGGCCTTGGGCAGTACACCGGTCTGGGCTTCCCGGGCGAGCGCGTGGGCAACCTGCCCAACCACCGCGACTGGAAAAAAGCCGAGACCGCGACCCTGTCCTACGGGTACGGCCTGTCCGTGACGGCATTGCAGCTGGTGCACGCCTATTCGGCCATCGCCAACAATGGCGAGATCGTGCCGCTGACCATTCTCAAGACTGACCAGAAGCCGCCGGCAACACGGGTCATGCCCGAGCAGATCGCCAAGACCCTGCAAGGCATGCTCCAGCAGGTGATCGAGGATAGCCGCGGCGTATACCGTGCGCGTGTACCGGGTTACCACGTGGCCGGCAAGTCGGGTACCGCCCGCAAGGCCACCATCGGTTCGCGTGGCTATACCGAGAACGCCTACCGGTCGCTGTTCGCCGGGTTCGGCCCGCTGAGCGACCCGCGCTACGCCATCGTCGTGGTCATCGACGAGCCGAGCAAGGCCGGTTACTTCGGTGGCCTGGTATCGGCGCCAGTGTTCAGCAAGGTGATGTCCGGCACGCTGCGCCTGATGAACGTGACCCCTGACAACCTGCCGAGTACGCCTCAGCAGCAAGCCCAGGCCCAGCCTGCGGCCAGCAAGGGAGGGCGTGGCTGATGAGCATGCCACTGAGCAAGATCTTCGCCCAGGCCGGCCGCGATCCGTTGATCCGCGAACTGGCCCTGGACAGCCGCAACGTGCGCCCCGGCGACCTGTTCCTGGCCGTGCCAGGGGCCAAGGTCGATGGCCGTGCGCACATCGCCGACGCCTTGGGGCGCGGCGCCGCGGCGGTCGCCTACGAAGTGGAGGGCGCTACCGTGCTGCCCATCACCGACGTACCGCTGATTCCGGTCAAGGGCCTGGTGCGCCAGCTGTCCGACATCGCCGGGCGCTTTTATGGTGACCCAAGCCGCCTGCTGAACCTGGTCGGCGTCACCGGTACCAATGGCAAGACCAGCGTTACCCAGCTGGTGGCCCAGGCGCTTGACCTGCTGGGCCAGCGTTGCGGCCTGATCGGTACCCTGGGCACCGGCTTCCACGAAGCGCTGCAAAGCGGGCGCCTGACCACGCCGGACCCGATCGCGCTGCAATCGACCCTGCTCGACCTGAAAAAGGCCGGCGCCAAGGCCGTGGCCATGGAAGTGTCTTCCCACGCCCTGGACCAGGGGCGCGTCACCGCACTGGCCTTCGACGTGGCAGTGCTGACCAACCTCAGCCGTGACCACCTGGACTACCACGGCAGCATGCAGGCCTATGCCGCGGCCAAGGCCAAGCTGTTCGGCTGGGCCGGCCTGCGTTGCCGGGTGCTGAACCTGGACGATGCTTTCGGCAGCACCCTGGCTGAAGAAGAACATGAATCCCGGCTGATCACTTACAGCCTGCTGGACCCGTCCGCGACCCTGTATTGCCGTGAAGCCGAGTTCGACGACCACGGCGTGCGCGCCACCCTGGTCACCGCCCAGGGCGAGCATCTGTTGCGCAGCCGCCTGTTGGGGCGTTTCAACCTCAGCAACGTGCTGGCGGCGGTGGGTACCTTGCTGGCGCTGGACTACCCGCTGGACGACATTCTCAAGGCCATGCCGCAGCTGGAAGGCCCGCTGGGCCGCATGCAGCGCCTGGGTGGCGGCAAGCAGCCGCTGGTAGTGGTCGATTACGCCCACACCCCGGATGCCCTGGACAAGGTATTGCAAGCCCTGCGCCCGCACGCCAAGGGCGAGTTGCTGTGCCTGTTCGGCTGTGGCGGTGACCGCGACCGCGGCAAGCGCCCCCTGATGGCCGAAGTGGCCGAGCGCCTGGCTGACCGTGTGCTGGTCACCGACGACAACCCGCGCAGCGAAGATCCGTTGCAGATATTCAGTGAGATTCGCCCCGGTTTCAGTGCTGCTGCCCGGGTCGAATTCGTGTCCGGCCGTGGCCCCGCCATCGCTCAGCTCATCGCCCAGGCCAAGGCCGACGACGTGGTGCTGCTAGCGGGCAAGGGCCATGAGGACTATCAGGAAATCAACGGCCAGCGCCTGGCATTCTCCGACCTGGAAGAGGCTGCCCGTGCCCTGGCCACCTGGGAGGTGGACCATGCTTAAGCCCATGTCCCTGGCGGAACTGCTCAAGCCATTGGCTGCGCGTTTGCATGGCCAGGATGTGGCATTCACCGGTGTCAGCATCGACAGCCGTGCCATTGTGCCCGGCCAGTTGTTCGTGGCGCTCACCGGCCCGCGTTTCGACGGCCACGACTACCTGGCTGACGTGGCCGCCAAGGGCGCCGTCGCGGCCCTGGTGGAACGTGAAGTGGCGGGCACCGACCTGCCGCAACTGGTGGTCGCCGATTGCCGCGTTGCCCTTGGCCAACTGGCTGCGCTGAACCGCTCGCGGTTCAGCCGCCCGGTGGCTGCGGTGACTGGCTCCAGCGGCAAGACCACGGTCAAGGAACTGCTGGCCGGAATCCTGCGCACCCAAGGTGAAGTGCTGGCCACCCGTGGCAACCTCAACAACGACCTGGGCGCGCCGCTGACCCTGCTTGAACTGGCACCGCAGCACACCGCGGCGGTCATCGAGCTGGGCGCCTCGCGCCTGGGCGAAATTGCCTACACCGTGGGGCTGACCCGGCCGCACGTGGCCATTCTCAACAACGCGGGCACTGCTCACGTGGGCGAATTCGGTGGCCCGGACAAGATCGTCCAGGCCAAGGGCGAGATCATCGACGGCCTGGCCGCCGATGGCACCGCTGTCCTGAACCTGGATGACAAGGCGTTTGGTATCTGGCACGCCCGCGCCGGCCAGCGTCGGGTGCTCAGTTTTGCCCTGACCAACACCGCGGCCGACTTCCACGCCAGCGACATCAGCGCCGACGAGCGCGGTTGCCCGGCCTTCAACCTGCATGGCCTGCAAGGTACCGCGCGGGTCCAGCTCAACCTGCTGGGCACCCACAACGTGCAGAATGCTCTGGCCGCCGCCGCCGCGGCCCACGTGTTCGGCCTGGCCATCGGCGACATCGTCAACGGCCTGGAAAGCGTGCAACCGGTCAAGGGCCGTACCGTGGCCCAGGTCACTGCCGCCGGCTTGCGCGTAATTGACGATACATACAACGCAAACCCCACCTCAATGTGCGCTGCCGTTGATATACTCGCCGGCTTTTCCGGCCGCACCGTCCTGGTGCTCGGAGACATCGGCGAATTGGGGCAGTGGGCAGAAGAAGGGCACCGGCAGGTGGGCGAGTACGCCCGGGGCAAGGTCGACGCCCTGTATGCCGTGGGCCCGAACATGCTGCACGCGGTAAACGCGTTCGGCGCCAACGCTCGGCATTTCGCCACTCAGTCTGACCTGATCGCAGCGCTTGGCGCCGAACAGGGCAAAAACATCACTATTTTGATCAAGGGTTCGCGCAGCGCTGCGATGGAAAACGTCGTGGCGGCCTTGTGCGGTTCCAGCGGGGAGAAACATTAATGCTGCTGCTGCTGGCGGAGTATCTGCAACAGTTCTACAAAGGCTTCGCGGTCTTCCAGTACCTGACCCTGCGCGGGATCCTGGGTGTGCTGACCGCGCTGTCGCTGGCCCTGTGGCTGGGCCCCTGGATGATCCGTACCTTGCAGATTCGCCAGATTGGCCAGGCTGTGCGCAATGACGGCCCTGAATCGCACCTGAAAAAATCCGGCACCCCAACCATGGGCGGCGCCTTGATCCTGTCGGCCATCGGCGTCAGCACCCTGCTGTGGGCCGACCTGACCAACCGCTACGTGTGGACCGTACTGCTGGTGACCCTGCTGTTCGGCGGCATCGGCTGGGTGGACGACTACCGCAAGGTGATCGAGAAGAACTCGCGTGGGCTGCCAAGCCGCTGGAAGTATTTCTGGCAGTCGGTGTTCGGCCTGGGCGCTGCGATCTTCCTGTACGCCACCGCGCCAAGCGCCGTGGAAACCACCCTGATCATCCCGATGTTCAAGGACGCCAGCATCTATCTGGGCGTGGGCTTCGTGGTGCTGACCTATTTCGTCATCGTCGGCTCCAGCAACGCGGTCAACCTGACCGACGGCCTGGACGGCCTGGCCATCATGCCGACCGTGATGGTGGGCGGCGCCCTGGGCATCTTCTGCTACCTGTCGGGTAACGTGAAGTTCGCCGACTACCTGCTGATCCCGTACGTGCCAGGCGCTGGCGAGCTGATCGTGTTCTGTGGCGCGCTGATCGGCGCCGGCCTGGGCTTTCTGTGGTTCAACACCTATCCGGCGCAAGTGTTCATGGGTGACGTCGGCGCACTGGCGCTGGGCGCGGCCCTGGGCACCATCGCGGTCATCGTGCGCCAGGAAATCGTGTTGTTCATCATGGGTGGCGTGTTCGTGATGGAAACCCTTTCAGTGGTCATTCAGGTGGCTTCTTTCAAACTGACCGGTCGCCGCGTGTTCCGCATGGCGCCCATCCACCACCACTTTGAACTCAAGGGCTGGCCCGAGCCGCGCGTGATCGTCCGTTTCTGGATCATCACCGTGATCCTGGTGCTGTTCGGCCTTGCCACCCTGAAACTGAGGTAGAAACGAGTGTCTCTGATCGCTTCTGACCAATTCCGCATCGTTGTCGGCCTCGGCAAGAGCGGCATGTCCCTGGTGCGCTTCCTGGCGCGCCGGGGCGTTGCCTTTGCCGTGGCCGACACGCGCGCGAATCCGCCGGAGCTGGCGACGCTGCGCCGTGACTACCCGCAGGTGGAAGTACGTTGCGGCGAGCTGGACGTGGAGTTCCTGTGCCGCGCCAGCGAGCTGCTGGTCAGCCCCGGCCTGGCGCTGGCCACGCCGGCGCTGCAGCAGGCGGCCGCCCGTGGCGTGAAGCTGTCGGGTGACATCGAGCTGTTCGCGCGTAACGCGCAAGCGCCTATCGTCGCCATCAGCGGCTCCAATGCCAAGAGCACCGTGACTACCCTGGTGGGTGACATGGCCGCTGCCGCCGGCAAGCGCGTGGCCGTGGGCGGCAACCTCGGCACTCCGGCCCTGGACCTGCTGGCCGACGACGTCGAACTGTACGTGCTGGAACTGTCGAGCTTCCAGCTGGAAACCACCGACCAGCTCAATGCCGAAGTCGCCACCGTGCTGAACATCAGCGAAGACCACATGGACCGCTATAGCGGCCTGCCGGCGTACCACCTGGCCAAGCACCGGATCTTCCGTGGTGCGCGCCAGGTGGTCTACAACCGCCAGGACGCCCTGACCCGCCCCCTGATGGGCGAGGGGCTGCCGTGCTGGACCTTCGGCCTGAACAAACCCGACTTCAAGGCCTTTGGCCTGCGCGAAGAGAACGGCCAGACGTACCTGGCGTTCGAATTCCAGAACCTGATGCCGGTCAGCGAGCTGAAGATCCGCGGTTCGCACAACCAGGCCAACGCCCTGGCTGCCCTGGCCCTGGGCCACGCCGTAGGCCTGCCGTTCGAGCCGATGCTGGCTACCCTGCGTACCTTCGCCGGGCTGGCCCATCGTTGCCAATGGCTGCGCGAGCGTGACGGCGTCAGCTACTACGACGACTCCAAGGCCACCAACGTCGGTGCTGCCGTGGCGGCCATCGAAGGCCTGGGTGCCGACATCGATGGCAAGCTGGTGCTGGTGGCCGGTGGTGATGGCAAGGGTGCCGATTTCTCCGGCCTCCAGGCACCGGTGGCTGCCCATTGCCGCGCCGTGGTGCTGCTGGGCCGCGACGCTGAACTGATCGCCGCCGCCCTGGGCGACCGTGTGCCGCTGGTGCGGGTGACGACCCTGGACGAAGCCGTCGAACAATGCGCTGCCCTGGCCCAGCCCGGCGATGCCGTGCTGCTGTCGCCAGCCTGCGCGAGCCTGGACATGTTCAAGAACTATGAAGAGCGTGGGCGCCTGTTCGCCCAGGCCGTGGAGGGCTTGTCATGATTTTTGGCGTGATCAAGCCATACCCGTCGCCGCTGATTACCGGCCGTGGCATCGATGTCGACTTCCCGATGCTGGCCGGCTGCCTGGCGCTGCTGGGCCTGGGCCTGGTGATGATCACCTCGGCCTCCTCTGAAGTGGCCGCGGTGCAATCGGGCAACCCGCTGTACATGATGATCCGTCACCTGGTGTACCTGGTGCTTGGCCTGGGTGCCTGCGGCGTGACCATGATGATTCCCATCGCCACCTGGCAGCGCCTGGGCTGGTTGATGCTGTTGGGCGCCTTCGGCCTGCTGGTGCTGGTGCTGGTGCCTGGCATCGGCCGCGAGGTGAACGGCTCCATGCGCTGGATCGGCTTCAGCGCGTTCAACGTGCAGCCTTCTGAAGTGGCCAAGGTGTTCGTGGTGATCTTCCTGTCGGGGTACCTGATCCGGCAACAGAAGGAAGTGCGCGAAACCTGGATGGGCTTCTTCAAGCCTTTCATCGTGCTGCTGCCCATGGCCGTGCTGTTGCTGATGGAACCTGACTTCGGTGCCACCGTGGTGATGATGGGCGCTGCGGCGGCCATGCTGTTCCTCGGTGGGGTCGGGCTGTTCCGTTTCGCCCTGATGGTGGTGCTGGCCGTGGCCGCGGTATTCATCCTGGTGCAGGCGCAGCCGTACCGGATGGCGCGTCTGACCACCTTCACCGACCCGTGGGCCGACCAGTTCGGTTCCGGCTACCAGCTGACCCAGGCACTGATTGCCTTCGGGCGTGGCGGCTGGCTGGGCGCCGGCCTGGGCAACAGCGTGCAGAAGCAGTTCTACCTGCCCGAAGCACACACCGACTTCGTGTTCTCGGTACTGGCCGAAGAACTGGGGGTGGTCGGCTCGCTGTGCACCGTGGCGCTGTTCGTGTTCGTGTGTATCCGTGGCATGTACATCGGCGTCTGGGCCGAGCGTTCCAAGCAGTATTTCGCCGCCTACATGGCCTATGGCCTGTCGTTCTTGTGGATCGGCCAGTTCCTGATCAACATCGGCGTGAACGTCGGCCTGCTGCCGACCAAGGGCCTGACGCTGCCGTTCCTCAGCTACGGGGGCAGCTCGTTGGTGATCTGCTGTGCCTGCCTGGGGCTGTTGTTGCGTATCGAATGGGAGAGCCGCACGCACCTGGGCAGTGAAGAAACCGAGTTCAACGAGAGCGACTTCGCCGAGGAGCCTGCCCGTGGCCGGTAACGTATTGATCATGGCCGGCGGCACTGGCGGGCACGTGTTTCCCGCGCTGTCGTGCGCCCGGGAATTCCAGGCCCGCGGCTATACCGTGCATTGGCTGGGCACCCCGCGCGGCATCGAAAACGAACTGGTACCGCAGGCGGGCTTGCCGCTGCACCTGATCAATGTCGCGGGCCTGCGTGGCAAGAGCAAGCTGTCGCTGCTCAAGGCCCCGTTCGTGCTGGTGCGCGCGCTGCTGCAGGCGCGCAAGGTGATGCGCCAGCTCAAGCCGGTATGCGTGGTCGGCTTCGGCGGCTACGTGACAGGCCCTGGTGGCCTGGCCGCGCGCCTGAGCGGCGTGCCGGTGATCGTCCACGAACAGAACGCCGTGGCCGGTACCGCCAATCGCCTGCTGGCCCCCCTGGCGGCCCGTATCTGCGAGGCTTTTCCCAACACCTTCGCAGCGTCCGCCAAGCGCCGCACCACCGGTAACCCGGTGCGCACCGAACTGTTCCTGGAAACCCCGCGCCAGGCCCTGGCCGGGCGCAAGCCGCGGCTGTTGATCACCGGTGGCAGCCTGGGTTCGGAACCCCTGAACAAGTTGATCCCTGCCGCCCTGGCACTGGTGCCCGAGGCCATTCGCCCCGAAGTGTTCCACCAGTCCGGCAAGCAGCACGATGAAGTGACCGCCCAGCGTTATCGCGAGGCCGGCATCGAGGCGCAGGTGGCGCCCTTCATCAAGGACATGGCCCAGGCCTATGGCTGGGCCGACATGGTGGTCTGCCGCGCTGGCGCACTGACCGTCAGCGAGCTGGCCGCCGCCGGCCTGGCGTCGGTGCTGGTGCCCTTGCCACATGCCATCGACGACCACCAGACCCGCAATGCCGAATATCTGGCCCGCGAAGGCGCTGCCTTCCTGATGCCACAAGCGACAACCGGCGCAGCCGAGCTGGCTGAGCGCCTGAACGAGGTTTTGATGCAACCGGAAAAACTCAACACCATGGCGAGTACCGCACGCCGCCTGGCCAAGCCCGATGCAACCCGTACCGTTGTCGATGTCTGCCTGGAGGTGGCCCATGGTTGAGAACCAGAAAGCCATGCCGCAGCCGGAAATGCGCCGCATCCGTCGCATCCACTTCGTCGGTATCGGCGGCGTGGGCATGTGCGGCATCGCTGAAGTGCTGCTGAACCTGGGTTACCAGGTGTCGGGCTCCGACCTGAAAGCGTCGCCGGTCACCGAGCGCCTGGAGTCTTTCGGTGCGCACATCTTCATCGGCCACCGCGCCGAGAACGCCGCCAACGCTGACGTGCTGGTGGTGTCGAGCGCCGTGAACCCGTCCAACCCGGAAGTGGCCACTGCCCTTGAGCGCCGTATTCCCGTGGTGCCCCGCGCCGAGATGCTCGCCGAGCTGATGCGCTACCGCCATGGCATCGCCGTGGCCGGCACCCATGGCAAGACCACCACCACCAGCCTGATCGCCTCGGTGTTCGCCGCCGGTGGCCTGGACCCGACCTTCGTCATCGGTGGCCGCCTGAACGCCGCCGGTACCAACGCGCAGTTGGGCACCAGCCGCTACCTGATCGCCGAAGCCGACGAAAGCGATGCCAGCTTCCTGCACCTGCAGCCGCTGGTGGCCGTGGTCACCAACATCGACGCCGACCACATGGCTACCTACGGTGGCGACTTCAACAAGCTGAAGAAAACCTTCGTCGACTTCCTCCACAACCTGCCGTTCTACGGTCTGGCCGTGGTGTGCCTGGACGACCCGGTGGTGCGTGAGATTCTGCCGCAGATCGCCCGCCCGACCCTGACCTACGGCGTCAGCGAAGAAGCCGATGTGCGCGCCATCAACATCCGCCAGGACGGCATGCTGACCTACTTCACCGTGCTGCGCCGCGACCGCGAGCCGCTGAACGTGTCGGTGAACATGCCTGGCAACCACAACGTGCTCAACGCGCTGGCCACCATCGCCATCGCCACGGATGAAGGCGTCAGTGACGAAGCCATCGTCCAGGGCCTGTCGGGCTTCCAGGGTGTTGGCCGGCGCTTCCAGGTGTACGGCGAACTGCCGGTGGACGGCGGCAGCGTGATGCTGGTCGACGACTACGGCCACCACCCCCGCGAAGTGGCGGCGGTCATCAGCGCCGTGCGCGGTGGCTGGCCGGAGCGCCGCCTGGTGATGGTCTACCAGCCGCACCGCTACAGCCGTACCCGCGACCTGTACGACGACTTCGTCCAGGTACTGGCCGACGCCAACGTGCTGCTGCTGATGGAAGTGTACCCGGCCGGCGAAGAGCCGATTCCGGGCGCCGACAGCCGCCAGTTGTGCCACAGCATCCGCCAGCGCGGCCAGCTGGACCCGATCTACATCGAGCGCGGTGTCGAATTGGCTCCGCTGGTCAAACCGTTGCTGCGTGCCGGCGACATCCTGCTGTGCCAGGGTGCCGGCGATATCGGCGGGCTCGCCCCGCAATTACTGAAAAGTCCGTTGTTCGCCGCTGACCAAGCCGGCGAGGGGAAATCGAAATGACAGTCTGCACCTCATCCTCCCTGCTATCGACCATTGCCCCGAAGGACTTCGGGCGCGTGGCCGTGCTTTACGGCGGCAAGAGCGCCGAGCGGGAGGTTTCGCTGAAGTCCGGCGCCGCCGTGTTGGAAGCCCTGCAAGGCGCGGGCGTGGACGCGTTCGGCCTGGACGTGGGCGATGACCTGCTGGCGCGCCTGCAAAGCGAGAAGATCGACCGCGCCTTCATCATCCTCCACGGCCGTGGCGGAGAGGACGGCAGCATGCAAGGCCTGCTGGAATGCCTGGACATCCCGTACACCGGCAGTGGCATCCTGGCGTCGGCCCTGGCCATGGACAAGTTGCGCACCAAGCAGGTGTGGCAGAGTCTGGGCCTGCCGACGCCGTCGCACGCGGTATTGGCGAGCGAAACCGATTGTATTTCCGCGGGCGCGGAACTGGGCTTCCCTTTGATCGTCAAACCGGCCCATGAAGGTTCAAGTATCGGTATGGCCAAAGTGACCAGCGTCGAGGAATTGATCGGCGCATGGAAAGCGGCCAGCACCTACGATTCGCAAGTTCTGGTGGAGCAATGGATTCAGGGTCCTGAATTCACCATCGCGACCCTGCGCGGTCAGGTCCTGCCACCGATTGCCCTGGGCACCACCCATTCGTTCTACGACTACGACGCCAAATACGTGGCCAACGATACCCAGTATCGAATCCCGTGCGGCCTCGACGCTACCCGCGAACAAGAGCTGATCGACCTCACGGCCCGTGCCTGTGACGCCATCGGCATCGAAGGCTGGGCCCGCGCCGATGTCATGCAGGACGAGCAGGGGCGTTTCTGGCTGCTTGAAGTCAACACGGCCCCAGGCATGACCGACCACAGCCTGGTCCCCATGGCGGCACGCGCCGCCGGCATCGATTTCCAGCAACTGGTGCTGGCGATCCTGGCCGACAGCGTAGAGGCTCGAGGGTAAACCCATGAACGGCGCGACGCTTCGTCATCAGCAACCCGTACCCGGCCGCAACAAGCCGGTGCCCCGTGGCGCCAGTCGCATGGTGGCGCAGGAGCCCATGGGGGCGCGGGTGCGCAAGGCCAATTTCAGCTTTCTCAAGAAGCTGTTCTGGCCCGTGCTGCTGGTGGTACTGGGCGTCGGCACTTACGAGGGCTCCATCTACCTGATGCCCTATGCCGATCGGCCGATCACCAAGATCAACGTGCAGGGCGACCTGAGCTACATCAGCCAGCAGGCGGTGCAGCAGCGTATCGCCCCGTACGTGGCGTCGACTTTCTTCACCATCGACCTGACCAGCATGCGCACCGAGCTTGAGCAGATGCCGTGGATCGCCCACGCTGAAGTTCGCCGCGTATGGCCCGACCAGGTGGTGATCCGGCTGGAAGAGCAACTGCCCGTGGCCCGTTGGGGGGACTCGGCGTTGCTCAACAACCAGGGCGAGGCGTTCGCGCCCCGCGAGCTGGCCAACTATGAGCACCTGCCGCAGTTGTTCGGGCCGCAGCGTGCGCAGCAGCAGGTCATGCAGCAGTACCAGGTGCTGAGCCAGATGCTGCGTCCGCTGGGCTTCTCCATTGCCCGGCTGGAATTGCGCGAACGTGGCAGCTGGTTCCTCACCACCGGCGCAGGAAGCGCAGGCCCCGGTATCGAGCTGTTGCTGGGGCGTGACCACCTCGTCGAGAAAATGCGCCGCTTCATTGCCATTTACGACAAAACACTGAAAGACCAGATCACGAATATTGCGCGCATCGACCTGCGCTATGCCAACGGCCTTGCCGTGGGCTGGCGGGAACCGAATGCGCAGCCGGCGGCCCAAGCGGCTGTCGCGAAGAATTAAGAAGAGGCAGGACCATGGCAAACGTGCAAAGCGGGAAAATGATCGTCGGTCTGGACATCGGTACCTCCAAGGTGGTGGCGCTGGTGTGCGAAGTCGCGGATGACGGTTCGCTGGATATCGTCGGGATCGGTACCCACCCCTCGCGTGGCCTGAAGAAGGGCGTGGTGGTGAACATCGAGTCGACCGTGCAGTCGATCCAGCGCGCGGTGGAAGAGGCGCAGCTGATGGCTGGGTGCCGTATCCACTCGGCGTTCGTCGGCATTGCTGGCAACCACATCCGCAGCCTCAACTCCCATGGCATCGTCGCCATCCGCGACCGCGAGGTCAGCAGCGCTGACCTGGAGCGCGTGCTGGACGCCGCGCAGGCCGTGGCCATTCCGGCTGACCAGCGGGTCTTGCACACCCTGCCGCAGGACTACTCCATCGACAACCAGGAGGGCGTGCGCGAGCCGCTGGGCATGTCGGGCGTGCGCCTGGAAGCCAAGGTCCATGTGGTCACCTGTGCGGTCAATGCTGCGCAGAACATCGAAAAATGCGTGCGCCGCTGCGGCCTGGAGATCGACGACATCATCCTCGAGCAACTGGCCTCGGCCTACTCGGTGCTGACTGACGACGAGAAAGAGCTGGGCGTGTGCCTGGTGGACATCGGTGGCGGTACCACTGACATCGCCATCTTCACCGAAGGCGCCATCCGCCACACTGCGGTGATCCCGATCGCTGGCGACCAGGTCACCAACGACATCGCCATGGCGCTGCGTACCCCGACCCAGTACGCCGAAGAGATCAAGATCCGCTACGCCTGCGCCCTGGCCAAGCTGGCCGGTGCCGGTGAGACCATCAAGGTCCCGAGCGTGGGTGATCGCCCACCGCGCGAGCTGTCGCGCCAGGCCCTGGCCGAAGTGGTCGAGCCGCGCTACGACGAGCTGTTCACCCTGATCCAGGCCGAACTGCGCCGCAGCGGCTACGAGGACCTGATCCCCGGTGGCATCGTGCTGACCGGCGGTACCTCGAAGATGGAAGGCGCGGTGGAACTGGCCGAAGAGATTTTCCACATGCCGGTACGCCTGGGCGTGCCGCATTCGGTACGCGGGCTGGCCGACGTGGTTCGCAACCCTATTTATTCCACCGGCGTGGGCTTGCTGATGTACGGGCTGCAAAAGCAGAACGATGGCACCACCCTGACCGGCCTCGGAAACAACAGCAGCAGCTATGGCGATGAACCCAAGGCACCTGTGCTGGAACGCTTCAAACGTTGGGTTCAAGGCAACTTCTAGGTTTCAGGTTTCAAAGGCAGTAGTAGGCGCTAAAACTAGAGAAATGAAAGGAGAGGGCACATGTTCGAACTTGTAGACAACATCCCGCAAAGCCCGGTAATCAAAGTTATCGGTGTCGGTGGCGGCGGCGGCAACGCTGTCAATCACATGGTCAAGAGCAACATCGAAGGCGTCGAGTTCATCTGCGCCAACACCGATGCTCAAGCCCTGAAGAACATTGGTGCGCGCACCATTCTGCAATTGGGCACCGGCGTGACCAAGGGCCTGGGCGCTGGCGCCAACCCTGAAGTGGGCCGCCAGGCAGCCCTGGAAGACCGCGAGCGTATCGCCGAAGTACTGGTCGGTACCAACATGGTCTTCATCACCACCGGCATGGGTGGCGGTACCGGTACCGGTGCGGCGCCGATCATTGCCGAAGTGGCCAAGGAGATGGGCATCCTGACCGTCGCGGTCGTGACCCGTCCGTTCCCGTTCGAAGGTCGCAAGCGCATGCAGATCGCCGATGAAGGCATCCGCGCGCTGTCGGAAAGCGTCGACTCGTTGATCACCATTCCCAACGAGAAGCTGCTGACCATCCTGGGCAAGGACGCCAGCCTGCTGTCGGCGTTCGCCAAGGCAGACGATGTACTGGCCGGTGCCGTTCGCGGTATCTCCGACATCATCAAGCGCCCGGGCATGATCAACGTCGACTTCGCCGACGTTCGCACTGTCATGAGCGAGATGGGCATGGCGATGATGGGCACCGGCTGCGCCAGTGGTCCGAACCGTGCGCGTGAAGCGACCGAGGCGGCCATCCGCAACCCGCTGCTCGAAGACGTCAACCTGCAGGGCGCCCGTGGCATCCTGGTGAACATCACCGCCGGCCCTGACCTGTCCCTGGGTGAGTACTCCGACGTGGGTAGCATCATCGAGGCGTTCGCGTCGGACCACGCCATGGTCAAGGTCGGTACCGTCATCGACCCGGACATGCGCGACGAGCTGCACGTGACCGTGGTCGCCACTGGCCTGGGTGCGAAGATCGAGAAACCCGTGAAGATCATCGACAACACCCTGCAGACAGCTGCCCAGCAGGCGCCGGCCCAGGCCCCCGCCCGTCAGGAACAGCCGTCGGTGAACTACCGCGACCTGGACCGTCCGACCGTCATGCGCAACCAGGCTCACGCCGGCGCTGCACAGGCGGCCAAGCTCAACCCGCAAGACGATCTGGACTACCTGGACATTCCAGCTTTCCTGCGTCGTCAGGCTGATTGATGGAATTTATCAGGGCTATGAAGGTGATTGGTGTTCAGCAAAGGCCGGGTCTGCTATTATCGCCAGCCTTTGTTGATACCAGTTCGCAATTTGCGCTGAAGCGGCCAATGCCATGATTAAACAACGCACCCTGAAGAATATTATCCGTGCCACCGGCGTCGGCCTGCACTCTGGGGAGAAGGTATACCTGACCCTCAAGCCGGCACCTGTGGATACAGGCATCGTTTTCTGTCGTGCCGACCTGGATCCAATGGTGCAGATTCCTGCGCGAGCGGAAAATGTCGGCGAGACCACGATGTCGACCACTCTGGTCAACGGCGATACCAAGGTAGACACGGTTGAGCACTTGCTCTCGGCCATGGCTGGCCTGGGCATCGATAACGCCTACGTCGAGCTCTCCGCGTCCGAAGTCCCGATCATGGATGGTAGTGCAGGACCCTTCGTATTCCTGATTCAATCTGCCGGCCTGGAAGAACAGGACGCAGCCAAGAAATTCATCCGCATCCTGCGCGAAGTGACAGTGGAAGACGGCGACAAGCGCGCCACTTTCGTGCCATTCGACGGGTTCAAGGTGAGCTTCGAGATCGATTTCGATCACCCGGTGTTCCGCAACCGCACCCAGAGCGCCAGCGTCGACTTTTCCAGCACGTCCTTCGTGAAGGAAGTCAGCCGCGCCCGCACTTTCGGGTTCATGAGCGATATCGAGTACCTGCGCAAGCACAACCTCGCGCTCGGCGGTAGCGTTGAAAACGCTATCGTGGTGGACAAGGATGGCGTGTTGAACGAAGACGGCCTTCGCTACGAAGACGAATTCGTCAAGCACAAGATCCTCGACGCCATCGGTGACCTCTACCTGCTGGGCAACAGCCTGATTGGTGAGTTCCGTGGTTTCAAGTCCGGCCACGCGCTGAACAACCAGCTCCTTCGCAAGCTCATCGAGCAGAAGGATGCCTGGGAAGTGGTGACCTTCGAAGATGCCAGTACGGCACCGATCTCTTACATGCGTCCCGTGGCGGCAGTGTAAGATCGAACACTCTCTTCTCTAGATGTCATTGAGGCCACCTTCGGGTGGCCTTTTTTATGTTCATGGGTGGCGGCCTTTTCCGAGCTTCGCCACTGAACTCAGGTTTTGGATCTGCCTGCGTGCGCCGCCAGGCGCTCCAGCGCCGCGCGCAGGTTCGGGTCGGTGATGCCTTCGGCCGTGGACTGCAAGGTCTCCGCCGCGCTGCTGGGCAGATCGACGTTGCGCTCCGCCGTGCGGTTCTGCACGGTGGGGGGCTGCACCTTGAACAGGATCCGCGTCAGGTTGTCGAATTCCGGCAAGGCCTGCAGGTCACGCTGCAGGCGCTTCTGCTGATAGCGCAAACGTGTAGCCCAATGGCCATCAGTGACAATCAGCAGCAGGCAGCCCTCGCGCCATGATGCCACGTAGCAATGTTCCCGCGCAGCCGGCTGCAACTGGCTTTCCAGCAGGCGTTGCAGGTGCGAAAGCCGCTGGGCGTGGCTGAACAGGGCCTTGAGGGGGCGGGCCTCGCGCAGCAGGACGGCGGGCGCCCGGGCCGGGAGGGGGCGGTAGGCCATAGTGGGAAACCTGAAGTTACAGAGCGCCCATGGTAGCAGAAACGCCTGATTTCCAGCCGGGCCCACCCGTTTGGTTACATAACTTCTTCACCTGATGGGTTGAAGTTGCGAAAAAAGCCCTTATTGTGAAAAGGCCCCGTCAAAGCGCCGTGCCAGCATCGTGGATACAACGCCACTTTCCTCCTCATCGTTTCCGGGTAGAATGCTCGTTCGCATGCGGCCATGAGGGCTGCACGGGCGACTCACGGGGCCGCCCTCCATCCCTATGTGTGGAAGAACCTGCCGATATGTTTGCGCCTTTGTTAAAGAAACTTTTTGGAAGCAAGAACGAGCGTGAAGTCAAACGCATGCTCAAGACGGTACAGATCGTCAATGCCTTCGAAGAGCAAATGGTGGCCCTCTCGGACGAGCAGCTGCGCGCCAAGACCGAAGAGTTCAAGGCCCGCCTGGCAAAAGGCGAGACCCTCGACAAGCTTCTGCCTGAGGCCTTCGCGGTATGCCGTGAAGCGGGCAAGCGTGTCATGGGCATGCGCCACTTCGACGTCCAGCTCATTGGTGGCATGACCCTGCATGAAGGCATGATCGCCGAAATGCGCACCGGTGAAGGCAAGACCCTGGTGGCCACCCTGGCCGTGTACCTCAACGCGTTGTCCGGCAAGGGCGTGCACGTGGTCACGGTCAACGACTACCTGGCTCGTCGAGATGCCAACTGGATGCGTCCGCTGTACGAATTCCTCGGCCTGACCGTGGGCGTCGTCACGCCTTTCGCGCCGCCAGAGGAAAAACGCGCCGCCTACGCCGCCGATATCACCTACGGTACCAACAACGAGTTCGGTTTCGACTACCTGCGCGACAACATGGCGTTCAGCCTGGATGAGAAATTCCAGCGCGAGCTGAATTTCGCCGTGATCGACGAAGTCGACTCCATCCTCATCGACGAAGCCCGTACCCCGCTGATCATCTCCGGCCAGGCCGAAGACAGCTCCAAGCTGTACACCGAGATCAACCGCCTGATCCCGCGCCTGGAGCAGCACATCGAAGAAGTGGAAGGCCAGGTCACCAAGGCCGGTCACTTCACCATCGACGAGAAGACTCGCCAGGTGGAGATGAACGAAGCCGGCCACCAGTTCGTCGAAGAAGTGCTGGCACAGGTAGGCCTGCTGGCCGAAGGCGAAAGCCTGTACTCGGCCCACAACCTGGGCCTGCTGACTCACGTGTACGCTGCCCTGCGTGCCCACAAGCTGTTCCACCGCAACGTGGAATACATCGTCCAGGACGGCCAGATCCTGCTGGTCGACGAGCACACCGGCCGCACCATGCCGGGCCGCCGCCTGTCCGAAGGCCTGCACCAGGCCATCGAGGCCAAGGAAAACCTGAACATCCAGGCCGAAAGCCAGACCCTGGCCTCGACCACGTTCCAGAACTACTTCCGCCTGTACAACAAGCTGTCCGGCATGACCGGTACCGCGGACACCGAGGCGTTCGAGTTCCACCAGATCTACAACCTGCAGGTCATGGTGATTCCGCCGAACAAGCCGCTGGCGCGCAAGGACTTCAACGACCTGGTCTACCTGACCGCGGACGAGAAGTACGCCGCCATCGTCGCCGACATCAAGGAAAGCATGGCCCAGGGCCGTCCGGTGCTGGTGGGTACCGCCACCATCGAGACCTCCGAGCACATGTCCAACCTGCTGCGCCAGGAAGGCATCGAGCACAAGGTGCTGAACGCCAAGTTCCACGAGAAGGAAGCGGAAATCATCGCCCAGGCCGGTCGCCCGGGTGCGCTGACCATCGCCACCAACATGGCGGGCCGTGGTACCGACATCCTGCTGGGCGGCAACTGGGAAGTGGAAGTCGCTTCCCTGGAAAACCCGACCCCCGAGCAGATCGCCCAGATCAAGGCCGACTGGCAGAAGCGCCACCAGCAAGTGCTGGAGTCCGGTGGCCTGCACGTGATCGCTTCCGAGCGTCACGAGTCGCGTCGTATCGACAACCAGCTGCGTGGCCGTGCCGGCCGTCAGGGTGACAACGGTTCCAGCCGTTTCTACCTGTCGCTGGAAGACAGCCTGATGCGTATTTTCGCCTCTGACCGGGTGAAGAACTTCATGAAGGCCCTGGGCATGCAGGCCGGCGAGGCCATCGAGCACCGCATGGTCACCAATGCCATCGAGAAGGCCCAGCGCAAGGTCGAAGGCCGCAACTTCGATATCCGCAAGCAATTGCTGGAGTTCGACGACGTTGCCAACGAACAGCGTAAAGTCATCTACCACATGCGTAACAGCCTGCTGGCCGCGCAGAACATTGGCGACACCATCGCCGAATTCCGCCAGGAAGTGCTGGACAGCACCGTCAGCGCCCACATCCCGCCACAGTCGCTGCCTGAGCAGTGGGACGTGGCCGGCCTGGAAGCTGCGCTGCTGAACGACTTCGGCGTGAAGCTGCCGATTCAGGCATGGTTGGACGAAGACGATCACCTGTACGAAGAAACCCTGCGTGAGAAGCTGCTGGCCGAGTTGCTGGCTGCCTACAACGACAAGGAAGAACAGGCCAGCGCGGATGCCCTGCGTACTTTCGAGAAGCAGATTCTGCTGCGCGTGCTCGACGACCTGTGGAAAGATCACCTGCAGACCATGGACCACCTGCGTCACGGTATCCACCTGCGTGGCTACGCCCAGAAGAACCCGAAGCAGGAATACAAGCGCGAGTCGTTCACCCTGTTCCAGGAACTGCTGGACTCGATCAAGCGCGATACCATCCGCGTGCTGTCGCACGTTCAGGTACGCCGCGAAGACCCGGCCGAGGAAGAAGCACGCCTGCGTCAGGAAGCCGAAGACCTGGCCGCGCGCATGCAGTTCGAACACGCTGAAGCCCCTGGCCTGGACGCACCGCAAGTGCTGCTGGAGGAGGGCGAGGATGTCGCCGTCGCCGCAGCCCCTGTGCGCAATGACCAGAAGCTGGGCCGCAACGAACTGTGCTGGTGTGGTTCGGGCAAGAAGTTCAAGCACTGTCACGGCCAGATCAACTGACGATCGGGCGTTGACCTGAAACATCCGCGCCGCGACCGGCTTCCAGCCGTCGCGGCGTTTTTCCATCGTTAACGCCGTGTGTTGGAATACGGCGTCTGTCTTTCCAGGAGTGTTCTCATGGCTGTTGGTCTGGGCCCTTTGCCGACGCTGCACCCGGTTGCAGGTTTCGAACTTGGCATCGCTTCGGCGGGCATCAAGCGCCCCGGGCGCAAGGATGTCGTTGTCATGCGCTGCGCCGAAGGCTCCAGCGTGGCTGGCGTGTTCACCCTCAACGCGTTCTGCGCCGCCCCGGTGATCATTGCCAAGCAGCGCGTGCAGGGCACCGTGCGTTACCTGCTGACCAACACGGGCAACGCCAACGCCGGTACCGGTGAACCCGGCCTGGCCGCCGCCGAGCGCACATGCGCCAGCCTGGCCAAGCTGGCCGGCGTGGACGCCAGCGCCGTGCTGCCGTTTTCCACCGGTGTGATCGGCGAGCCGCTGCCGGTCGAGAAGATCGAAGGCGCCTTGCAGGCTGCCCTGGACGATCTGTCGGTCGACAACTGGGCCGCTGCCGCCACCGGCATCATGACCACTGACACCCTGCCCAAGGGCGCCAGCCGCCAGTTCGTGATCGATGGCGTGACCGTCACGGTCACCGGCATCAGCAAAGGCGCCGGCATGATCCGCCCGAACATGGCCACCATGCTCGGCTACATCGCCACCGACGCCAAGGTCGCCCCGGCGGTGCTCAAGGACCTGATCCTGGACGGCGCCAACAAGTCGTTCAACCGCATCACCATCGACGGTGACACCTCCACCAACGACTGCTGCATGCTGATCGCCACCGGCCAGGCCAACCTGCCGCAAGTGACCGAAGCCAGCGGCCCACTGTTCGACGCGCTGAAGAAGGCGGTGTTCGAAGTGTGCATGGAAGTGGCCCAGGCCATCGTCCGTGATGGCGAAGGCGCTACCAAGTTCGTCACCGTGCAGGTCAACGGTGGCGGTAACCACCAGGAATGCCTGGACGTCGGTTATGCCGTGGCGCACTCGCCGCTGATCAAGACCGCGCTGTTCGCTTCCGACCCCAACTGGGGCCGTATCCTGGCGGCCGTGGGCCGGGCGGGCGTACCGAACCTGGATGTCAGCAAGATCGACGTGTACCTGGGCGAAGTATGCATCGCCAGCCGTGGCGGCCGCTCGGCCACCTACACCGAAGAGCAGGGCTCGGCGGTGATGGCGCGCGAGGAAATCACCATCCGTATCGAACTGGGACGTGGGGACTGCAGCGAGACCATCTGGACCACTGACTTGTCCCACGAGTATGTGAAGATCAACGCCGAATACCGTACGTAAGGCTTGAGATCCGCAGCGCGGCCTTCCCGAGCTTCGCCCGGTCCCACATGGGCAGCCCATACCCCCTGTGGGACCGGGCGAAGCTCGGGAAGGCCGCACTGCGATATTGGAGGGAATCGTGAAACGTATTCATGTAGCCGCCGCGGTCATCCGTGGTGCTGATAACCGTATTCTCATCGCCCGCCGCGCCGATACCCAGCACCAGGGCGGCCTCTGGGAGTTTCCCGGGGGCAAGGTGGAAGAGGGCGAGGGCGTGCGCGCGGCGCTGGCCCGGGAGCTGGCTGAAGAGCTGGGGATCCAGGTCACGGCCGCCCGGCCGTTGATCAAGGTGCAGCACGACTACCCCGACAAGCAGGTGCTGCTGGACGTCTGGGAGGTCACTGGTTTCACCGGTGAGCCTCACGGCGCCGAGGGCCAGCCACTGGCCTGGGTGACTGCCCGGGACCTGCCCAACTACGAATTCCCTGAGGCCAACCGGCCGATCGTGAAGGCAGCGGGGCTGGCCAGCGAGTACCTGATTACCCCGGACGGCCTGGAAACCCCGCAACTGCTGCGTGGCATTCAGAAGGCCATCGCCAACGGCACGCGTCTGGTGCAATTGCGCGCGCCCAATGGCTATGACCCCAAATACCGCGACCTGGCGGTGGATGCCGTGGGGCTGTGTGCCGGCAAGGCCCAACTGATGCTCAAGGGGCCGCTGGAGTGGCTGGGGGACTTTCCTTCGGCGGGCTGGCACCTGACAGCGGCGCAACTGCGCAAATACGCCAGCAAGGGGCGACCGTTCCCGCGTGAGCGGTTGCTGGCCGCCTCTTGCCACAACGCTGAGGAGCTGGCGCTGGCCCAGCAGATGGGCGCTGACTTCGTCACCCTGTCGCCGGTACAGCCGACCCAGACCCACCCCGACGCGCAGCCGTTGGGCTGGGACCAGGCCGCGCAATTGATCGCCGGGTTCAACTACCCGGTGTTCCTGCTGGGCGGTGTGGGGCCTGAAAACAAGCAGCGCGCCTGGGACATTGGCGCCCAGGGGGTGGCCGGTATCCGCGCCTTCTGGCCAGGTGCCTGACCTGTAGCGGCCGCGTTCAGGGGCGCGGCGCTGCCTGCCAGAGGATCTCGGCGATGCCCTGGCGACGGGCGATGATGCGTGCCGCCACGAACAGCAGGTCCGACAAGCGGTTGATATAGGCCAGCCCCACGCCTTCCAGGGGTTCCACCGCGTTCAGGTGCTGGCAGCGGCGCTCGGCGCTGCGCGCCAGGCTACGGCATACATGGGCCTGGGCAATGAGTGTCGAACCGCCCGGAAGAATGAAATTTTCCAGCGGCCCCAGCTCCTCGTTCCATTCATCGATCACCTGCTCCAACCGCTGCACTTCTGCAGCGTTCAACGCCTGGTAGGCCGGCATCGCCAGTTCGCCTCCCAGGTCGAACAAGCGGTGCTGGCAGGGGGCCAGGGCTTCCACCACTTCACTCAGGCGCCCATCCTCTGCGCAACCGGCCAGCAACAGGCCCAACTGACTGTTGAGGGTGTCAACTTCGCCAATGGCCTCTACCCGCGGGTGGTCCTTGCCCACGCGGCGGCCGTCGCCCAGGCCGGTTTCGCCTTTGTCGCCAGTGCGGGTGTAAATTTTCGACAGGCGAAAGCCCATGGTTCAAGTCTCCGAGGTTGCGCTGATGGCGGGCAAGGGGCTGGTCACCAGCGGCAGGCGCAAGGTGAAGCAGGTGCCCAGGCCAGGCGTGGACTGCACCTCCATCTGCCCTTTGTGGTTGTTGGTGATGATGAAGTAGGAAACCGAGAGCCCCAGGCCTGTGCCCTGGCCGATTTCCTTGGTGGTGAAAAAAGGCTCGAAGGTGCGCTTGCGCACCTGTTCAGGCATGCCGATGCCGTTGTCTTCCACCTGGATCTCGGCCCATGGTGGGTTCAGGCGCGTGCGCAGGGTGATACGCCCGGGCTCGCCCCCTTCGGGGCGCTGGTGAATGGCCTGGGCGGCGTTCTTGAGCAGGTTGAGCAGCACCTGTTCCAGTTCGTTGGCGGTACCGGGTACCGGGCCCAGGTGAGGGTCGAACTGGCGGATGATGTTCTGGCCCTTGAAGTCGAAGCCGATGGCCAGGTCGAAATCGTTGCCGGCGATGTCCACCGCTTGGTCGATCAGTGCCGGCAGGTCGCACGGCGCCAGTTGGCGGTTGCTGCGGCGGCTGAAACTGAGCATATGGGTGACGATCTTGGCGGCGCGGGCACCGGCCTGCTGGATGCCATCGAGCAGTTGCGGGATCTCGCGGGTGTGCAGGTAGCGGTTCACCGTGGCCAGGTCGATACCGGCCTCGCTGGCCGCCTCCAGGTTGCGCGGCAGGTCGGGCGACAGGCGCCGGCGCACATTCTGCACGTTGTGCAGGATGGCCCCCAGCGGGTTGTTGATCTCGTGGGCCATGCCGGCAGCCAGGCCGCCTACCGACAGCATTTTCTCGGACTGCACCATCATCTCTTCCAGGGACAGGCGCTGGCTGATGTCATCGATACGGATCACCACCCCTCGGCCAGCACCGCCCATCAAGGGGTAGAAGGTCAGGGCGTAGTGGTGGGCCACCTCGTCCTTGACCCAGGTGACGCGCTCGATCTTCGCCACGGTGTGCCGCTCCACGGTGTTCTTCAGTTCCGGGAGGAAGGGTTTGAGAGGCTCGAAGGCCAGGAAAATAGGCTGGTTGAGGGCTTCATCCAAGGGCGTGCCGGAAAGGGCACTGGCCTCCTGGTTCCACTGGGTCACATACAGCTGCTCGTCCAGGGCGATCAGTGCCGAGGGCATGGAGTCGATGATGCTGTTGAGGTAATTCTGGAAACCCGTGAGTTTTTTCTCGATCTTGCTGCGTACCTGCACTTCCAGCTCAAGCTTGCGGTTGGTATGGCGGGTTTCTTCAGCCAGGCCCTGGGCCTGGTCGTAAGCGGCCTGGGAATCGTCGCGGGCACGTTTGAGCTGTTGCTCACGTGCCTCGATGCGCGACAGCATGGTGTTGAACGCTTCGGCCAGGCTGCCGATTTCGTCGTGGTTGCCGGGCCCGGCACGCAGCGCGTAGTTCTCCTCGCGGGTCACTTGTCGTGACAGTTCTTCCAACTGATAGATGGGCTGGGTGATCAACCGTTTGATCTGCCGGGCGATGACCAGCCACAACAGCACGCTGAACACCAGGATCCCCAGGCTGGCAGTCAGTGTGCCGGTATAGAACGCCATGGGCAGTTCGCTGGTGGCTACCAGCAGCAGGTGGCCGGGCGGCTTGCCGCTGCGAGGCAGGTTGACCAGCTGGGTACTGCGAAACTCGGTCTGGCGCCATTTCTCCAGGTTGCGGTAGCGCTCGGGCAGTTTCAGTTGCTGGCCATGCTGCAGTTCGGCCAGCAACTTGCCGTCGGTGTCATAGACGGCGGCCGCGCGCAGGGGCGAGTAGCTGTTGAGTTCGTCCAGCAGTGCCTTGGCGCTTTCCGGGGAGTCCAGGGCTTCGATGGCCAGGGCCGGGTTGGTCACCAGTTTGCCGATGGTCTGCAGGGCTTGAGGCGCCATGCTTTCCTGGGAGATCCAGTAGGCAGCACTGATAAAGGTCAGGTTGGCCACCAGCAGTACAGTGGTCAGCAAGACCAGCAGGGCGGCGAGCAGTTTCTGCCCCACCGGCAGGTTTTCGAGGCGCTGGCGCAAAGGCATCGACGGTTCCGTTTTCCTGGAGAGGGCTCTGAGCCTTGAGTGTATCAAAGCGCGCGGCGGCCTCAGGTACTGGGCAGGCCGAGGGCCTGCAGGTGTTGGACCAGTTGGGTGTGCAGTTGTTGCAGGTGCGGCAGGCTGCGCTGGTGGCGCTGAGCCGCAGCGCAGGCGTAGCCCAGCAGGTAACTTATCTCGGTTCGTCGGCCCTGCCTCACGTCCTGGTGCATGGAAGAATAGTTGGCGGCGGTGGCGTGGATGACACGCTGCACTTCATCGTGCAGGTCGACGGCGGCTTCGGGCTGGCCGCAATGTTCCAGCAATTCGCCCAGCTCGGCGCACAAGGTTGCCACTTGGGCCGGGTGCTGCTGGAGGTCGCCGTTGCGGCAATCATGCAGCACGGTCAGGGGATTGATGGCGCAGTTGAGCGCCAGTTTGCGCCACAACCGGGTGAGGATATCCACGCTCCACTGGTGGGGAATGCCGCTGGCGCTCAAGTCGCCCAGCCAATCGGGCTCGGTGGGCCTCGCGGGGTCGCCCAGCCAGGTGAAACCGTGGCCGGCGAAGGTTACCTGCCAGTCGGCAGAGCGAAAGGCCCCTTCGGTGCTGGAGGCAAAGATGCAGCGGGCATGGGGTATTTTCGCGGCGACGGCGTCCTGGCTGCCCAGGCCGTTCTGCAGCAGGATCACCTCGGCGTCCGGCCCCAGGCGGGGTGCGAGGAGGCTCACCACCTGTTCGGCATCGTAGGCCTTGCAAGCCACCAGCAGGCGCTGGATGGGCGCGGTGCCATCGACGGTTTCGGCTGCCAGTGGGTAAAGATGACTGTGCTGCTGTTCCACCAGCGTCAGGCCCCCGACGGCCCGGTACTGGCGAAGCCGCTCGGCGTCGCGAAGCAGCAGCGTCACGGGCAGCCCGGCGCGGGCCAGGCGGCAAGCCCACAGGGTGCCCAGGCTACCGGCGCCCAGTACATGCCAGGCTATCGGGCTCATCAGCCGCGCACCGGCAGACGCTTGGCGCTGACCAGGCCGCTGTCGTAGGACTCGGCCAGCAGCGCTCGAGCCTCTTCGAACAACGCCTGGGGGGAGCCAGGCAGGCTGTGACTGTCGGCGCCGATCAGGCTGATGCCAGCCACGACCTCCACCGAGCCACTGGCGGTGATGAAGGCCTTAAGGTTCAGGCCATCGTGCAGGCGCTTGAAGCTGCTGGGCGCGCACTCCTGCAGGTCTGGCGGCAGGGTCAGCAGCACGAAGTGCTGGTCGTCCAGGCGACCCAGGATATCCAGTGGCCGCACCATTTGTTGCAGGCGGCGGGCCACGCCCTGCAACAGTTCGTCGTAGAAATCGCTGCCGAGTTCGCGCTGCAGGCTGTCAGCGTTTTGCAGGCCGATCAACAGGTAGCACAAGGCGCCGCCGCGGGCTTGCACCTGGCGCAAGCTGTCGGTGAGTTTCTGGCGCAGGTAGCGGGCGTTGCCAAGGCCGGTCAGCGAGTCCACCAGGTTGCGCTGTTCCAGGCTGGCGATGTTCTGGCGCAGCAGGCTGTTTTCCTGGCGCAGGCGCTGCACGGTGTTGTACAGGCGTTCGGCGGCCAGCAGCCGGGCCGGCAACTGATCCGCCAGGGCGTGGGGCGCCAGCACGTCATCGATGCCCAGGTCGGCGTTTTCGTCCAGCAACGCAGCTGCGGGCTGGTCGCTGATCAGCAGGATCCAGGTGTAATGCTCACCCATTTCGTCGAACTGCCGCACCCGCGACGCCAGGGCCAGGCCCTCAGGGCCTTCGAGCAGCAACAGGGCCGCAGGCTGCTTTTCCTGGTGCGCCAGGGCATCGGCGTGGCTGCAGTGGGCCACCTGTTGGCAACCGGCCTGCCGCAGCAGGGCCACCCGTTGTTCGGCCCTGGCGGGATCATCCTGCACCACTGCAACGCTCAGATTCGGGTTCGGCATGTGCGGCTCACTGGGGGAGGGCGACGAGTTGCCCGCTCGTGCGGCAAAGTTGGGGCACGAAGGGGCGCTGTGCAATGCTGGCAACCGTTATAATGATCCGGCATTTTAACCGTCAAGCCAGGCGTGCTCCATCTGTATCGAGCTGCGCCGTTTTTTTTTGGAGAATTTACATGCCCTCGTTCGACGTAGTGTCCGAGCTGGACAAACACGAAGTCACCAACGCCGTTGAGAACGCGGTCAAGGAGCTGGACCGCCGTTACGACCTCAAAGGCAAAGGCACCATCGAGTTCAAGGAACTGACGGTTACCCTGACCGCCGAGGCCGAGTTCCAGCTGGAAGCGATGGTCGAGATCCTGAAGCTGGCCCTGGTCAAGCGCAAGCTCGACGTCAAGTGCCTGGAAGTCAAGGACGCCTATGCCTCGGGCAAGGTGATGAAGCAGGAAGCCACCCTGCGCGAAGGGATCGACAAGGAACTGGCGAAGAAAATCGTCGCCCACATCAAGGACGCCAAGCTCAAGGTCCAGGCCGCCATTCAGGGCGAGCAGGTCCGTGTCACCGGCAAGAAACGCGATGATCTGCAGGAAGCCATCGCCGCCCTGCGTGCCAAGGAATTCGACATGCCGTTGCAGTTCAACAACTTCCGCGACTGATGCGCCCGGGGACGTCGAGGGGAACCTGAAGGGGCTTGCGGCGTCCCACACCCGTGGCGCGGGTGAAACGGTTGCGCCGACCGGCATTAGGAGAGCCTTATGGATGTGAACGCTGAAGTGGACCAACTCGTCCAGAAATCCCAGACCTGGATTCCCATGATCATGCAGTACAGCAGCCGCGTGCTGCTGGCGGTGGTTACCCTGGCCATCGGCTGGTGGTTGATCAACCAACTGACCCTGCGCGTGGGCAAATTGCTGGCCTTGCGCCACGCCGACCTGGCGCTGCAAGGCTTCATCAGCAGCCTGGCCAACATTGCCCTGAAGGTGATGCTGATTGTCAGCGTGGCGTCGATGATCGGCATCGAGACCACCTCATTCGTCGCCGCCATCGGTGCCGCTGGCCTGGCCGTGGGCCTGGCGTTGCAAGGCAGCCTGGCGAACTTCGCCGGCGGGGTCCTGATCCTCCTGTTCCGCCCTTTCCGCATTGGCGACTGGATCGAAGCCCAGGGCGTGCAGGGTACCGTGGACAACATCATGATCTTCCACACCGTGCTGCGTACCGGTGACAACAAGACCGTGATCATGCCCAACGGTCCGCTGTCCAACGGCATCATCACCAACACCAACCGCCAGCCCACCCGCAAGCTCACCTACGACATCGGTGTGGACTACGAGGCCGACCTGCAGAAGGCTCGGGAAATTCTCCTGGACCTGGCCAAGGACCCGCGGGTGCTGGAGTCGCCGGCGCCAGAAGCGGTCGTGTCCAACCTGGGTGACAGCGCGATCACGGTTTCGCTGCGCTTGTGGGTGAATACGTCGGACCTGGGGGGTGTGACCAACCTGATCAATGCCGAGATTCGCGACCGGCTGCGTGCGGCGGGGATCGATATTCCGTTTCCGCAGCGTGTGGTGCGGGTCGTGGCGGAAAACGCCTAGCCAACAAAAAGCCCCGTTCAGGGGCTTTTTTCTGACTATTGGCCGAGCTCTGTGATCGGCGCAACAGCACGATCAAACGCGACGGCCACAGCAGTATCCCAAGCCAACGCCAGGGAGGCGGGGGAGTCCCGCCAGCACCTTCATGGAAGGTATCGGTAAAGATCGACGAAGTAGTGACCTTGTCGGTCATCTTCCTCCCGGATCAAAAGCAGCTTGTTATCGGACTGCAAACGTATATTGATGATGTAAGCGCCTTCGGGGAAAATCAGCTGGCCGTTCTCACCGTAAAATTGCGCCGGCGCACCTTTTCGGGTGTACCTTGCCAGGCCGAACTGTCCAGAGAAGGAGGGCTTGAATAATACCGTCGTCTCCTCGGTAGTGCTGACGACGCAAGTTGCATATCCATCCGCGTTCTTCACGCTGAACCTGATCTTTCCTCCCGCAAACTCTGAAAGCGGAGTGCCATTGCTCTCCAACCCCACCAGCAGGGCTTGCTGAAAACCAGGGGAGCGGTCCCACGACGCGCCAACCCCAAAGGTTCGGTTGATATTGTCATTGGTCAGCCAGTCGATCTGGGCCCCGTAAAGCGCATTGTCCACCACGGTCCAACCGTTGATGCCATAGCTGGGGGAGGGAACGCCCTGTGGGTCGAGCCCACAGACGATCGCATCGCCCTTGATGTCGCCCGGGTCCAGGTCGCCGCCACCGACGATGATCTGTGAAGTGCTGGGGTTGTAGGTGATCGCAGAGAAGTAGGTGGGTCTGCCGTTATGAGCCAGGAAGGTATATCCCTTGGCGTCGAAATCGGTTTTCAAGCGACCAAACTCATTGAGGCAAATAACCAGGCCTGCATGGAAGGCATTGGAGACGTACAGGGTGCTGAAGGTCAGAAGCAGGTCGGTTTCGCGGGTGACGGCCTGAAAGGCCGGGGGCAATCGGAGCGAGCGGCTGGAACCCAGCAGCTTTTGCAGGTGCCTCAACGAGGGTGCGCGCGGGGCTGGATTGCTGGGTGCATGGGGGTTCTTAACAAGTCCGTGGGCACCACTTGAGTCAATCCAGGTTTTGTTTTTTTCAGCCGGGGGTTCGGTATCGGCAACCTCGAAGTGCACGATACCATTTCGGCTCGGGCCGAACTCCGTATCCAGGTCTCCATTCTCTTTCAGGCAGAAGACCACCGGGTTGACGGTGTCTTTCAAAAAGGAAGCGATGTACATCGTGCCGACCACGTAAATTTTCTGGCTATCGCCAGTGATGATCTGCGTGGGTGTGAATACCGAAGCGTTGTTCTCATCAGTGGGCTGCAGATCGACGTCGACCTTGGATTGCCCATTGGCGAAGTCGATGGGTTCGCCCTTGCTGTTGAACAGAGCAAGGCGAACCTTGGTCTGGTCAATGCTGTAGCAGACAACGATGGTCCCCCCTGCATCGATGCGTTGCCCCACCAGCGTCCCGGAGAGGTCTGGAGGAAGATTTACTATGCCGAGATTGCCGAAGTTTGTATCCAGTTGCGAGGAGCGTGAGTCAGTTGACGTGGTCATGGTAGTGCCTCTGCCCGTGGGAATGACATCGCCATCGTTCCCCGTGCGCTCAGAAGCGTCTACTGTCAAGTTTGACAGTAGACGGCTCCCTGTTCGCCTCACACGTTGGGTAATCCCTGCTATATCAGGGAGTTTCGCTCACAGGCTGTTCGTCTGAAGGCTCCATGCGCTTGCCTCGCCCTTCCTGATGCCAGTGCAAGGCAATCAGGAACAGCGTCGGTACGCCCAGCACCGCGGTGATCAGGAAGAAGTTGTGGTAACCGAACTTCTCCACCATTACCCCCGAATACCCGCCGATCAGGCGCGGCAGCAACAGCATGATCGAGCTGAGCAGCGCGTACTGGGTGGCCGAGAACTTCAGGTTGGTCAGGCTCGACAGGTACGCCACGAAGGCCGATGTGGCCATGCCCGAACTGAAGTTGTCCAGCGAGATGGTAACGATCAGCATGTTCAGGTTCGGGCCCATGTCGGCCAGCATCAGGAACAGCAGGTTGGTGGCCGCCGAGGCAACGCCGCCGACGAACAGAATCGGCAGGATGCCGAAGCGCACGATCAGCAGGCCACCGACACCGGCGCCCAGCAGGGTCATGACCAGGCCGAAGATCTTGCTGACGCTGGCGATCTGGTCCTTGGTGAAGCCCTGGTCGATGTAGAACACGTTGGCCATCACGCCCATCACCGTGTCCGACATGCGGTAGGTGGCGATCAGCCCCAGCAGCAGCAGCGCCTGCCAGCGGTAGCGCACCACGAAGTCGCTGACCGGGGTCAGCACCGGTGCCAGGCCACGACGGCCCATGGACGACAGGCACAGGGCGGTCAGGGTGATGTAGAGAATGGCACGCAGGAAGGCGCGGTCAGTCAGCAGCAGGTCCAGCAGGCTTTCGCCGTGGAACAGCACGCTGGCGAAATCGGTGTTGTAGAGCTGAGTGAACATGGCTGGCACGGAGATCAGCAAGATGATCAGCACGAACACCGACATCAGCTGGTGGCCGAATTTGTAGCGCCCGGCAGACAACTGGGTGCGCAGTGGCACGTCGGGCTCGCGCATCACCAGGGTGGTGATCAGCGCCGGTACCATCAGCACGCCGAAGAGCATGTAGGTGCCGGCCCAGGCCTTGTGCATGTAGGCGTAGCCCGTGGAACCGAATGCCTCGGCGAAGAACAACGCGCCCGCCGTGGCCAGCAGCGCGGCAATGCGGTAACCGGCCATGTAGCTGGCGGCCAGGGCGGCCTGGGTGTTGTCTTCGGCGATTTCCAGGCGGTAGGCGTCCACCGCGATGTCCTGGGTGGCCGAAGCAAAGGCGACCATCACCGCGATCGCGATCAGCCATGACAGGTGTTTTTGCGGGTCGCAGAAACTCATGCCGATCAGACCGATGATCACCAGCGACTGTGCCAGCACCAGCCAGGAGCGACGACGCCCCATGCGGGCGAGCACAGGCAGGCGCCATTGGTCCAGCAGCGGCGACCATACCCACTTGAACGCATAGGCCAGGCCGATCAGGCTGGCGTAGCCAATGGTTTCCCGGGCCACGCCGGCTTCACGCAGCCAGACGGAAAGGGTGGAGAACACCAGCATGTACGGCAGGCCGGCGGCGAAACCGAGCAACAACAGCACAAGGGTCGAAGGGCTGGCATAAGCGGCGAGCGCGGCGCGCCAGGTTTTACGGGGCATGGGCTGGAATCTGCCTCAGTTTACGAAAACAAAGCGCGCACTCTAACCGCTAGGGTCCATGGGGCGCCAGCCATGGCGACGTATATCCACGCGATTATTCATGAAAATAATCCCTTCGGCTCTCAAGCGCGCGCGTTGCTCCTCTCCGCCAGGTGTTCCAGAGGCCAGGCTTATCCGACCACCGGCACCTATCACCCGGTGCCATGGCAACTGGCTGCCCTCGGGCAGTTGACTCAAGGTGCGCCCCACCCACCGTGCGGCCCTGCCCAACCCTGCCATGTCGGCGAGTTGACCGTACGTGACGACCTTGCCCTGGGGTATTTGCGCCAGCACGACATACAGGGCCATGCGGCGCTCGGCGGCCGGATCGGCGGGGGAAATGTCACCAAATTGTTGCAATTGATTACTGAACTCATCGGTCATTTGTCGGTCAGTCCTTGCGCGAGGGCTCTCCATCCGGATGATGCCCGATTTCTTCCGAAACCTGAGCCCGAATCTGCTTATGCTGTCCAGAACCCTGATGTGCCTCGCCATCGCCAGTGCCTCAACCACCGCCCTTGCCGACACCGTCTGGATGAAGAACGGCGACCGTCTCACCGGCAAGATCACGGTGTTCGATGGCGGCAAGCTCATGCTCGACACGCCTTACGGCGGCTCCGTGGCCCTTGACTGGAAACAGGTCAAGACCCTGGAGAGTGACCAGGAACTGCTGGTCAAGCAGGACGCCTACACCGGCCAGAAAGCCAAATCGCTGAAGGCGTCTGACGACGGCAAGGTGATCATGCAGAACGGCGAGGCGCCCAAGACCGTGGAGCTGGCCAGCATCCAGCAGATCATCAAGCCCAAGCCCGTGGTGGGTGATCTGGTGTGGAAGGGCAACATCGATGCGGCCGTGGACTTCCAGCGCGCGGACAGCGACACCGACGATTACAACCTGGCCTTCAAGACCTCGGCGCGCAGCGGCCGCTGGCGGCACACGGCCGATGCCGAATACAACCGCGAAACCACTGACGAGGTGGTCGGCACCAACAATTGGAATGCCGAATACGCACTGGACCGTTTCATCACGGACAAGTGGTATTGGCAAGGCCGGGTCAACGTCAAGCGTGACTTCGTCGAAGACCTGTCCAAGCAGCGCACCGTCGGTACCGGCCCGGGTTACCAGTTCTGGGATGACGAACTGGGGGCGTTCTCCCTGGGCTCGCTGCTCAACCACAGCACCTACGAATACGCCGATGGCGATAAATCCGATTTCTACTCGGTGGGCGTGAAGTGGGCGTACAACCGCTTCCTGATCGGCAAGACCGTCGAGTTCTTCACCAACGGCGAAGTGGGCAAACCGCTCAGTGGCGTGGCGGACTACAGCCTGGACTCCGAAGTGGGCCTGCGCTACAAGGTCACCCAGTGGGCTTCGCTGAACCTCAAGTACGAGAAAGACATGGTCACCGGCTCCAGCAACGCCGACCTCAACACCAGCCGCTACACCGCCGGTTTCGGCGTGGCCTGGTAAAAAGCATGGCCACAGGCTGCAAGTGGTCGCGTCCGGCTTGCAGCTTGCGGCTTGCCGTTCAAAGCTTGTAACTTGAAGCTCCTTTAAATAGAAGGAGCTTCAGGTGAGCGCCCAAACCCTGCGTCAGGCCCGTGAACTGCTGCTCAAGGAATACCGCGGCGTTCTGTCCACCCATTCCAGGTCCATGCCCGGTTTCCCGTTCGGCTCGGTAGTGCCCTACTGCCTCGATGCCCAGGGCAACCCGCTGATCCTCATCAGCCGCATTGCGCAGCACACCCACAACCTGCAGAAAGACCCCAAGTGTTCCTTGCTGGTGGGTGAGCGTGAAGCCCAGGACGTGCAAGCCGTGGGGCGTCTGACCGTGCTGGCCGAGGCCCGCAGGCTGGACGACGAGGCGCAGATCGAAGCGGCGGCCCTGCGCTATTACCGTTACTTCCCGGATTCGGCCAACTACCACAGCGCTCACGATTTCGACTTCTGGGTACTGGAGCCAGTGCGCCACCGTTATATCGGGGGGTTCGGCGCCATCCACTGGCTGGATCACGTAACCCTGGCCAACCCGTTTGCCGGCACCGCAGAGACCGGCATGGTCGAGCACATGAATGCCGACCACGCCAAGGCCATCGCCCACTACGTGGCATTGGCAGGCCTGCCTGCTCAGGTACCCGCGCAATTGGTGGGTATCGACGGCGAAGGCATGCACCTGCGCATTGGCCAGGCGATCTACTGGCTGCCCTTTGAAAAACCTTGCAACAATCCTGTGGAAGTCCGCCAGGCACTGGTTTCACTGGCCCACGCCCAAGCCTGGCCGACCGTTGGACAGGTCGAGGCTTGAATTCACGAAATGTCGACGTCATCTAGGGTTTACTGGAAGTCGTTCTTCCGCAGAGGAAACCCTTGATGCGTGCTTTTCTATTTCTGCTCCTGCTCTTCCCGGTGCTCGAGCTCTTTGTCTTTTTCCAGGTCAGCGTGGCGATCGGGTTCTTCCCCGCGCTGGCGCTGATCATCGCCGGCTCCGCCATCGGCGTGCTGGTGGTGCGCGTGGCGGGTCTGGCCACGGCACTCAGTGCCCGGCAGAGCCTGCAACGCGGTGAGTTGCCGGCCGATACAGTCTTTCAAGGCCTGATGCTGGCCATTGGCGGTGGCCTGTTGCTGTTGCCCGGGTTCATCAGTGACGTGCTGGGCCTGCTGTGCCTGCTGCCGTTCACCCGCAAGCTGATTGGCAACAAGCTCAGCGCCAAAGCCCGTGAGCAAGCGTCGCGCCAGCGTTCTTTCGCCGAAGACCTGCAGCGTGGCCAGACCTATGAAGGTCATGCTCGCCCGGCGGCCAACCATGCGGTGGGCCGTGAGCCAACGGTGATCGAAGGCGAATTCGAAAAGCGCGACTCCTGAGCGGGTCGCTGTGGGAGCTGGCTTGCCAGCGAGTTTTTTGGGCCCTCCAAAAGCTCGCTGGCAAGGCAGCTCCCACTTTTTTTGCCCGGGCGAAAGTGAAAATTTTTTTGGCCAGCACTTGTAATCGTTCAACGCGACCTCATGTATGGGTCACCGCAAGGTTTCTGGCTTTGCCAGACAATATTCCGCGTCTCGCGCAGCGAGCCGCGACCGGCCCCGCCGGATGAACCACAACGCCGGTACAGACACCGGCCGCTGAAAACCATAATTAGGAGAGATCGACAATGAAGCTTCGTCCTCTGCATGACCGCGTCGTTATCCGTCGCAGCGAAGAAGAAAAGAAAACCGCTGGCGGTATCGTTCTGCCAGGTTCGGCTGCCGAGAAAGCCAACAATGGTGAAGTCATCGCGGTCGGTACCGGCCGAGTGCTGGACAACGGTGAAGTACGTGCTCTGGCCGTGAAAGTGGGCGACAAGGTCGTGTTCGGCCCTTACTCCGGCAGCAATACCGTGAAGGTTGACGGCGAAGACCTGCTGGTGATGAGCGAGAACGAAATTCTCGCCGTCATCGAAGGCTGATAAAACCGCTGCTCTCCCGTTACTACCCAGTATTCAAGGAAAACGATCATGGCTGCTAAAGAAGTTAAATTCGGCGACTCCGCCCGCAAGAAAATGCTGACTGGCGTTAACGTTCTGGCTGACGCGGTAAAAGCGACCCTGGGCCCGAAAGGCCGTAACGTGATCATCGAGAAGAGCTTCGGCGCTCCGACCATCACCAAGGACGGCGTTTCCGTCGCCAAGGAAATCGAGCTCAAGGACCGCTTCGAAAACATGGGCGCGCAGCTGGTCAAGGACGTTGCGTCCCGTGCCAACGATGACGCTGGCGACGGCACCACCACCGCCACCGTTCTGGCTCAGTCGATCGTCAACGAAGGCCTGAAAGCCGTCGCTGCCGGCATGAACCCGATGGACCTGAAGCGCGGCATCGACAAGGCGACCATCGCCATTGTCAAAGAGCTGAAAGCCATGTCCAAGCCATGCGCTGATTCCAAAGCCATCGCCCAGGTCGGTACCATTTCGGCCAACTCCGACTCCTCGATCGGCGACATCATTGCCGAAGCCATGGAAAAAGTCGGTAAAGAAGGCGTCATCACCGTTGAAGAAGGCTCGGGCCTGGAAAACGAACTGTCGGTTGTTGAAGGCATGCAGTTCGACCGCGGCTACCTGTCCCCTTACTTCGTCAACAAGCCAGACACCATGGTCGCCGAGCTCGACGGCCCGCTGATCCTGCTGGTTGACAAGAAGATCTCCAACATCCGCGAAATGCTGCCAGTGCTGGAAGCCGTTGCCAAAGCCGGCCGCCCACTGCTGATCGTGGCTGAAGACGTTGAAGGCGAAGCGCTGGCGACCCTGGTCGTGAACAACATGCGTGGCATCGTCAAGGTTGCTGCCGTCAAGGCGCCAGGCTTCGGCGACCGTCGCAAGGCCATGCTGCAGGACATCGCTGTTCTGACCGGCGGTACCGTTATCTCCGAAGAGATCGGCCTGAGCCTGGAAAGCACTACCCTGGAGCACCTGGGTAACGCCAAGCGCGTCGTTCTGTCGAAAGAAAACACCACCATCATCGACGGTGCTGGCGTCGAGGTTGACATCCAGGCTCGCGTTACCCAGATCCGTCAGCAAGTGGCCGACACTTCGTCCGACTACGACCGTGAAAAACTGCAAGAGCGCCTGGCCAAGCTGTCCGGCGGCGTTGCAGTGATCAAGGTTGGCGCTGGTTCCGAAGTTGAAATGAAAGAGAAGAAAGCCCGCGTTGAAGACGCCCTGCACGCTACCCGTGCTGCGGTCGAAGAAGGCGTGGTACCTGGCGGTGGCGTGGCCCTGGTTCGTGCACTGCTGGCCATCTCCGCGCTGGAAGGCGACAACGCCGACCAGAACGTAGGTATCGCTCTGCTGCGTCGCGCTGTTGAAGCGCCACTGCGCCAGATCGTCGCCAACTCCGGTGACGAGCCAAGCGTGGTTGTCGACAAGGTCAAGCAAGGCCGTGGCAACTACGGCTACAACGCTGCTAGCGGCGAATACGGCGACATGATCGAAATGGGTATCCTGGACCCAGCCAAAGTGACCCGTTCGGCACTGCAGGCTGCTTCCTCGATCGCCAGCCTGATGATCACCACCGAAGCCATGATCGCCGAGATCAAGGATGATGCTCCTGCGGCTGGCGGCATGCCAGACATGGGCGGCATGGGTGGCATGGGCGGCATGATGTAAGCCAGCCTTACCCATCGCTTCACAAGAAACCCCGCCTCGTGCGGGGTTTTTTCATGCAGCGTGGGAACTGGCTCGCCAGTGCGCTTCCTGGTCTCCACGTCGCGATGGTACGCCAGCTCCCCCAGTGACAAGCGTCAGCCGTCACTGGCCCTTGGGGCCCGAACGCCGTAAGCTGCCTGCGCCCAAGGGCAAACACACTGGACGGAGAACCTGCCCATGCGAATTCTATTGGTTGAAGACAACCGCGATATCCTCGCCAACCTGGCCGACTACCTGGGCTTGAAGGGCTATACGGTCGACTGCGCCCAGGACGGTCTGTCCGGTCTGCACCTGGCGGCCACCGAGCACTATGACCTGATCGTGCTGGACATCATGCTGCCTGGCATCGACGGCTATACCCTGTGCAAGCGGCTGCGCGAAGACGCCCGGCGCGAGACTCCGGTGATCATGCTGACCGCCCGCGACCAGTTGGACGACCGCCTGCAGGGTTTCCGCTCGGGTGCCGACGATTACCTGATCAAACCTTTCGCCCTCTCGGAGCTGGCCGCGCGCATCGAAGCCGTACTGCGCCGCGCACAGGGTGGCGGGCGCCGCAGCCTGCAGGTCGGTGACCTGAGCTACGACCTCGACACCCTGGAGGTGAGCCGCCAGGGGCGTGCCCTCAAGCTCAACCCGGTGGGCCTGAAACTGCTTGCCGTGCTGATGCAGAAGAGCCCGCATGTATTGCGGCGCGAGGTACTGGAAGAAGCCCTGTGGGGCGATGATTGCCCTGACAGCGACAGCCTGCGCAGCCACGTTCACCAGCTGCGCCAGGTCATCGACAAGCCGTTCGACAAACCATTGCTGCAAACGGTGCATGGCGTGGGGTATCGCCTGGCCGAGGGCAAAGATGGAGTTTAAGCAAAGCCTGGCACAACGCATCATCATTGCCTTTGCCTTGATGAGTGCCTTGGTGGCTGGCGCGTTTGCCGTGGGTATTGTCGCCACGGTGCACCTGGTTGAAGAAAAACTGATCTCGGCGGGGTTGGGGGGCGACCTGCAGCGCTTGCTGCTGATGGACAATGTCAGCGACTGGAACCATCGCCCTGAGCCGGACCAGCTGTTCTACTACAGCGGCGGGCGCGGCGATTACGCCCTGCCCAAAGACTTGCGGCACCTGGCACCGGGCTTTCACGAAGTGTTCCGCGGCGACCTGTCTTACCACGCCATGGTGGAGATCGTCGACGACCGCCGCTACGTGCTACTGCAGGACCAAAGTGATTTCGAAGAGCGCGAGCGCGTATTGTTCGCCGTGGTGCTGGTTGGGTTCGTCCTCAGCCTGGCGCTGGCGGTGTTCCTTGGCTGGGTGCTGGCCCGCCGGGTGATGGCACCGGTGGTGCGCCTGGCGCGCCAGGTACGTCACCGCGACCAGTTGCTGGGCCTGGCGCCGCCACTGGCGCCGGACTACGCCGCTGATGAAGTGGGTGAGTTGGCGGTGGCGTTCGATGCCACCCTGGGGCGCCTGCGCGATGCATTGAGCCGGGAGCGGTTGTTTACCAGTGACGTCAGCCATGAGCTGCGTACCCCCTTGATGGTACTGGCCACCTCCTGTGAGCTGTTGCTGGAGAACCCGGCCCTGGATGCCCGCGCCCGCGCCCAGGTGGAGCGTATTGCCCGCGCCTGCGTGGAAATGCGGGAGCTGGTGCAGACCTTCCTGATGCTGGCGCGAGCCCAGCGCAACGAAAGCGAGATGAGTGCCCAGCTGAGCCTGGACCAGGTGGCCGATAACCTGATCAACCTGTGGCGCGGACCTATCGAACACAAGGGCCTGGCGTTGACGGTGGTGCGGGGTGAGTTGCCGCCCACCCGGTACAACGCCACGTTCCTGTTGGCGGTGATGGGCAACTTGCTGCGCAACGCATTGCACTACACCGACACCGGTTTCATTCGCCTGACCCTGGAGCCATCGGGCTTCAAAGTGGAAGACACGGGTATCGGCATTCCCGAAGAAAAGCGCCTGGCCGTGTTCCAGCCCTTCGTGCGTGCCACCGAGCGCCGCGGGGAAGGCCTGGGGTTGGGCTTGTCGCTGGTACAACGCATTTGCGATGACCAGGGCTGGCAGGTCGAATTGACGGCGCGTGAGCCTAATGGCTGCTGCTTTCAGGTCACGTTGGCGACAGACGGTTGACTGACCATTGGGTCATTCAGCAGTTGTGGCCCTTGGCTATCATTAAGCTTCTGTAAAACCTTGCTCCTGTTTCGCAGTAGTCTTACATTTTTTTCACATTGGTATTACACGCACATGACGTATGACTGGCTATTTTTGCCGTCGCCGTGGCCCTTGACCACCGCCAGCGTGTAGTCAGTTTTCGCAAGGAGTAACGAATGGCCATCGACTACGCTACTGAAAACACGGCGGCGTCTGAAACGCGCTTCGATTATTTCTGGCGTCAACGGGGTGAGTGGGTTGAGGAGCCGAACGTACGACGCGGCGGTGAAAGCGGGGTTCAGCGGGTGTACGCCGATAACGGCCAGCTGCTGTACGTCAAACGTCAGACAGGGCACATTTACCGAAGCGTGCTGCACCCATTCGGCCGGCCGACGGTGCTGCGTGAGCGCGATGCCCTGCAAGGCTTGCATGCCCTGAACGTCAACGTGCCGAAATTGGTGTTCTGCGGCGCTCAGCGTGACCCACAGCATCAGTGGCGCGCGTTGTTGGTGACCGAGGCCCTGGACGGTTATGACGAGATCGAAAACTGGTATGCCGCCGGTGGTCGCGAGCGTCACGGGGAGGCTGTCCATGATGAAATGCTGCAAGTGTTGGCCCAAAGCCTGGCGCGCATGCACCGGGGTCGTTGGCAGCACAGTTGCCTGTACATCAAGCATGTGTTTGTGCGAGTAGTCGGCGAGGGCGCGGCGGCCAGACCTGAGGTTGCGTTGCTGGACCTGGAAAAATGCAGGCGTCGCTGGACCGCTTACGGGGCAGCCCAGCATGACCTGAAACAGTTGCGTCGCCATTCGTCGTTCAGCGACGCAGACTGGAAGAAACTGCTCTATTTTTATGAGACGGCGTTTGGCAGCGTAATCAAAGGTTTAGAGTGATGAAACGAGGAATTGCTCGAGGTTTTTTTCTGGTGGGCGCGCTGGCTGTCACTACGGCTGCCATGGCCGCGTGGGATCAGCCTCGGCCTGGCGTTCTCAGCGCTGCGCAGCAGTGCCCACTGCCCCGTACGCCCAAGGTGCAGGCTGACGCCAAGCCTGATCACGACCTGTTGCTGTTCATGTTCGGCCTGACCCAGGGTGTTCGCTCCCGCGGTTGACCAAGGCGCCTGCTTTTCGAGGGGGCAGGCGTTGCGCGTCGCGGTAAATGCGGTTTGCCTGGTACTGCGCGGCGTTTGTGACGCGGCCAGGTCCGCTGCTACGCGGCTCGGTCAGGTCTGGCCACCAGCGTGTACACGCAAGGCAGTACAAACAGGGTGAACAGCGTCCCCACCGACATCCCCGTCGCGATCACCATGCCAATGTCGAAGCGGCTCACTGCCCCCGCCCCCGTCGCCAGAATCAGTGGCACCATGCCAAAGACCATCGCCGCGGTGGTCATCAGCACTGGCCGCAAACGAATGGCCGCGGCTTCTTCCACCGCCTCCCGTACGCCAAGGCCTTTGTCGCGCCGCAACTGATTGGCGAATTCGACGATCAGGATACCGTGCTTGCTGATCAGCCCGATCAAGGTCACCAACCCTACCTGGGTGTAGATGTTCAAACTCGACCAGCCCAGAAACAGCGGGATCAGCGCACCGCAGATCGACAGGGGCACCGTGACCAGAATCACCAGCGGGTCGCGGAAACTTTCGAACTGCGCGGCCAGCACCAGGAAGATGATCGCCAGCGCCAGGCCGAAGGTTACCCATAGTGCATTACCTTCCTGCACATACTGGCGGGCGCTGCTGCCGTAGTCGAAGGCGAAGCCGGCGGGTGCTTCCTGGCTGGCGATATCGCGCACGGTCTGCACCGCGTCGCCCATGCTGACAATGGGGTAGCCCTGGATGATCGCCGAGTTCAGTTGCTGGAACTGGTTGAGCTGGCGCGGCCGGGCACGGTCGCTGACGGTGATCAGCGTCGACAGGGGCAGCAACTCGTTCTTGTTGTTGCGCACGTAGTACTGGTTGAGCCAGCCAGGGTTGTCGCGGTAGGCGCGCTCCACCTGGGCAATGACCTTGTAGCTGCGCCCGTCGAGGGTGAAGCGGTTTATCTCCGACTCGCCCAGCAGGGTGGCCAGGGTGCCCCCCAGCTCTTGCATGGACACACCCATCTGCGCCGCCTTGGCCCGGTCGATATCCACCACCACCTCGGGTTTGTCGAAGGCCAGGTCAATGTCCAGGAAGGCGAACTTGCCGCTGGCCTCGGCGCGATCCTTGACCCGCTGGGCCACGTCCAGCAGCGACTCGTAGTCGTTGGCGGTGTTGATCACGAACTCAAAGGGCAGGCCCTCACCGGTGCCCGGCAGGGCAGGCAGGTTGAAGCCGAATATCTGCAGCCCCGGAATTTGTGCCAGGCGCGCTTGCACCTCGGGCAGCAGCTCCATCTGGGTACGGCTGCGTTCATTCCAGGGTTTGAGCAGGAAGCCGCCGATGCCCGACTGCACGCCGTTGAAACCGTTGATCTGGAACGAGGAGTAGTACTCTGGAAAGTCCTTGAAGATGGTCAGGAACTGGTCGGTATAGGTGTTCAGGTAATCCAGGTTGGTAGGCTGCGGCGCCGTGGCCATCATGAAAATGATGCCCTGGTCCTCGTTGGGCGCCAGTTCCGACTGGGTGAACTTGAGGAACACGGGAATCAGGCCCAGCACGATGAAGGCGAACACCACCACCACCGGGCGGGTCTGCAGGGTGGCGTGAAGCATGCGCTGGTAACGTTGCTTGAGCCGTTCGAACAGATGGTCCAGGCGGTGTGCCAGGCCCCTGGGGTTGGTATTGGCACGCAGGAGCAGGGCGCACATCATGGGCGACAGCGTGAGTGCGACCACACCGGAAATCACCACCGCGCCTGCCAGGGTCAGGGCGAACTCCTTGAACAATGCACCCGTGAGCCCCTCCAGGAACCCGATGGGGGCGTACACGGCGGCCAGGGTGATGGTCATGGACACCACCGGCATGGCGATTTCCCGGGCACCTTGCAGTGCCGCGTCGAAGGGCGAGCGGCCTTCCTCGATATGGCGGTGGATGTTCTCCACCACCACGATCGCATCGTCCACCACCAGGCCGATGGCCAATACCATGGCCAGCAAGGTAAGCAAGTTGATGGAGTAGCCCATCAGTTGCATGAAGAAGAGCACGCCGATCATCGATAGCGGAATGGTTACCACCGGGATAATCACCGAGCGCAGAGCACCAAGAAACAGGAACACCACGACAACCACGATCAGCACCGCCTCGAACAGGGTCTTCACGACCTCGTCAATGGACGCCTGGATGAACAGCGTGGCGTCGTAGGCGATGGAGGCCTTGAGGTTGGGCGGCAGCTGCGCCTCGAGGTCAGGCATCAGCTTGCGCACCTCGCGGATCACATCCAGCGGGTTGGCGCCCGGGGTGGCCTTGATACCGATGTACACCGAGGGGGTGCCGTTGAACGAACTGACGGTATCGTAGTTCTCAGCGCCCATTTGCACCCGCGCCACATCGCCCAGCAGCACCCGGCTGTCGCCGTCGGTCTTGAGCGGAATGGCGGCGAAGCCTTCGGTGGATTTGAGGTCGGTGGCCGCGTTGATGCTGGTGACGATGTATTCGCCTTTCACTTCACCGGCTGCCGACAGGAAATTGTAACGGCGCACCGCATCAGTGACATCGTTGGCGCTCAGGCCGTAGCCGGCCAGTTTCACCGGGTCCAGCCACAGCCGCATGGCGAACACCTGGTTGCCGAGGATTTCGGCCTGGGCCATGCCCGGCAGCGTCGCCAGTTTGGGCTGGATCACCCGTGACAGGTAATCGGTGATTTGCGGGTTGTTCAGTTGGTCGCTGAAAAAGCTGATGTACATCAGCGCCGACGCGTCGGCGGCTTCCTTGCTCAGCACCGGGTCCTCGGCGTCCTGGGGCAGCTTGTTCTTGACCTCGTTGGCCTTGGCCAGCAGTTCGGTGAACAGGCGGTCGCTGTCGGCGCCAATGCGGGCGTAGATGGAGATCACCGAGAAATTCTGCCGGCTCACCGAGGTCATGTAGTCGATGCCCTCGGCGCTCGCCAGGCTCTGCTGCAATGGCTGGGTGATATAGCCCTGAATGGTCTCGGCATTGGCGCCGGGGTACGCAGTGGTCACGGTAATCAGCGCGTTTTCCATCTGCGGGTACTGGCGAATGGGTAGCTTGCTCCATGCCTGGAAGCCGAGCAAAACGATCAGCAGGCTGATGACGCTGGCCAGCACTGGCCGGCGGATGAACGGGTCGGTAAAGGCCATGGCCGTTCTCCTGGGTCAGTGGTTGGTCTGGGTCTGGTCGGGGCTGATGCTGACGGCCGCGCCGCTGGTGAGTTTCAGTTGGCCCCCGGTGACCACTTGCTCGCCGGCCTTGAGCCCCTTGCTGATGATGACCACCCCGTCGCGACGTTCGCCGGTATCGACGAAACGGCGTTCAGCGATCAGCACCGGTTTGCCCTGGGCATCCATGCTCGGCTTGCCATCGGCTTCGTGTTTCTCAGCGACCACATACAACGAGTTGCCGTACAGGGTGTAGGCCACGGCGCTTTCGGGCACCACGACTTCGTTTCTGGGTTGTGGCAGCACGATCTGCAGATTGGCGAACATACCTGGCAACAGTTTTCCCTGGGGGTTGGCGAGGGTGGCGCGGATGAGAATGTTGCGCGTGCTGTCCTCGACCTTGGGGTTCAAGGCGCTGATCCGGCCCTCGAACGTTTGCCCGGGCCAGGCGGCGACCGTTACCTGAACCGCCTGGTCCAGATGCACCTGGGGAATGACCTGCTCGGCCACGTAGAAGTCCACGTACAAACTGCTCAGGTCCTGCAGGGTCGCGATTACCGTACCGCTGGCCAGGTAGTCGCCCACGTCTACCCGGCGAATGCCGATGGTCCCCGTGAAGGGCGCGACGATGTTCTTCTTCGCCAGGCTGGCCTTGAGCTGCGCCACGGTGGCCTTGTTCTTGAGCAGCACGGCGTTGAGGCGGTCGAACTCGCCTCGGGAGATAGCGTGGCTGTCCACCAGTTGCGCGCCGCGGCCATAGTCCACCTGGGCCAGGCCAAGGTCTGCCTGGGCGGTGCCCAGCAGGGCTGCTTCCACGTCGCTGTCCAGTTGCAGCAATGGTTGGCCGGCCTTCACCTGCTGGCCGGAATCGAACTGGATGCTGCGCACCGTGCCAGCCACTTCCAGGCTGAGGTTGACGCCCTGCAGCGCCTTCAGGCTGCCCACGGCCGGCAACCGCGATTGCCAGGCGCGCTGGCTGGCGGTGGCCACGGCAACGGCCACGGGCGGTTTGGGCGCGGTGAACTGCTGGATCTGCCGGTACACGGAAAAGGCCTTGTAGCCACCCAGCACCAGCACCACGAGCAGCACGACGCCCAACATGATCAGCATGCGGCGACGCAGCATATTCCTGTTCCTTGGAGACGAGACGAAGAGTGCAGCACATTATTCCTGCACAGCGCTTTATGCCAACGCGCTGTGTTGCTGGATATTACCCCCTTTTTTTCCTGCTCATCGCACTTGTGGGAACGGGCTTGCCAGCGAGCTTCTCGGGCTGGCTCTCGTGCACAGGGAAGGTTTTACAATGCTCGGTGCAGGTGGTTGTCCCAATAGCCGGCGGGCAGGTTCAGCACGCGGGCCACGGGCGCAGGGCCGCGGCAATCGAACAGGCGGGCGCGGCCCTGGCCGGAGGTGACCACGAAGCCATCCGCTACCATCGCGACGCCCGCGCAGTCGGGCATCGAGACTTCCAGGCGCTCGGCACCGGTGTCCAGGTCCCAGACGAAGAACCGGTTGGCGCGCGGTGCGGTCAGCGCCACCAGGCGCAAGCCGTCATGCACGGCGACGCTGGCGGTGTAATGGGCCATCTGCCGCAGTTGCCGCTCGCTGACGGGGAACGGTTGCAATGGCTGCCCCGGACGTTTGATCGCCAGCAGCGGCGCGCAGTGTTCGGCCTCGCCCATGTATTGCTGGCAAGCCAGCACGGTGCCGTCGCCGGCCACAGCCAGGTGGCGCACGCTGTTCATCGGCTGTGCCAGGGTTTCCTGACTCAGCCGGGTGCCGTCGCGGCGCATCAGTACCAGGCTGGGCGCCATGGCATCGAGGTTCATCTCTACCCGGCTCTCGGCTTCGGTGCGAATGCCGCCGTTGGCTACCACCAGGGTTTCGCCGTCGGGCAGCCAGGCCAGTTCGTGGGGGCCGATGCCGTGGCTGGACAGTTCGCCGTGACGGGCCAGTTGCTGGCCGTCGAAACGGTACACGCCGATGACACCTCGGCCAGGTTCGCGGGTGTCGTTTTCCGTGGTGTACAACCATTCGCCAGCAGCGTGGACCACGGCATGCCCTTGAAAGTGCCGGTTCGGCGGGGCGGTCAGCGTCTGCAGCAGGCGGCCGTCGCGCAGGTCCAGGAGGTAGCATTCGGTACCGGGCCGTCGGGCCACGAACAATACCAGGGGGCGCGTCGGGTGCTGGACGATGGCGTGGCAGCGCTGGCTGACGCGGGTGGCGAACACCTGGCGCCCGTCCAGGCGGTAGCCCACTGCATGGTGACGGCCTTCGCCATCGTCGCGCGCCGACAGCAACAGGTTGCTGCCCTGGGGGGCGAGCAGTGTCTTGAACCAGTGCGCCAGGCCCATGGTCAGTCCCCGTCGTTGGCGTTGAAGCCCAGGGCGATGCCCAGCGCCTTGGCCAGTTCACCCTCGTGCAGCCGGTGCAGGGTGTTGAGGCCGTCGTAAAGGATGTCCAATTGCTGACGGCCCTGCGGGTCGCCCAGCAGTTCGGCCAAGGGCCTCTGGTTGTCGGCTAGCAGCGCCTGCGCGGCGGCGTACGCGGCATCCAGGCGCCCGGCCAGGTTTTTCTGGTCCTTGCCCAGCAGGCCACGCAGGCCTTTGCCGTCCACGCCTTCCCATACCGCCTGGGCCGCATCCAGGCTGGCCGCCAGGCTCGCCAGCGAAGCCTGGCTGCGCCACGCTTCGGCCTGCAGCGGTTGCGCAATGCCCTTGCTCTGCCTGCCCATGGGGGTACCGAGTTTTTTCTTCAGGGTATCCAGGGCGTTGACCTGGGCGCGCAGCAGGTCGGCGATGGCTTCGTGGGCGTCGGCGTAGCGCGGGTTGGGGAAGTGGCTCAGCTCCCAGAGCATGCCCTCAGGGGTGTTCCACTGCGCCAGGATGGTTTCGGCAAGGGTTTTCTGATGCTCGCCGATGGCGACCAGCAATGGGCAGTAGCGGGCTTTCTGATTGGCATCGGCGAGGTCCAGGCGAGCATCGAACAGGATGTATTCGTACGCCGACAGGCCCTGTACCACCACACTGGCATTCGCCAGGTGGCTGGCATCCACGGGCGTGGGGGCGTTGACCAACTGGTCCACCTGGCGCCCCACGAGGTTTTTCTTGTCGGGCCAGAACTGCACCTGCCATGCCCGGTTGCCTTCGGCCAGCGGGCCGATCAGCAGCGGCTGCAATTGCGCCCAGGCTCGTTGTGCATGGAGGAAGTCCGCGCGGGCGGTACCCAGGCTGGCGGTGCCCTGGCAGTAGGCCAGGGCGCTGACCGCCAGTTGCCGGTCTGCATCGGCCCAGCGGTTGTAGGTGGGCAGTATCACCTGCCGGGCAATGGCGGCGCTGGTGACGGCCTGTTGGTCCTGGGGGCTACAGGCCCCCAGCACCAGAGCGGCGAGGCTGGTGAACAACAGCGTGGGACGAAACATGTGGGGCTCCCGGCAGGCTTACAGTGAATTCAGAAACGCCAGCAACGCCGCGCGCTGCCCGGCATTGAACGACAGCACATGGCGGCGTGAGGCCGCGGCCTCGCCGTCATGCCAGAGAATGGCTTCCATGGCATCGCGGGCGCGCCCGTCATGCAGGTATTGGGTGTGGCCGCTGACCGTCTCGCTCAGGCCCATGCCCCACAAGGCCGGCGTGCGCCAGTGCTGGCCGCTGGCAGCGAACTCGCTGCGCTGGTCGGCCAGGCCCGGGCCCATGTCGTGCAGCAGCAGGTCCGTGTAGGGGCGGATGTGCTGGTTGGCCAGTTCCGGCTCCGCAGCGTCCGCCGCCGTCGTGTAGTTCGGAACATGGCAGGTCTGGCAACCCGCCTGGTGAAACAGCAACTTGCCGGCCAGTACCTGGGGTGTACTGACGTCGCGCCGGGCGGGAACTGCCAGGTGGCGGGTATAGAACAGCACCAGGCGCTCGATGTTCTCACTGACCTCCGGTTCACCACCGTTGGCGGCCGCCAGGCAATCGAGCTGCGCGGCTGTGCACGTGGCGTTGGGCAGTTGGCGGGACGTCAGACCCAAGTCATTGGCGAAGGCATGGGCATTCTGCTGAGCCAGCGACGGCTGGCCGGCTTTCCAGCCGAAGCGGCCGATCACGACTTTGCCCTGGGCGTCATCCCAGACCCGGTTTGGCCGGCCCTCGACGCCATCGGGTTTGGCCGCTTGCGCTTGGGCGTTGGCCAGTATCGCTTCCTCGGGGATGGCCTCCAGCAACCCCAGGCCGACCATGGGCGGCGCGACCCGTGCGGAAAGGCGGGTCTGGGGGTGCAGCGGCCCGTAGCCAAGCTGGCTGAGCACCAGGCGTGGCTTGCGCAGTTCGGTGCGGGTGCCGTCGTCGAAGGCCATGGTCACCAGGTCGTACTCGACCCGCACCTTGGCCTCTGGCGCTACCCCGGGAATCGCCATGTCCTGCAATTGTGTGCCGTATACCGGTTCGGGGTTGACGCCCAGGCGCTGGATGATTTGTGCCTGGGCCGCGGTGTCTGGAATGGAGACGCGCACCAGCATCGACACCGCGCTACTGGCGTCGGTTTCGGGGGGGTGGCCGCGGCCGTCCTTGATGTGGCAGTTCTGGCAGGCGTTGGTGTTGAACAGCGGCCCCAGGCCGTCGCGGGCGGTGGTGGTGGCTGGCGCGATGACCCACGGGCTGCGGAAGAAGCTGTTGCCGGCGCTGAAGTCCACCCGGCCTTCAGGCGACAGGTTCGCCGACGGCTGGGCGAAGGCGTTCAAGTCACTGCGCCACACGGTGGCTGCCCCGCCTGACAGCGCTTCGCCGCGTTCCGTTTCACCCAGGCGCACGGCATCCCCGCAGCCGCTCAGGCACAGGGTCAGTAGCGCGGTACTGAGGCGAGGGGCAGGTGATGGCATCGGCAATCCGTGGCAGAAGGGCTGGGGCTGGCAAGCTTAGCAGGGGGGCGGTGGGCAAAATGGCAGGGTCAACCTTTGAAACAAAATACTGGCTGGCGTGTTGCGATGGTCATGCAGGGCCGAGCATCGCCAGGCCCTGCACGTGCCGCCCAAGGGCTAGAAGGTATGGTCAGCTGTTTCCGGGTTCAGGTCATTGATGCCCAGCGTGCCCGCTGCCTTTTCAATGGAGCCGGTCTGCTTGACCAGCGCGCTGATGGCATCGCGCACCCGTTGCTGGCCCGCCTCATTGCCCGCAGCGATCAACTGATCGTAATGCTCGCCCTGCCTGGCCCGGTCGACGATGGTCTGCAGTCGCGCCTGGGTAGCGTCGAGGTCGGTGCGAAGCACTGCGTCGTGGGCCGGGTCGACCTTGGCTACCAGTGCGGACAGGCTCGGGCCGCTCACGCCGGTGCCATCCAGACGGGTGTATTCGCCCAGGTACACGTTGCGGATGCCCAGCGCGTCGTAATAGTGGGAGTAGTGGGTGTTGTCGCTGAAGCAGTCGTGCTCGTCTTCCGGCGAGTTGGCCTCCAGCGACACCTTCATGCGCTCACCGGCCAGCTCGCCCAGGGACAGGCTGCCCATGCCGAACAGCATCTTGCGCAGGCCGTTGCGGGCAGGCTCGGCTTCCAGGCTGGCGCGGTAGTTGTCGGCGACCCCGGCTTTCCACTGGCCGGCCATTTCCTCCAGGTCGGAAACCAGCAGGCGCGTCACGGCGCTCAGGTAGGCGCGACGGCGGTCGTTGTGGCCGCCGGTGGCATCCGGCCCCTGCAGGTAATCGGAAGCGGGGCGGTCGCCGGCACCAGGGCCGGTGCCGTTCAGGTCCTGGCCCCACAGCAGAAACTCGATGGCGTGGTAACCGGTGGCCACGTTGGCCTCCGAGCCGCCCAGCTCGTTGAGACTGGCCAGCGCTTCGGGGGTGATTTCGGTGATGTCGACCTTGTCTTCGCCGATCTGGATATGTTCATTGGCAATGATGTTGGCCTTGGCCGCCGGGTTGCCCAGGGCCGACTCATAGTTGGCGTCGACATAGTCGATCAGCCCTTCGTCCAGCGGCCAGGCATTAACCTGCCCTTCCCAGTCGTCGACGATGTGGTTGCCAAAGCGGAACACTTCACTTTGCAGGTAGGGCACGCGCGCGGCTACCCAGGCGTGGCGGGCGGCCTTGAGCGTACTGTCATCAGGCTTGGCGAGGAAGGCGTCGACCTTGTCCTGCAGGTCAAGGGCGCAGCGGTGGGCGTCCGTGTAGATGAACCAGGCCATGTCGGTGTAATGCTTCACCACCGCCTGTGCCGCGGCTTCGTCAACCTCGCCCTTGCCCGTGGCGGCGCCACTGCTGGCGGCTGCCTGGGCGGCGGGAGCCTGGTCTGGCTTGCTCTCGCCGCAACCGGCGAGCGAGACGGCGATGGCCAGCAGACCGGCGGTGGCCAGGGGCATGTGAGTCATGGCGATATCCTGCGTCGAGAGAGGAGGCGGGCCGACGGCCACGCAAAATCGGCGCAATCATGCGAAGGATATGCATTCTCTGTAAACAATGAAGATGTAAGCAAATTCATCAGGCCCGTGGGTGGCCTTCAGAGGCTGACTGCCTGGCTACGCTGAGCCTGTTTGAGAAAGGCCGTGAGTTCGCGGGCCGGCAGCGGCTTGCTGTACAGGTAGCCCTGCCCCTCGTGGCAGCCTTCGGAAATGATGTAACGCTCCTGCTCCAAAGTCTCGACGCCCTCGGCGATCACTTGCATGCCCAGGCTTTTACCCAATTGGATGATGGCGCGCACGATGGTGGCGTCATCGTCGTCCTCCAGCAGGTCCTGGACGAAGCTTTTGTCGATCTTGATCTTGTCCAGCGGCAGCGATTTCAGGTAACTGAGCGAGGAATACCCGGTGCCGAAGTCATCGATGGCAATCAGCGCGCCCGAGCGGCGCAGGCTCAACAAGTGCTGCGCGGCGGTGCTGATATCTTCCATCAGACCGGTTTCGGTGACTTCCAGTTCCAGGCTGCGCGGCGGCAGGCGGTAGATCTGCAGGAAATTGCTGACCACCCGGGGCAGTTCGGCGTGGTGCAACTGCACGGTAGAGAGGTTGACCGCCATGCGCAGGTCGTTGAAACCCTGGTCCAGCCACTCGCGCAGTTGCCGGCAGGCCTGGTCCATGACCCATTCGCCGATGGCGATGATGCTGCCGTTCTGCTCGGCCAACGGGATGAACTGGTCGGGCGGCACCAGGCCGTGCTCGGGGTGCTGCCAGCGCAGCAAGGCCTCGACCCCGACCACGCGGTGGTCGCGGTAGCTGATCTGGGGCTGATAGGCGAGAAACAGCTGGCCCCGTGCGATGGCTTCGCGCAGGTCCTTCTCCAGCTCGCGGCGCCGGCGCATTTCGCTGTCCACGCTGGCGATGTAGAACTGGTAGCGGTTGCGTGAGCGCGACTTGGCCAGGGTCATGGTTTGCTCGGCTTTCTGCAGCAGCTTTTCAGTGCTGTCGCCGTCTTCCGGGAACAGGGTGATGCCGATGGTGGCGCGCAGGCGAATCTCCTGCAGGTCGGGGCCGAATGGCGCCTCCAGGTCATCGAGGATGCTCTGCGCCAGTTCCGCGGCCTGGTAGGGCTGGTCGATGTCGGCCTGCACCAGGGCGAACTGGTCGCCCCCCAGGCGCGCCAGCGCGCCAAGGCGCCCACTGTGTGCGCGCAGGCGGTCGGCCAGGGCCAGCAGCAGTTGGTCGCCGGTCTGGTAGGTGAACTGTTCGTTGATGCTTTTGAAATCGTCCAGGCCCACGCACAGCACGGCAACCCGGCGTTGAAGCCGGCCGGCGTCGATCAGGATCTTGTCCAGCTGCGATTGCAGTTGCTGGCGGTTTGGTAGCCCGGTCAGGAAGTCGTACTGCGCCATGCGCAGCAGGGTGTTTTCGGCTTCATGGCGCAGGTGGGTGTTGCGTTCAATGGATTCGAGCAACTGGTTGGCCGTGTTGATCCACATGCCCAGTTCGTTCTTCTCGTGGCCCTTGAGGGCCGGCAGTTTGTGCTCGCTAGGGCGGTCGGGGTTGATCTGGGTCAGGTGTTCGATGATCTGTTTCAGTGGCCGTGTCAGCAGCCAGTGGTAGACCAGGTACAGGGCCAGGCCCAGGGCCATGGCCCGCAGCACGCCGGAAATGAAGATGATCACCGAGCTCATGATGAAGCCCTGGCCGTAGGGCGCGGTGTCCAGGGTGATGCTCAAGTCGCCGTAGTATTCACTGTAGGGCCCGCGGCCGACCAGTTGCGTGGTGAACGTGCGTTCCTGGCCCAGGATAGGGTCGGTGAGCCAGCGGGTGGCGGTCTGCAGCGGCGGGCGGGTCTTGTCGGCCAGCATGGGTTCGTTGGGGTGGCCGATGGAGGCAATGCGCACGGCGGTGTCCTGGAACAGGCCTTCGATGACCTGCATGCCCATTTCCCGGTCGAGGCTGTAGACCGCCTGCGTGGAAGGGTCGCGGAACATATCGAGGATACGCGCGGCGTCGTTTGCCACGGCCTGACGGGTCTTGTAGGCATCGAACACGATTTGGGCGCAACTGAGCACTACCCCTACGATCAGCGCAGAGAGCAGCACAACGCGTAGCAACTTCACCGACAAGCTGTTCTTGAGTTCCAGCTTCAAAGGGCCATTCCTTGTTGCATGCAGGTGGCATCAATATGCCATTATCAGTGGCAATCCCGGTGGGCAGTCAAGGGGGTGAGCCTTTGTAGATCTTAGCTGTATCGCAGATCGAGGCAAGGGGTTTGCGTTGCACGCTGCGAGGCGTGAAGAAACGCGCTGTAGTGGGGCACCCACAATGCTTGGGGCAGCACCTGATTCGCCGTGTTGGTTCACTGCAGATCTGTGTGGGTGCCAGCAAGGCAGCCAAGGTGATCTCACAGACGAATTGGCCCGAAACAGATGTGGGACCGGGTTTACCCGGGAAGCGCCGCGCGGGCGGCGCTCGATCTTGAGAACGGCCCAACACCATCGCCTGGCACCTGGAGGCCTTGATGCAATCGCTGGCGAGGAATATTGAAGAGCCCCTCATTGGCCCGTCTAGCAACCGGGTTGGGGCTGAAAGGCGCATGGCTTGGGTTTTGTAGCGCCCTTGAGACCGAGCGCCGCCCGCGCGGCGCTTCCCGGGCAAGCCCGGTCCCACATCTGTTTCGGGCCAGTTATGCCTGTGGCATCACCTGGTCCGCTTTGCAGGTCCACTGCAGATCCATGGCAGTGCCACGACTTTCCCGTCAATCCGTGAAGAACCATAAAAAAACCCGGCCGAGGCCGGGTTTTTCAGCAAGCTGGCAGCTTAGGCAGTGAAGGCTTTACCTTCGAACTGCTCGGCCACGAACTTCCAGTTGACCAGGTTCCAGAACGCCTCTACATATTTCGGGCGTACGTTACGGTAGTCGATGTAGTAAGCGTGTTCCCAGACGTCGCAGGTCAGCAGCGGGGTGTCGCCGCTGGTCAGCGGGTTGCCGGCGCCGATGGTGCTGGCCAGGGCCAGGGAACCGTCAGCTTTCTTCACCAGCCAGCCCCAGCCGGAGCCGAAGGTGCCGATGGAGGTCTTGCTGAACTCTTCCTTGAACTTGTCGAAGGAGCCGAATGCAGCGTTGATAGCGTCAGCCAGGGCGCCAGTAGGCTGGCCGCCGGCGTTTGGCGCCAGGCAGTTCCAGTAGAAGGTGTGGTTCCAGACCTGGGCGGCGTTGTTGAAGATGCCACCGGAGGAAGACTTGACGATTTCTTCCAGGGTCTTGCCTTCGAACTCGGTGCCTGGCACCAGGTTGTTCAGGTTCACGACGTAGGTGTTGTGGTGCTTGTCGTGGTGGTATTCCAGAGTCTCTTTGGAGATGTGCGGCTGCAGCGCATCGTGAGCGTAGGGCAGCGGCGGCAATTCGAAAGCCATGGTGATTCTCCTAATCAGGTCTGTTGCGGTGAGCGCAAGGCCGATCACGGGCGGCCAGAGATACGCCGGCGAGTTTTTACTCTTTGCGGCGCAAGCTTGGGATCATAGCACCGGGACTGCGGCATAACCACGCAACAACTGTGTGGGATAGAGGTTCCAGAGCGGCTGCGGCCCGCGGACCAGCGGCTCAGGCAAAAATCAGCTGAGCCGCCACGGCGAACATCATCACCGCCACCATCAGGTCCAGCACCCGCCAGGTGGCGGGGCGCGCGAGCCAGGGTGCCAGCCAGGCCGCGCCCAGCGCCAGGGTGAAGAACCACAGCAACGAGGCACTGGCGGCGCCGGCCACGTAGGCGCCGGGCTCGGCCTGCTGGGCGCCCAGGGAGCCAATCAGCAGCACGGTGTCCAGGTAAACGTGGGGGTTGAGCAAGGTCACCGCCAGGGCGCTGAGCAATACGGCCCGGCGCGAGCGCTGGCCGCTGTGCCGACCTTGTTGCAGGCTCTGCCGGGAGCAGGCGCGGCGCAATGCCTGGGCGCCGTACCAGAGCAGGAACAACGCGCCGCCCCAGCGCGCGACGTTCAGTAGCAAGGGGCTGTGGACCAGCACATTGGCCAGGCCGAACACCCCCAGTGTCACCAGTACCGCGTCGCAGAGCACGCACAGGGCGGCGACCGGCAGGTGATGCTCCCGGCGCAGGCTCTGGGCCAGAACAAAGGCATTCTGAGTGCCGATTGCCATGATCAGGCCTGCCGCCACCATCAGACCGTTTACGTAACTGTGCCACATGCCTGCCATTCTCCTGTTCAAGTGGTAGGAGTGTGGGGGGCTTTGGTGTATAAGAAAAACAAATAACGCTCATCGCTCATTAGGAAAAGTGATGTTTGATTACAAGTTGCTTTCCGCGCTGGCCGCCGTTACCGAGCAGGCCGGCTTCGAGCGCGCCGCGCAGGTGCTGGGGCTGTCCCAGTCAGCGGTGTCCCAGCGCATCAAGTTGCTGGAGGCACGGGTGGGCCAACCGGTGCTGGTGCGGGCTACCCCCCCAGTGCCCACGGAGATCGGGCGGCGCCTGCTGAACCATGTTCAGCAAGTGCGCTTGCTTGAACGTGACCTGCAAGGGCAGGTGCCAGCGCTGGACGAGGAGGGTATGCCGCAACGCTTGCGCATTGCCCTCAACGCCGACAGCCTGGCGACCTGGTGGGCCGCGGCGGTTGGCGATTTCTGTACCGCACGTGGCGTGCTGCTGGATTTGGTAGTCGAAGATCAGGACGTGGGCCTCAAGCGCATGCGCGCCGGTGAAGTCGCGGCCTGTGTCTGTGCAAGCGAGCGGCCGGTGGCAGGCGCGCGCAGTTTGCCCCTGGGTGCGATGCGCTACCTGGCGTTGGCCAGCCCCGGGTTTGTCGCCAGGCATTTCCCCGACGGCTTCGTTGCGGGACAATTGGCCCACACCCCGGCGCTGGTCTACGGCCCGGATGACTTGCTGCAGCACCGCTACCTGGCCGAACTGGGCATCGACGGTGGTTTTCTCCACCACCTGTGCCCTTCTTCCGAAGGCTTCCTGCGCATGGCCGAATTCGGCCTGGGCTGGGGGCTGGTGCCTGAGTTGCAGGCGCGGGGACAGCTGGCCAGCGGGGCGCTGGTGCAGTTGTTGCCCGAGCGCTGGATCGATGTACCGCTGTATTGGCACCACTGGCGTCATGGCGGGCAATTGCTCAGCGACCTTACGGACCACCTGGCACGTCAGGCAGCCCGCTGGTTGGTGGCATGAGCCTGTCCGAGCCCTTATTCAAGCTGAACCCGATGCGGAGCGTTTCATGAAAATTCTGGTGACCGGCGCAAGCGGTTTCATTGGCGGCCGTTTTGCCCGCCACGCGCTGGAACAGGGCCTGGAGGTGCGCGTCAGCGGCCGCCGGGCCGAAGGGGTGGAGCACCTGGTGCGCCGCGGTGCGCAGTTCGTGCAGGGCGACCTGACCGACCCGGACCTGGTACGCCGCCTGTGCATCGGTGTCGAGGCCGTGGTGCACTGTGCGGGCGCGGTGGGCAATTGGGGGCGCTACCAGGACTTTCACCGTGGCAACGTCGAGGTCACCGAGAACGTCGTCGAGTCATGCCTCAAGGAGCAGGTACGCCGCCTGGTGCACCTCTCGTCGCCGTCCATCTATTTCGATGGCCGCTCGCACCTGGCCCTGCGTGAAGAACAGGTGCCCCGGCGGTTCCATGACCACTATGGCAAGACCAAATACCTGGCGGAGCAGAAAGTCTTCGGCGCGGCGGAGTTCGGCCTCGAAGTGCTGGCCCTGCGCCCGCGCTTCGTTACTGGCGCCGGTGATGTCAGTATTTTCCCGCGGTTGCTGCAGATGCAGAAGAAAAACCGCCTGAAGATCATTGGCAACGGCTTGAACAAGGTCGACTTCACCAGCGTGCAGAACCTCAACGAGGCGCTGATGAGCGCGCTGCTGGCCGACGATTCGGCGCTGGGCAAGGCCTATAACATCAGCAACGGCGCGCCGGTGCCGATCTGGGACGTGGTCAATTACGTGATGCGCCAGATGAACCTGCCCCAGGCCACTCGTTACCGCTCCTACGGCCTGGCCTACACGGCCGCCGCGCTCAACGAGGGCGCGTGCCTGCTGTGGCCCGGGCGGCCACAACCGACGCTGTCGCGCCTGGGCATGCAGGTCATGCACAAGGATTTCACCCTGGATATCAGCCGCGCCAGGCATTATCTGAAGTACGAGCCCCAGGTCAGCCTGTGGGCAGCGCTGGACGAGTTCTGCGGCTGGTGGAGAGCCCAGGACCGAACCGGCAGCCGCTGAACCGGTATACTCGCAGCCATTTCAGGCCATCACTGTGCTTTTGCAGAAGGTTTTTCCATGCGTAACGACGCCCGTGACGACGATTTCGACAATGTCCCTCGCCTGAGCGCCAAGGAGGGGGATGACGACGATTTTGCCCCGGCTACCCCGGCCGAGCGCGGGCGCACCACGGTGTATTCGCGCACCACGCCGGTGGTCAAGGTGAAGGGTGCCAGTACCGGCCCGCTATGGGCGCTGGTCGGTGCCCTGGGCATTGCCCTGGTGGGGCTGGGCTGGTGGAGCTTTCAGCAGATTTCGCTGATGGAGCAGCAACTGGTCGCCACCCAGGAAAGCTTCGCGCGCATCAGTGAAGAAGCGGCGGGCCGGCTGCGGGATATCAGCGGCAAGGTCGTGGCTACCGAGTCCAGCGCCACCAGTGGCAGCGAGCAATTGAAACTGGAAATCAAGCAGCTGCAGGCGCAGTTGCTGGACCAGGGCCGTGCGCAGCAGGGCGTGGCTGGCCAGCAGGGCGACCTGGGCAAGCGTATCGATCAGGCGCTGGCGGTGGCCACCGCACAGCAGGCTGCCAATGATCAGGTGCAAGCCCAGCTCAAGAGCCTGAGCGCAGACGTGGCGACCCTCAAGGGCGGCCAGGCTGATGCGGGCAAGCTGGATACGCAGATCAAGGCTGTGGCGGCCGATGTGGCCGCGCTGAAGAAGCAAGGCAATGTGACCGGCCGGCTGGACAGCGTCGAGCAGGACCTGGTGGTGCTCAAAAGCGAAGTGGAGAACCGCCCGGCCCCGGCGGCCGCAACCAACACTGCCGAATTCGACTCGTTCCGTGGCCAGACCACGCGCAACATCACCACGTTGCAGAGCCAGATTCAGAACCTGCAGCAGCAGATCAATACCCGGCAGTGACGCGCACCAACCAATTGTCTTACCGCTGCAGGACCGGGCAAAGCTCGGCAATGGCACACCGCGCAGTGTCGGTGTGACGGCGCAGAGGCCTTCCCGGGTTTCGCCCGGTCCTGCAGGAGGCAGACAGTCGCTTTACAGCGTCGGGTAGTCCAGGTAACCCTCGGCCCCTTTGGCGTAGAACAGTTCCGGCCGGGCCTCGTTCAACGGTGCATCCGCCGCCAGGCGCGCCACCAGGTCGGGGTTGGCGATGAACGGCACGCCAAAGGCCACGGCATCGGCGGTACCGGCCGCCAGTGCGGCATTGGCGGTGGCCTTGGTGAAGCGCTCGTTGGCAATGTACGGGCCACCGAACGCGTCTTTCAGGGCAGCACCGATGCTGTCGTCGGCCTCCTTCTCGCGGGCGCAGATGAACGCCACACCGCGCTTGCCCAGTTCACGGGCCACGTAGCTGAAGGTTTCCAGGCGGTTGGCGTCGCCCATGTCATGGGAGTCGGCACGCGGTGCCAGGTGCACGCCCACCCGGCCTGCGCCCCAGATCTCGATGCAGGCATCGGTGACTTCCAACAGCAGGCGGGCACGGTTCTCCAGCGAGCCGCCGTACTGGTCGGTGCGCTGGTTGGTGCTGCTCTGCAGGAACTGATCGAGCAGGTAGCCGTTGGCACCGTGCACTTCCACGCCGTCGAAACCGGCGGCCTTGGCGTTTTCCGCGCCTTGGCGGTAGGCCTCGACGACGTCGGCGATTTCTGCGGTTTCCAGCGCGCGCGGGGTGGAGAATTCGGTGATCGGCCGTACCAGGCTGACGTGCCCGGCCGGTTTGATGGCGCTAGGGGCCACCGGTGTTTCGCCGTTCAGGTAGCTTTCATGGGAGATGCGGCCCACGTGCCACAGTTGCAGGAAGATGCGCCCACCGGCGCCATGCACGGCTTTGGTGATGTTGGTCCAGCCACGCACCTGGTCGTTGGACCAGATGCCGGGGGTGTCCGGGTAGCCCACGCCCATTGGCGTTACTGAGGTGGCCTCGGTGAGGATCAGGCCGGCGCTGGCGCGCTGCACGTAGTACTCGGACATCATCGCGTTCGGCACGCGGCCTTCGTCGGCGCGGCAGCGGGTCAGCGGTGCCATGATGATGCGGTTCGGCAGCTCGAGGTCACCCAGCTTGATCGGGTCGAAAATAGTGGTCATGGAACATGCCTCACAGGGGGTTGAAAAGGGCTCAGAGCTCGTGGCTCATCTGCTTGAGGAAGGCCTGAATGGTTTCCTCGTTGCGTTGGAAAAAGTGCCATTGGCCGACCTTGCGGCTGCTCACCAGCCCGGCGCGTTGCAGGGTCGCCAGGTGCGCCGAAACCGTGGACTGCGACAGGCCGCAACGCTGGTCGATCTGCCCGGCGCACACGCCCAGGTCGGTGCTGTGGTGCACCTGGTCGGGAAACTCGGTTTCGGGGTTTTTCAGCCAGTTGAGGATCTCTCGTCGAACCGGGTGGGCCAGGGCTTTGATGATTTCGTCGAGGTCGAGTGGCATGGCGGCAGGGCTCGTCAGGTGCAGTGCTATATCGCGATAAATCGAAATATATATCTGTAAATCGCGATATACAAATATGATCGCGTGCTAAGCAAATGATCTTCCGCTATATCGGGTTATAACGATACGGCTGTGGAGGTGGTACGCTCCAACCATGAACTATCTCGCACACCTGCACCTGGGCGGCCAGGAACCTGAACAACTGCTGGGCAGCCTGTACGGCGATTTCGTCAAGGGCAGCCTGCAAGGGCGCTATGCGCCTGCGCTGGTGCAGGCCATCCAGTTGCACCGCCGCATTGACGCCTTCACCGACAGCCACCCCATCGTGCTCGGCGCACTGGCGCGGTTCCCGGCGCAGCGGCGGCGGTACGCGGGCATCATCGTCGACGTGTTTTTCGACCATTGCCTCGCGTTGCATTGGCACGACTATAGCGATGTGCCGCTCAAGGACTACACCCGGAGCGTCTATCGGGTATTGGCGGCTGAGCCCGAGTTGCCGGGGCGGCTGGCGCGGATGGCGCCCTTCATGATCGCGGATGACTGGCTGGGTTCCTACCGGGAGTTCGCGGTGGTGGGGCAGGTGCTGCAAGGGATTTCGCGGCGCTTGTCGAAGCCGGAGGGGTTGTTGGGGGCGATGGAGGAGGTTCGGGAGTTGTACGAGCCGCTGACTCAGGACTTCAAGGATTTCTACCCCATTCTTCAAGCGTTCGCAGCGCGATGATCGCGGTGTGTGATTCCCGAGCTTCGCCCCGTCCTGCACTTAAATCGCATCTGTCTCTGTGATACCTGGCGAGGCTCGGGAACCAGACACGTCCAACCCTCAGGCCGCCGCCGACTCAGGTACCGGCTCCGCCACGCCGAACAACGCCTTGCGCACCGCTTCCTGTGCCTGGAACGCCAAGGCTGCCCGCTCCATCCCGGCACTCGGGATAGGCGTGAGCACGTGAATCTCCACTTCCCCCACGTCATGACTGAACAGCCGCATCAGGTGCGACAGCAGGTCGTCCTCGCCAATGAACGGCGCCAGCGGATCGATCTCGCCGTTACGCAGGTAACGGATGGCCACCGGCTGCAGGGGTATTTCGGTCTCCACGGCACTGGCCAGCAAGCGGCCGTGGAAAGTGCGCAGGCCACGTCCATCCGTGGTGGTGCCTTCGGGGAAGATCATCAGGGAGCTGTTGCCACGCAGGTGCTGGGTCATTTGCCGGCGAATCAACTGGCTGTCGCCCGAGCCCCGGCGGATGAACAGGGTGCCGGCCTTCAGCGCCAGCCAGCCGGCGATGGGCCAGGTGCGCACCTCGGCCTTGGACAGGAACGACAACGGCGCCAATTGGCCCAGCAGGGCGATGTCGGTCCAGGACACATGGTTGCTGACCCACAGCGTCGGTTGGGTAGGCAGGGTGCCGTGCACCGTGACCCGAAAGGGCAGGGCATTGCTCAGGCGTTGCATGAAAAAACGCGACCAGCGCTGGCGCCTGACCATCGAGTGGCGAATGCGCAGGCGCTCGTACAAGGTGAAGATCGCCGCCATGCTCAGGCCCAAAGCCACCACCAGCAGCACCCGGGCGACGCGCGCGTAGACGCGCCCGCGCGCCATCACACGGCCGCCTTGAAGTGGCGGGCGTAGCGTGGGCAGAGATTCTCGCGCTTGAGCAGGATGAACACATCGGCCACCTGGAATTCTTCGTCCCAGCACGGTTCGCCGCACACCTTGGCGCCCAGGCGCATATAGGCCTTGAGCAGCGGCGGCATCTCGGCGATCACGTTGGCCGGCACGTCCAGCTCCGGCAACGGTTTTTTCGGCTCGGCGCGCAGGTGTTCAGTGCACAGGTAGCGTTCGCGCAGGCGCTGCATGATCGCCCGCGCTTGCACGCCGCCGTCCAGCATGGGGATGCTGGCGCAGCCCATCAGGTAGCTGTAGCCACCTTCATTGAGCACTTCGGCCAGCTCGCCCCAGAGCACGGCGATGGTACCGCCATTGCGGTAATCGGGTGCCACGCAGGTACGGCCTATCTCCAGGATGGGGCCTTGCAGGCCGCCCAGCCCGTGCAGACTGAATTCTTCCTCGCTGTAAAAGCGCCCCAGGCCATGGGCGGCCTTGTGGTCGAGCAGGCGGGTGGTGGCCACCAGCGCCCCGGTGCTCAGGTCGCGCACACCGATGTGGCGGCAGTGGGCGTCATAGTCGTCCATGTCCAACCCCAGCTCGGCGCCTTTGAGCTTGGCATTGAACTCGCCACTGAAGACATTGAAGCGCAGGCTCTGGGCTTCGCGCAGGGCGTCTGCACCCGTCAGGCGTTCGGCTTGCAGGCGACGTTCGGTGCGTGTAACGCCAGATAGAGCGATCTGAGTCATTGCGAGTCTCCAAAAGCCAGCCATGGGGTTGCGGCCGGTCGACTTTGTTGTGCAAGCTCAGCCTAGGTAGGCCCAGTGTCATCACCGTTAAGCTTTGGTGATGCTTGTATGACAGCCCCAAGGAGCGCCCATGTCCTGGCTCAAGTTGCTTACAGCGCGTGAACGGTTGCCTTCGCTGGCCACCCTGACTGATACCTATGCAGCGCTGCTGGAGCGCCTGGGCCCGGTGTCGCCGTTCGATCTGGCGGTGCTGGGGGGCCAGGCGCTGCCCAGTCCCGGCCTGGCCTTCCTGGTGGGCTACCAGGCGGCGCTTCGGGTGCTGTGGCCCAGTGCGCCGCCCAGCCTGGGCGCCATCTGCGCCACCGAACAGCACAGCCTGCGCCCGGCTGACCTGCAGACCCGCCTGACCGACTTGCGCCTCAATGGCCGCAAAGACTTCGTTACCGCCGGCGACGCCGCTGACTGGCTGCTGGTAGCCGCGCGCAACGAGCCGCACGGGCAGGCACCACGTCTGAGCCTGGTGGTGGTCTACCCGGGTGAGCCGGGGGTTCGCCTTGAAGCGCTGCCGGCCTTGCCGTTCATGCCGGAGATCAGCCACAGCCGCCTGCACCTGGACAACGCCCTGTGCGAGCGCCTGGCCGGGGACGGCTGGGATGCCTACGTCAAGCCATTCCGCAGCCTGGAAGACCTGTATGTGCTCAGCGCCATGTTGGGGTGGTTGTATGGCTGCGGGCAAGACCACGACTGGCCGCAAGCATTGCAGTTGCGGCTGACAGGGCTGTTGGGCAGTTGCGCCGAAGCCACGCGTCAGAGCCCGGTGGCGGCCACCAGCCATGTGTTGCTAGCGGGGGTGTTCGAGCAGTTCGCGGCGTTGACGCCGCAGTTGGACGAAGCCTTCGCCGGCAGCCCCGCGGCGCTGGCCGAGGTGTGGATGCGTGATCGGGGGCTGCTGACCCTGGCAAGTGGGGCGCGGCAGAAACGGTTGGAAAAGGCCATCGAGACGTTGGGGTTGTAAGCCAGCATCACAGAGGACGCTGGATTGCGCTTTCGGGGCCGGGCGAAGCTCGGGAAGCAGCCAGCGCCGATCAACTGTCATGAACCTTGATTACCCTCACGGCTGCCCACCCCAAGGCCTGGCCATGATCAAACGCTGCCTCCTGCTGCTGCTTTGCTGGACCACCACCGCCCTGGCCGAAGACTGGCCCACCCGGCAATGGCTTGAAGACCTGCAGCCGCCCGGCCCGGCGGTGCAAGCCCTGACCGACTACGCCTTTGCACCCAGAAACGATGACACACGCCAAGGCATCCGTACTGATGCCCTGGTGGTGATCCGCGACGGCCGCCTGGTGTACGAACACTACGCCCCGCCCTTCACCGCCGACTCACTGCACACCACCTGGTCGGTCAGCAAAAGCCTGATGGCGTGTGTGCTGGGTGTTGCATTCGGCGAGGGCCGTTTTCGCCTGGAAGATTCGGCGGCGCAGTACTACTCGCCCTTGGCCCGCCATCCCGATATTCGCCTGGTGGACCTGCTGCATTGGGCTTCCGGGCTGGCCTGGCAGGAGGACTACGAATACGCGCCGCTCAACTCCTCCGTGGTCGCCATGCTCTATACCCGCGGGCGCGATGACATGGCCGCCTTTACCGCCAGCCTGGGCAGCTTCGCCGCGCCCGGGCAGGTGTTTCGCTACTCCAGTGGCGACAGCAACCTGCTGTCGGCGGCACTGGAACAGATGGTCGGTGCCCACGACTATCAGGACTACCCCTGGCGCGCTCTGTTTCAGCCTCTGGGCATTGAGCAGGCAGTATGGGAGACCGACGTCCATGGTACGTTCGTGGCCTCTTCCTACGCTTACCTGCGCGCCCGCGACCTGGCGCGCGTCGGCCTGTTGATGCTGCGCGACGGTCGCTGGCGAGATCGCCAATTGCTGCCCGCTGCGTGGGTAGCCTTTAACCGCCGGCCTTTCGAACACGCTGTGGCCGAACCTGGCGAAGCCACTGGTGGCGGCCAGTGGTGGCTCAACCAAGCGGTGGGCGGTGGCCCGCGGCCATGGCCTGATGCCCCGGCCCAGACCTTCGCGGCCCTCGGGCACTGGGGGCAGGCCCTGTATGTGCTGCCCGAGCAGAAACTGGTGATCGTGCGCTACGGTGACGACCGTGATGCCAGCTACCAGCACAACGAACTCCTCAAACGCGCCTTGGCGGCCTTTGCTCCGGGGAGCGCACCATGAAGCGTGGCATTGCGGTGATCATCGTGCTGGCGCTGGGCCTTGCGGTATGGCATGAGCGTGTTTCGCTCGCGGCGTTTCCCGGCATTCTCAGCGCGTACAGCGCCAAGGAATACTGTTCGTGCCGCTACGTGATGGGGCTGACGGCGTCGTACTGTCAAGGCTATGTGAAACAGTACCTGCCCTTGAGTGGGCTGGAGGATGACCCCGTGCATGCCCGGGTTTCGGCGCGGGGGCTGGGGCAGGGCGCCACGGCCCAATGGACCGGCGCGCGGCAGGGGTGCCGGTTGGTGCGGTGATGGGGCAGCAAGGTTGCCAACGCCGATCTCCCCGCTTTCCGCGCTCGACGCCAGGTTGGCAGAGGTGCTCCATTTGCCACGCCGCCCATTCCCCAGCTAAGGTTGCGAGGTAATGTAACGGGAGTTTTCATGTACCTCATGGCGCGCTCTACGCGAACCCTTTCCGCCCTGCCGGTGCGTTGAAGTGGCCGGCCCGATTTTCCCTTGGCGCCCCGACAACCACTTCGAGTTGCTGGTCGACGGTCCTGTATTCTTTCCGCGCATGCTCGCCGCCATCGCCGGCGCGCAGGAGCATATCGACCTCGAACTCTATCTCGTGGAGTCCGGGCGCTGCGCCGAGGTGGTCATCCAGGCGCTGGCCGAGGCCGCACAGCGCGGGGTGATGGTGCGTTGCCTGTTCGACCATTACGGCTCCCTGGCCCTGGGCGCCGAGCATAGGCAGCGCCTGATCGATGCGGGGGTGGTGTTGCGCTGGTACAACCCCATGAGCCTGCGCCGGGGGACTCGCAATCTGTTTCGCGACCATCGCAAACTGTTGATCGTCGACCAGCAGTGGGCCGCCGTGGGCGGCACGGGCCTTACTGACCAGTTCTGGCACCCCGACCAGGACAGCAGTGAATGGCACGAGGTGATGGTACAGATGGAAGGGCCACTGGTGGCCGACTGGCAGATGCTGTTTGACCGCCAATGGCGCGCCAACCTGCGCCGCACGGCGTGGCGGCCAGCCATGCACTTCGGTTTGCCGCGCCTGCCCAGGGTGCCGGCCACCGGGGACGGCCTGGGCCGGGTGGCCTATGCCGATGCCCGCCAGCACCGCGACATCCTGCGGGCCCTGGTGCGGGCCATCAACAGTGGCCAGCGGCGCATCTGGTTGGCCACACCCTATTTCCTGCCGACGTGGAAAGTGCGCCGCTCGTTGCGGCGCGCGGCTCAGCGTGGGGTCGATGTGCGCCTGCTGTTGACCGGGCCGCGTACCGACCACCCCTCGGTGCGTTATGCCGGGCACAATTATTACCCGCGGCTGCTCAAGGCCGGCGTGACGATCTTCGAGTACCAGCCATGTTTCTCGCACCTGAAAATGGTGCTGGTGGACGACTGGGTCAGCATAGGTTCATGCAACTTCGACCACTGGAACCTGCGCTTCAACCTGGAAGCCAATGTCGAAGTGCTGGACCCTTCGATGACCCTGGCCGTGGAACGCAGCTTCGAGCGTGATTTCGCCGCCAGCCTGGAGATCGACATTGCCCGCTGGCGCCGCAGGCCATTGTGGGGGCGGGTACAGCAGCGCCTGTTTGGCTGGCTGGACCGGCTGACCATCGCCGTGTTCGGGCGCCGGCAATAAGCTATCCGATGAGTAGTAACCGCGTATTACCCGCGGCAGTGCCCAGAGGACTACCTTGGTAGGAGAAAGGTAATTCACCTTGTTCAGAGGAGTACTGCAGCATGGCCGCGAAAAAGATTCTGATGCTGGTGGGCGACTACGTCGAAGACTACGAAGTGATGGTGCCGTTTCAGGCCTTGCAGATGGTCGGCCATGTGGTGCATGCCGTGTGCCCCGACAAGAAAGCCGGGCAAAGCGTGCGCACCGCCATTCACGATTTCGAGGGCGACCAGACCTACAGTGAAAAGCCAGGCCACAACTTTGCCTTGAACTTCGACTTTGCCCAGGTGCAGGCCGCTGACTACGATGCCTTGGTGATTCCAGGTGGGCGGGCGCCAGAATACCTGCGCCTGAATGCGAAAGTGCTGGAACTGGTGCAGGCCTTCGACCAGAGCGGCAAACCTATCGCGGCAGTGTGCCACGGTGCGCAACTGCTGGCTGCCGCTGGCGTGCTGGAAGGCCGCGAGTGCAGCGCCTACCCCGCCTGTGCCCCGGAGGTGAAACTGGCCGGTGGCCGCTACATAGACATTGAAGTCAACCAGGCCCACGTGCAGGGCAACCTTGCCAGCGCCCCGGCCTGGCCAGCGCACCCGGCCTGGCTGGCGGGCTTTCTGGGGTTGCTGGGCACCCAGATCATTCTGTGAGGAATTGAACATGTGCGAGCTCTACGTCAAGGCTGATCCCATTCTCTACGAGTCCCGCTCGCGCTCGCTGCGCATCCGCGGGGTGGTCACTACCCTGCGCCTGGAGAACCAGTTCTGGGACGTACTCAGCGAAATCGCCGAGGCAGATGGCATGAGCACCAACCAGCTGATCACCAAGCTGTATGAAGAGGTGATGGATTACCGGGGGGAGGTGGTCAATTTCGCCTCGTTCTTGCGGGTCAGCTGCATGCGCTACCTGAGCCTGGGGCGCCCGGCCGCGGTGGCGCGGGAGGCTGGGCGGGGCGGCGTGGTGGCGTTGGCGGCTCGGCATTCCGCTTCGCTCTGACGGTGGGGCTGCGTCGGGGCATTCCCCCTGGCCTTCCAGACATTGCCCTCTTCCTGGATCTGCAACTAAAATCAGTTGCAGAAATAGTGGGGGCTCGATGTCTAAACAAGAGCAGCTTCTGGCCAAACTGCTCAATAAGCAGGGTAGTTTTACCTGGCAGGAGCTTGTCACGCTCCTGCGAGGGCTAGGGTACGATCAGGTGGAGGGGGTGGGCAGTCGCGTGAAGTTTGATAACGGCAATCCCATGGCCATGATCAACCTGCATAAGCCGCACCCTGGCAATGAGTTGAAGGCTTACCTCAAGCGGCAGGTTATCGAGCATCTGAAGGCAGGAGGGGTCATTTGATGAGCAAACTGCTTCAACATCGTGGTTACTTCGGTTCCATCGAGGCAAGTCCTGAAGACAATTGTCTATTCGGCAAGCTCCAGTTCATTCGGGCGCTGGTCAGTTATGAAGGGGAGACAGTTGCAGAGCTCAGCCAGGCTTTCCGTGACGCTGTCGATGATTATCTTGCGACCTGTGACTCCCTGAATCAAAACCCTGAAATTCCCTGCAAGGGATCCTTCAATGTCCGGGTGGGCCACGATCTTCACTTGGCGGCTACTGTAGCGGCGCTCAAGCAGAGCATCTCCTTGAACGACCTGACCCGTCAGGCCCTGAGTGAGTACTTGGGCAACCATGCTTGACCGCTGTGCGGCAAGGCCTGCGAGTATCGGGCCGCATCCAGGCACCGCTCGCACGGAGCTTTCCGAACTACAGCGAATCCCACATCTGTTTCTGCCGGTCATGACTGTGCCGCCAAGTGGTACGCGCTGGTTTTTCGCTCAAGTTCGTTGTTCCCCCACAAAAAAGCCCGGCACACAGGCCGGGCTTTCTCATCGCAAGGTCACCGACCTTACTTCACTTCCACCGCCAGGCTCTCGCTGATCTTCTTCTGCCAGATCGCAGGCCCGGTGATGTGTACCGACTCACCTTTGCTATCTACCGCGACGGTGACCGGCATGTCCTTGACGTCGAACTCGTAGATCGCTTCCATGCCCAGCTCTTCGAAGGCCACCACGCGCGACTTCTTGATGGCTTGCGCCACCAGGTAGGCAGCGCCGCCGACGGCCATCAGGTACACCGCCTTGTAGTCCTTGATAGCCTCGATGGCCACCGGGCCACGTTCGGACTTGCCGATCATGCCCAGCAGGCCGGTCTGGTCGAGGATCTGGCGGGTGAACTTGTCCATGCGGGTGGCGGTGGTCGGGCCGGCTGGGCCTACCACTTCTTCACGCACCGGGTCTACCGGGCCCACGTAGTAGATGAAGCGGCCTTTCAGATCAACCGGCAGGGTTTCGCCACGGTTGAGCATTTCCACCATGCGCTTGTGCGCGGCGTCGCGGCCAGTGAGCATCTTGCCGTTGAGCAGGATAGTCTCGCCCGGCTGCCAGCTCTGCACTTCTTCCGGCGTCAGGGTGTCGAGGTTCACGCGGCGCGCCGATGGCCCGGCTTCCCAGACGATTTCCGGGTAGGCGTCCAGGTCCGGCGCTTCCAGCTCGGCCGGGCCAGAGCCGTCCAGCACGAAGTGGGCGTGACGGGTGGCGGCGCAGTTGGGGATCATGCACACCGGCAGCGAGGCGGCGTGGGTCGGGTAGTCCATGATCTTCACGTCGAGCACGGTGGTCAGGCCACCCAGGCCCTGGGCGCCGATGCCCAGTTGGTTGACCTTCTCGAACAGCTCCAGGCGAATCTCTTCCAGGCGGTTCTGCGGGCCACGGGCCTTGAGCTCGTGGATGTCGATGGACTCCATCAACACTTCCTTGGCCATCACTGCGGCTTTCTCGGCGGTACCGCCGATGCCGATGCCCAGCATGCCCGGTGGGCACCAGCCGGCGCCCATGGTCGGCACGGTTTTCAGTACCCAGTCGACGATCGAGTCGGACGGGTTGAGCATGGCCATCTTCGACTTGTTCTCGGAGCCGCCGCCCTTGGCCGCCACGTCCACTTCCACGGTATTGCCCGGGACAATGGAGTAGTGGATGACCGCCGGAGTGTTGTCCTTGGTGTTCTTGCGTGCACCTGCCGGGTCGGCCAGGATCGAGGCGCGCAGCACGTTCTCGGGCAGGTTGTAGGCGCGGCGCACGCCCTCGTTGATCATGTCGTCCAGGCTCAGGGTGGCGCCATCCCAGCGCACGTCCATGCCGACGCGCACGAACACGGTGACGATGCCGGTATCCTGGCAGATCGGGCGGTGGCCGGTGGCGCACATGCGCGAGTTGATCAGGATCTGGGCGATGGAGTCACGGGCCGCCGGCGACTCTTCGCGCAGGTAGGCTTCGTGCATGGCCTGAATGAAATCTACCGGGTGGTAGTAGGAAATGAACTGTAGGGCGTCAGCGACGCTCTGAATCAGGTCGTCTTGCTTGATCACGGTCATGCGGCGCGCTCCTCTTAAAGACGGGAACATTCGTTAAGGTATTTCGACGCGTCGGGCGACCATCGAAACGACCTTTCAAGGCGCGCCGGCGAGCTGCTGCCGACGCAAAAAAGGCGCGGCAGTATACCGCACCTGCAGGCCGCCGACACACGCCGATAGTCAAAGGTGGGGCGGTAATCGACATGGCCATGTGCTCAAAAGCTGTACAGAAGTGTTGTACAGCTGTAGCAAAATTGATTAGTTATTTTTGACGCGTAGCACTAAAGTGGCATCTGGCCATAGCGCCTTTCGGTGCCAGGACGGGAAGGAATCCCATTGAGCACGGTGAGTCAACGAGTGACCGACAAACTCTTACAGAAACTGCTGATCAAGCGCTTTCTTCTGGCGGCCAGCACCTACGTGCTGGTGCTGCTCCTGACCTGGGTGGTAACACTCAGCGACTACTTTCGCGCGCCGATTGCTACCGTGGTGGCCACTACCTTGCTGGTCGTCGCCAGCCAGGCGGTGCTGGCGCTGGTGTTTTTCAAGGGCTGGAACCAGCGGTTGCGCGACCCCAGCCTCACCGAGTTGCAGATACTGCTGGCGCTGGTCTGGCAAACCTGGCTGATGGCCAACCTGGACGGTGCCCGTGGCACGTTTCTGGTGGTGTACCCGTTATTGCTGCTGTTTGGCCTGTTTCACCTCAGCCGTCGGGTGTTCGTGCGCTGTGCGGTGCTGGTGTTCTTCAGCTTCGCCGGGCTGAACCTGTACGAAGGCTACCAGATGACGTTGGCCGAGCCAGGCCTGGCGGCCGTGCAGGTGTGTGTGCTGTTCGTGGTGCTGGTGTGGCTGTGCCTGTACGCCAGTTACGTGCAGGCCTCGCGCCAGCGGATGCGCCAGCGCCGTTACGCCCTGCAGGCGCACCAGGACACCTTGCGCGGCATGATGCGCCAGCTCGAAGACCTGGTCGCCACCGACGAACTCACCGGGCTGTATAACCGCCGGCACTTTCTCAGCCTGGCGGGCCGCGAGCTGCTGGCCATGACCGAAGGCAGTGTGCATGGCCTGGCGCTGATCGACCTCGACCATTTCAAGCGCATCAACGACATGCATGGCCATGCCGCGGGTGACCAGGTGCTGCAGGTGTTCGCCCAGGTGGCGGCGGCGTGCTTGCGCGACGGTGACGTGCTGGCCCGCTACGGCGGCGAGGAATTCGTGTTGCTGTTGCCCGACTCCAATACCGAACGCCTGCAGGTGTGCTGTGAACGCCTGCGCCTGGCGTTTGCCGCCGCCGAGCCGCAGGGCCTGGCGTTGCACGAGCTGAGCCTGTCGGTGGGCATGACCCTGCTGCTGGAAGGCGATGACCTGGATGATGCCCTGCATCGTGCCGACCAGGCGCTGTACCGGGCCAAGCGCAATGGCCGCAACCAGTGCGCCGCGGCGTGGGAAATGGCCGATGCCTGATATTACCGTGGGCCAGCGGCGTTGGCCGGTGGCCATGGGCACCAACCTGCTGGACGCCCTCAACGCCCAGGGCTTGAACGTGCCTTACAGTTGCCGGGCGGGCAGCTGCCATGCCTGCCTGGTGCATTGCCTGCGCGGTGAACCCCGTGACAACCAGCCGGAGGCACTGGAGGCCGGCAAGCGCGCCGAAGGCTGGCGGCTGGCGTGCCAGTGCCAGGTGGTCGATGACCTTTGCGTGGCGGTGTTCGACCCCGCCACCGACGGCTTGCCCGCGCACGTCGAGGCCTGCGATTGGCTCAGCCCCGATGTCCTCAGGCTGCGCTTGCAACCCAGCCGCCCCCTGCGCTATCACGCTGGCCAACACATGGTGCTGTGGACCGAATCAGGCGTGGCGCGCCCCTATTCGCTGGCTAGCCTGCCCCAGGAAGATCGGTTTCTGGAGTTTCATATTGATTGCCGTCAACCCGGTGCCTTCGTCGATATCGCCACGGGCTTGAAGGCAGGGGCTGTTTTGCGCCTTGGTGAGCTGCGAGGCGGTGCGTTGCGCTATGACCCCGGCTGGCAGGACTCGGCCCTTTGGCTACTGGCGGCGGGAACCGGGTTGGCACCGCTTTACGGCATTTTGCGCGAGGCATTGCGGCAGGGGCACAGCGGCGAGATTCGCCTCGTGCACTTGGCGCGCGAGCAAGCGCAGCACTATCTGGCGAGTGAACTGAAAGCGCTGGCGGTCCATCATCCGTCAGTGCGGATTGAGCTGGTATTGCCTGAGGCATTTTCGCAGGCGCTGGCGGCATTGCGCCCCAGTTCCCGGCAGGTGCATGCGCTGGTGTGCGGCAGCCCAGCCAGCGTCGAGGCGTACAGCAAGCGCCTGTTCCTGGCCGGGGTACCGCGTAATCAGGTATTGGCCGATGTGTTCACCGGCCGTGAGGCCGGTGTGTTTCACTCCTGAGCGGCGTTACTTTATGCCGATGACCCGTTGGTGGGACTGAGCGGCGCGCGCAGGCAGGCCATCTACTGAAAAATGCCGCAGCCAGGGGTATTCATCCGGGAAACCATCGAATTCGTCGTTGACGTATCCGCCCACCACAATGCCGGGGTAGGAAGTAAGGTCGATCGCCAGGTACTCGGAGCGTCGATCGGCAATGTGATATCCCGAGCCATCACCGAAACCACCATCAAGCTCACCCTCGTGAGTCAGGCGGATCAGTGCGCCCCGGGGTTGGTCATCGATGTCGGCGGTGGCCGCCACCAGAATCGTGTGTCCCTGGCCCTGCGGCTGAAGAACGGTAGCGTTGACGGTGCAAACCGGGAACGGCAACTCCACGGATAGCGCCGCGCCCTCGTTGAAGGTTGGGTCGGCATAGCCATCCGCCAGCAGGCGGGCGACGAACAGGCGTGGTGACGCGGTTGGCTCCCCAGGTTCCTCGAAGGTGCCCGATACGATAATTCGATCTTGGTCGTCGTAGGCAAAGCTGCCAATGGTCGTGATATAGCGGTCGTCGTCGCCTATCGCGATAAAGCCAGTGCCATTGAAGCTTTGGTCCACCGTCCCATTGCGGTTGTACCGGGCAATGACCGCCAGCGACGTTTCATTACCCCTGGACTGGGTGGTACCAAAGGCCAGGGTTTTATCCCCTTGCGCCAACAGCCCTTTGGGGGTGAGATCACGGCCATAGTAGTGCACCGGCGCAATGCCCGTGCCGTTGAAACTTGGGTCCAGGTCCCCTTGGGGGGTAAGCCTGACCAGTATGGCGCGGCCGTCCAGGTCATCGGCGGTAATCTGCAGAAAGAAAAATACCATGCTGCCGTCCGGCAACAATGAGGGCGGCGCAGCCGGCAGATGCGTTGCCGTATGAATCACACCACTACGCGAAACCGGTGCTTTTCGCTGATTGGGCAGGTCGACGATCAGCCGACCGTGGTGGGCGAAGGTGTCATCAATCAGGCCGTTCAGGTGGTATCGCGCAATGGCGATATGGTCGGAGAAATCCCCGAAGTCGAAGTACAAGCCGAAAACCCACAGTTTATTGTCGGCCATCATCATGTGATGAATGGCCTCGAAGCCGATGGCCCCTGGGTTGAATGAGTCCCGGAAGTGGGCTTCACCGGGTATGTGGCCAAATTGCGGGGCCAGCGTGAGGTCGGGATTTACGCGGCCCAGGCCGATGGTTGTCCAGGCGTCCAGGCCAAAAAACCAGTGGTCGTGGCCAGGGCCGGGAATGACCGACTTGATATGGCCGCCCAACGGGAGGATTAGGTCGAACGGTGCGTTTGCGATAGTTTCGTTTTTCTTCAGAATGTTCATGCCGCATCACCTCTGGTTGGTAAGTGGCTTGATTACATACCGGGGTGACAGTCGCCGATACTGTCAGAATTGACAGGTGGGCACGCACCGCAGTGGTCGTCCCGATGCACGCCAGGGTGGTCGAACCGCCTGAACCAGGCGTAGTAACCTTGTTGGTAGAGGTAACCCGCCACAACGATGGCGCCGTCGCTTTCAATCGCCAGCGCCAGGTATTCGGATTCATGCTCCGCCATGAGGTATCCCGCGCCGGCGGCAAACCCCGTGTCTGGGGTACCGTCGCTGCGCAAGCAGATCAGCGTGCCCCGGCTGCTCTGGAGTGCGCTGCTGGCCGCCAGCAACACGCACTCGCCCCAGGCCACCAGCGCCTTGACCGCACTGACCTCGAACGGCAGCGCCGCCAGCAGCGGCATGCCTTCATTGAAGTGCGGGGCAGGGCTGCCGTCTCGTTGACGGCGGGTCATCAACACGTTGCTGCCGAAGGTACCCACGGCAAGGAACTCGCCGCCCTCAAGCACCTGCACCTGGCTGATAACCGCTGCCGTACCGGGGTCGCCGATGACCACGAAACCACTGCCGTTGAAGGCCGTGTCACGATGCCCCTGGGCGCTGAAGCGGGCGACAAGACCCAGGCGGGTGCCGTCTTCGTCGGCGCAGGTGGCGCCGAACACCAGCAGGTCGCTGCCTTGGCGGGCCACCCCGTGCGGCACTATATCCCGCCCTTCGAACTGCACCTGGGCAAAGCCCTGCTGGTTGAAGTCCGGCTGCAGCTGGCCATGGGCGTCCAGGCATACCAGGAAGGCGCGGCTGCCTGGGTGGCGGGTATCGGTTTCCTGGAAAAACACTACGATGCCCCCGTCGGCCATCACCATGGGAACTTGAGGGGTGAAGATCGTCGAGTTCAGCGCCCCACGACGCTGCTGGCGCGGCAAGCGCTGGGAGTGGGGCAGCTCGACGATCTGTTTTCCAGTGCCATTGAACGAGCGGTCCGGGCGGCCATCGGCGTGGTAGCGCGCCAGGGCGATACGGTCCACGTCCAGGTCGCAGGTGGCGCCAATCACCAACACCTTGCCGTCTACCCAGGCAACCTGGTGCACGGCGGTGAGGTGGAAACCGGCAGTGTCGAAGTAGTCGTATACCAGCCCGTCCTCGCGAGCCCCGAAGGTCTCATCCACGCTGAGGTCGGCGTTCAGGCGCGTCAGGCAAAATCCGTAGCCGGAGTCGATGGCCACCATCCACTGGCTGGATCCGGGCACCTGGGCGATGGCCTTGATGTCACCGTCGATATCCAGCACCTGGTCTTCCAGGGCCTGGGCGAGGACGGGGGAAATGGTTATCGGCGATTCACGGTGGGGCATGGGGCGTGAGTGCATGGGCATCTCCCTGTCAGGCTGAATAGAGTCGAGCGGACCATTTCAACCCAGACCGGGCACGGGCGAACCTGCGGGTTTCCACAGGCAGGGAACCGCTTCGCAGGCACAAAAAAGCCCCGGCGCTTTCACGCCGGGGCTCTTGTTGAAACGCTCGCCTGAATCAGACCAGCGGATCACCGACATGCAGGATCTTCATGCCGTTGGTACCACCGATGGTGTGGTAGCTGTCGCCTTTGGTCAGAATGACCCAGTCGCCCTGCTCGACCACGCCCAGTTTCAGCAGCTCGTCCACCGCAGCCTGGCTGACCTTGTCGGCCGGCAGCGAAGCCGGGTCGAAGGCAACCGGTACCACGCCACGGAACATCGCGGCGCGGGCCTGGGTTTCGCGGTGCGGGGAGAACGCGAAGATCGGCACCGAGGAACGCAGGCGCGACATGATCAGCGGGGTGTAGCCGCTTTCAGTCAGGGCGATGATCGCCTTCACACCTGGGAAGTGGTTGGCGGTGTACATCGCTGCCAACGCGATGCTTTCGTCGCAACGCTCGAACTGGGTGTGCAGGCGGTGGCTGGACTTCATGCTCATCGGGTGCTTTTCGGCGCCCTTGCAGATGCGGTCCATGGCCTGCACGGCCTCGATCGGGTAGGCGCCGGCGGCGCTCTCGGCCGACAGCATCACCGCGTCGGTGTAGTCCAGCACGGCGTTCGCCACGTCGGATACTTCGGCACGGGTAGGCATCGGGTTCTGGATCATCGACTCCATCATCTGGGTCGCCACGATCACCGCCTTGTTGTTGCGGCGGGCGTGCTGGATGATCTTCTTCTGGATGGCGATCAGCTCGGCGTCGCCGATTTCCACGCCCAGGTCACCACGGGCGACCATGACGGCGTCGCTGGCGCGGATCAGACCGTCCAGGGTCTCGTCGTCGGCTACCGCTTCGGCGCGTTCGATCTTGGCCACCAGCCAGGCAGTGCCGCCCGACTCGTCACGCAGGCGACGGGCGTATTCCATGTCCGACGCATCGCGAGGGAAGGAGACGGCCAGGTAGTCCAGGTCCATTTCCGCGGCCAGCTTGATGTCGGCCTTGTCTTTCTCGGTTAGGGCCGGGGCGGTCAGGCCGCCACCGCGACGGTTGATACCCTTGTGGTCCGACAGCGGGCCACCGATCAGCACCGAGCAGTGCAGCGAGTCGGCCGTGGCGGTTTCCACGCGCATGACCACGCGGCCGTCGTCGAGCAGCAGCTCGTCGCCGACGCCACAGTCCTTGACCAGGTCGGGGTAGTCGATGCCGACGATTTCCTGGTTGCCTTCGGTCAGCGGGTGGCTGGTGGAGAAGGTGAAGGCATCACCGACTTTCAGTTCGATTCGCTTGTTGGCGAATTTGGCGATACGGATCTTGGGACCTTGCAGGTCGCCCAACAGCGCGACATGGCGGCCTAGCTTGGCAGCGATCTCGCGAATCAGGCGGGCGCGAGCCTTGTGCTCGTCCGGTGTGCCGTGGGAGAAGTTCAGGCGGGCAACATCCAGGCCGGCCTTGATCAATTGTTCGATCACTTCCGGCGAGTTGCTGGCAGGGCCCAGGGTAGCAACGATTTTGGTACGGCGAACGGTCATGCATTGACTCCTTTATTGAAGCGCAGCGAAAGGCTACTCCTCTAACGGGCTGTAGTCATTGTTCCTCTGCACTACCTTGAGGGGTTGGCGCTGGGCGATACTCAAGTGTGGACGTGCGTCGGTTGCCACTGAAGAATTCTGACGCCTGGTCGATAACCCGCTCAGGACAGGAGATACCCATGCGAATCCTCATCGTTTTAGCCTTGGCGGCCAGTGTCGTCGGTTGTACCCGCTGGTCCATGGACCACCATTTGAACGAAGCGTACCGCCAATATAACTACGGCAACTGTGACAAGGTGATGCTGGAGTTGTCCCAGGTCGATCGCACCAGCCGCACGCGCCAGTATGTGCAGCCTGAGGTGTCGATGTTGCGTGCCCAGTGCCTGGAGCGCCAGAACCTGTTCCTGGATGCCGGCCAGACCTACGAATTCATCATCACCCAGTACCCCTACAGCGAATACGCCTACCGCGCCCGCGCGCGGCTGGACACCTTGCAGCAACTGGGCCATTACCGCAGCAGCGCCGCCGCCCAGCCAATCCCTGCCTCCCGGTAGGGTGTGGACGCCCTGGTGGGGCTGGGCCGCTATTCGTCGGCTGCCCTCACGGTTGGTCGTTCTTCACTTTGAGCTGCGCCGCGTGGGTGCGACCATGGGCGATGGTCTATCAATCGCGAAGGGAACATGTTTACCGAACGCCGCATCGAGCGTCACCAACTGCCGTGCTATCTGAAAGTCTTCAACCGTTATACGGGTCAGCCCATCGGATTCCTGGGTAATGTCGACGAAGAAGGAATGATGCTGATCAGCAACCTGCCATTGCTGGTCGGCCCGGATTTCGAGCTGCAGATCAAACTGCCCGACCAGGTCATCAACCTGAGCGCCGCGTGCCTGTGGTGCCACGAAGACGTGACGCCGGGCCACTACGATTCCGGTTTTCAGCTGCTGCATGCCAATGCCGAATACGAGCAGTTGGTGGTCGCGCTGCGGGACTACTTCAGCTTCCCGATGAACGAATCTGCCTGACCCGATCCCTGCCTGGTGCGGTGCACCAGAGCGGGCGCGGCCTTGCGGCCACTGCTACAAGGTTCGCGTTCAAAGTGTTCCCGCTTTTTTCCAGCTCAGGTAGCGGGTCACCAGTTGCGCGCCCAACTCCCCCGGCCGTGCGTCGAGCACGGGTACGCCATGGGCGCTCAAGCGTTCGTGCAGTTGCGCGCGGGCGTTGAGGTAGTCGATGGTGCCGCAGTAGCTCAGGGCCTGCTGCCAGGTTTGCACCGGGCTTTGGCGCAGTTCATCCAGCACTTCTTCGCGCAGGCTGGCGATCAGCACCCGGTGGCGACGGCTGATGCGCTTGATCGCCCCCAGCAGTTGGTCGTCATCCTCATCCCGCAGGTTGGTGACCAGCACCACCAGGGCACGGCGGTTCTGGCGTGCCAACAGGTGCTCGGCCGCCGCCGCGTAGTCGGCCGGGCGTTGGCTGCTTTCCAGGTCGTAGACCGCATTGAGCAGAACGTTCAGTTGGGCCGGGCCTTTCACTGGGGGCAGGTAGCGCGCCTGGTTGCTGGCGAAGGTGGCCAGCCCCACCGCGTCACCCTGGCGCAACGCTACGTAGCTCAGCAGCAGGCAGGCGTTGAGCGCATGGTCCAGGTGCGCCAGGTCGCCATCCTGGCTGCGCATGCTGCGGCCACAGTCGAGCAGAAAGATGATCTGCTGGTCGCGTTCTTCCTGGTATTCCCGGGTAATGGGCATGCGCTGGCGGGCCGTGGCTTTCCAGTCGATCTGGCGCAGGCTGTCGCCCTCGCGAAACTCGCGCAACTGGTTGAATTCCAGCCCCTGGCCCCGGCGGGGGCGCTGGCGCACACCCATCTGGCTCAGCCAGCTATCCACCGCCAGCAGGCGCGCGCCATATAGCCGGGCGAAGTCCGGGTACACCCGGGCGCTGTCCTCCAGTTCACTGAAGCGGCGCTGGCGCCATAACCCCATGGGGCTGGGCACCAGCCATTCCAACCGCTGCCATTGGAAGAGGCCCCGGCGCAGCGGGCGCAGGCGGTACCCCAGTTGGCTGTCCTGGCCCGGTTGCAGCTCGATGCTTTGCGGCAGGTCGTCAAACCCCAGGCCGTCTGGCACATGGTCGAACAGTTGCAGGTTGAGGGGGCGAGGGTAGCGGTGGGTGATGTCCAGCCGGACCTCACTCCAGCGCCCCAGCGGCAGGCTCCCGGGCACGTGGCGGCGCACGTGCGGGGACGGCAGGCGATAGACGCGCCAGGCGTCGAGCATTCCCAGCAGTACCAATGCCAGCAGCATGCCCCAGGCGATGGCATGCAGGGCCGGCGGCAGGGCGATGCCCAAGGCATCGGCGCTGCCCAGCAGCAGGTTGCTGGCCAACAGCGCGCCAAGCCAGCCCAGCATCAACCGCGACGGTTTGATCACAGGCGCGGCGCCGGGACCTGGTCGAGTACCTGGCGCAACACCTGGTCCACGGACAGCCCTTCGATATCCAGCTCCGGCGCCAGGCGCACGCGGTGGCGCAGCACGGCCAGCGCGCAGCCCTTGATGTCATCGGGAACCACGAACTCGCCGCCCCGCAGCAATGCCCGGGCCCGGCCACCGCGTACCAGGGCAATGGACGCCCGTGGCCCGGCGCCCACCGACAGGCCCGGCCAGGTGCGGGTCGCGCGGGCCAGGCGCACGGCATAGTCCAGCACCTGGTCGTCAGCGGGCAGCTCACCGGCAATGCGCTGCAGGGCGACCACGTCCTTGGCCTGCAAGAGGGTGCGAAGCGGTTGCACGTCGAGCATGTCGGCGCGCACCGAGCGGCTCACCTGGCGCACCATCTCCAGTTCCTGTTCGGCTTCGGGGTAGTCCAGGCGCAGCTTGAGCATGAAGCGGTCCAGCTCGGCCTCGGGCAGCGGGTAGGTACCTTCCTGTTCCAGCGGGTTCTGGGTGGCCAGTACCATGAACGGTTGTCCGATGGGCAGGGCACGGCCCTCCAGGGTGACCTGGCGCTCCTGCATGGCTTCCAGCAGTGCGGCCTGGGTCTTGGCCGGGGCGCGGTTGATCTCGTCGGCCAGCAGCAGGTGGGTGAACAGCGGGCCCTTGCGCAGCTTGAACTGCTCGGTCTGCATGTCATACACGGCATGGCCGGTGACGTCGCTGGGCATCAGGTCAGGGGTAAACTGGATGCGTGTGAAGTCGCCCCCGAAGCAGCGCGCCAGGGCGCGCACCAACAGGGTCTTGCCCAGCCCGGGCACGCCCTCGAGCAGCACATGGCCACCGGCGATGAGCGCGGTGAGCACGTCCTCGATCACCGCCGCCTGGCCGATCACAGCCTTGCCCAGTTCGTTGCGCAGGGCCTGGGCCAGGAGGCTGGCGCGGTGTCGCTGCTGCGCCAGGTGTGCCGGGCTCGGGCTGGCCGCTGGCGCGGCAGCGGCACCGGATTCGTCGGGCACTTCGTGGGTCGGGTCGCTCATAGGGCATTCCTGAGAGTTTGCAGGTGGGCCACCTGGCGGCTGAATTCGGCCGCGCCGAGGCGTTGTTTCAGCGGCGGGCGCAAGGCCTGGCCGATGGCGGCGGTGGGCTGGCGAGTCAGGCGCGACAGCACCTGCCACTGTTCAGCCACGGCCAGGCGTTCGAAACCGGGATGGCGCCGGCGGGCGCGGCGCAGGATGTCCTGTTGCAGGCCGCGCAGCAGGGTAGCCTGGCCAGCGTTGCGCAGCAGGAAGGCGGCGGTGGCGCGCAGGTGCTCGCGCAACTGCCGGCGGGCCAGCGAAGGCGGCGCTTGCAGCGGCCCCTGGCGGACTGCCAGGTGCCACACACCAAGTGCCAACAGCAGGGCCAGGCAGACCAGGGCTTGCGGATAATGGCGCCACAGCAAAGTGGCCAGGCTGTCGCGGTCTTGGCGGAACACCAGGCTGACGTCGGTGCCCTGGTTCAGGTACCACAGCAGCCAGGCATTGTCGTAGCGGCGGATGGCAGCGTTGGTCCACAGGTCGGCATCGGTGACCACGGTGATCAGGCCGGCGCCGTACTTGAGCTGCATCAGGTGCGTGGCATTGCTGCTGTTGGCCCAGGACTGGGCCTTGTTGGCCGGGTCTTCGAGGTGGAAGTCCGGGGCAAAGCTGAAATAGGCCGGCGCCGTCTCGTTTTCCAGGTAGAGCTTGGTCAATTGCGGGTACTTGTCAGGCTGGTTCTCGGGCAGCGGCGGCAGGTCCTTGGCCAGAAACTGGTGCAGTTGCAGGCGGTCGAGCAAGAGGTCGCCGCTCATGGCCTTGTCCTCGTTCCACAAGGCCTGGGCCACGAACAGCAGGCGCCCGCCGGCGCGTACCCATGCCAGCAACTCTTCGGTCTGGCGCGCCCCCATTCTCTGACGGTCGCCCAGCAGCAAAAGACTGTGCCCCTGCGGCGGCAGCTGCGCGAGGCTGTCCAGGCTGTTGAGGGTGCCGACCTTCAGGCCGCGGTGGCGCAGGAAGATCTCGGCCGCCAGCCATGGGTTGCCGCGGGCTTCGGGCGACGGGCCATGCTCGATCACTTCGTCATAGGGGTGCAGATGGCGCGCAACATAAAAGCCACCGGCACCCAACAGGAGCACCAGCACGATGCCGATCAGCCAGTAACCGCTACGGTTCATGGCCGGCTCCCCGGTACGCCGAACAACGTGCGCCAGTCATTGCACAATTGCATGGCCAGTGCCTGGGCCGGTAGTTGGTGGCCGTAGGCAAGGGCCTGCCAGTGGCGGGTCAACACCTGGCTGAAGGCTTCCAGTGCCGGGTCGTGCAGCGCCGCGACCTTGGCCAGTACCTGGCCTTCGGTGTCCGATTCCTGAAGGGGCAGGCGGTAGTCGTTCAGCAAGCGGCTGAGCAGGCCACGGTAGAGCAGGCCCAACGCCTCGCGCGGGTTGTCGGCCCAGAGCTGCTGGGCGTGGCTGGCGATATCATCGGGCAAGCTGTGGGCGCTGACCGCCAGGCCCCAGAGCTGCACCGGCGCCTCGGGGCGGTAAGCGGGGGGGCGGGCGCGGCGGTTGACGAAGGTGCGCAGCCAACTGCGGTAGCGCCAGATGACCAGGGCGACCAACGCCAGTACCGCGCCCCACAGCAGCGCCTCCATGCCACGGGCCAGGGCCTTGAGCCAGGGTTGTTCCAGAAGAGCAGTGAGGTTGGCGGGCTTGGCGGGTTTGTCCTCGGGCTGGTCCAGGCGCCAGCGGTGCAGGGTTTCCTTGTTGCTGAAGGGCGGCTGTTCGAGGATGGCCTTGATGTCCTGGCGTGATGCCTGGCTGGTCAGCGGCTGGTGGACCAGGCGCGCGCCGTCGAATGGTGCGGCGGTCTCGGCGGCCTTGCTGTCCGGCGCCAGGCCTGTCAGCCCGATCGCCACGACCAGTAAAAGCGGTGCGGCGCCGCTCAGGCGCTGGCGCAGGCTACGCAGCACCAGTTCCAGGTCCCAGGCTTCCAGCTCGGTACGGCGGTTCAGGTACAGGGTGAAGCCGCAGGCCACATAGAGGGGTTCCCAGAACACCAGCACCAGGGCGTAGAAGGCGTTGGTCAGGTGCTCAACCCATAGCCACTGGCCGTTGGCCGCCTCAATCAGTCGACGCCAGCTCCAGTCCACTTCCAGTTGGTGCGGCACCATCAGGTAGAACAGGGTCGTGGCACCTATCCACAGCGCGCCCTCCAGGTGCACGCCCGCCAGGGTCAGCCAGCGCGCCGTGGTGCCGCTGCCCTGGCGCAGCATGGCCAGGCGGCGCTGGCGGTCGGGGCCGGCCAGGCCTTCCAACTGTTGCACGGGCAGGTTGAAGCTGCGGCTCAGGCTCAACCGGCGCCACAGCAGGCTGGGCAGCAGTTGCACCCGCAGCAGCCGGGGCCATTGGCGCAGGGCCTGGCCAAGGCTGGGTGGCTCGTCGAACACGGCCTGGGAAAGAATGTACAGGGGTAGCCGCTCGAACGCCGGCTTCAGCCACCAGAACAGGAACATCGCGAGGGACGGCGAGTGCCAGCACAGCCAGGTCAGCAGGGCGAACACCGGCAGGGTCAGCGCTGCCCAACTGAGCATCAACAGGCGCTGGTGTCGGCGTGCCAGCAAGACGCCCAGGTCCAGGGCCTCCCAGGGCGAACGTGGGCGGATGGCAATACTGGCATCAGTCAGGCGCATGCTGGCGTCCGGCAAGAATCAGGTAGGCCGCCACCAATGCCCACAGTGCGCCGCCCACCAGGTACTTGGCCTGGGGGCTGAATGCTGTCTTGGACGACCAGTAGGCTTCGATGAAGGCGGCGATCAACAGCATGGCGATGACCCCGTAGACCAGTTGGATGGCAATATTCGCCGCTTCGCGCAGCGCCTGGCCACGGCTTTGCCTGCCGGGTGCGACCAAGGCCCAGCCAAGCTTCAACCCGGCGGCGCCAGACAAGGCAATGGCCGTCAACTCGAACGCCCCGTGGCCGATGACGAAGGGCCAGAAGGTCTGCACATAGCCGATCTGGGTCAGATGGCCGGCCACGGCACCGATCATGAGGCCGTTGAACAGCAGGAAGAACAGGCTGCCCACGCCCAGCAGCAAGCCACTGGCGAAGGTCTGGAAGGCAATACCGATATTGTTCATGATGTAGTAGCCGAACATCATCCAGTCCTGGCTTGCCAGGCGTTCGCCGCCGGGCCCCAGGCGGCTCTGGTCGGGGTCGTACATGGCCTCTGCCTGCGCGACCTGGTGGGGGTCCATGATGCTGTAGACAAGGTCCGGAAAGCCGTATACCAGCAAGCCGGTTAGCAGCAGGCTGCCAAACAGCAGCAGACCGGCCAGGGCGACGAACCGCCACTGCTGGCGTACCAGCCGGGGAAAACCGGCGAGCACGAACACCAGGATACTGGCGCCCACCGGCTGGCGGCGCCGGTACAGTTGCTGGTGGCCGCGCAGAGCCAGCTGCTGGAGGCTGTCCACCAGGTGGCTGCTGTAGCCGCGCGCCTGGGCCAGGGCCAGGTGCTGGCAGAGCCGACGGTAGTCATGGGCGAAGGTTTCACTGGCCTCGGGGCGCGACTTGCCGTTCTCCAGAAGCACCACCAGGTGCTCGAACGACAGCCATTGGGGTTGATGCAGGCGCTCGAACTGACTCTGTTTCATGCAGGCCCCAGCAGCCCGCGGGCTATACCATTGATGCGCGCCATGGCCATGCCCCGGGTTACCCCCAGTGCCGGGGCGGCGATGCCGGCCAGCTCCGCCAGGCGTTCGGCGGACAGTTCGTCCTGGCGTTCGGCCAGGCTCAGCAGGGCGCGCTGTTCCACCAGGGTCAGGGCAAAGGGCGGGTCGATGGGCTCGGCCGCTGGCAGCCGTGGGCGTTGATGCGGCAAGTCTCGGTAGACCACCAGGGTACCGGCCGCCAGGTCACCCAGACGCTTGAACGCCGGGTGTTGCAGGCAACTGATGGCGCCCAGGCAGTAGCCGAAGGGCAGCATGTCGGCGAACCGCAGCAGGTTGCGCAGCAGGGAGGAGGACCAGCCTACCGGTGTGCCGTCGTCGGCCACCACGCGCAGGCCCATGGCCTGTTTACCCGGCGAGCGCCCCTGGTTGAGTACCTCGAACAGCACCATGTACCACCAGTTCACCAGGAACAGCAGGATCGCCGCCAGGCCCATGCCCAGGCGGCCCAGCCACACCAGCAGCATGAACAGGCCGCCCAGCAGCAGCCCGCGCAGGCCAAGGTCGATAGCGAAGGCCAGGCTGCGCACCACCAGGCCTGCGGGGCGCAGGTTCAGGTCGATGCCTTCGGGGGTTTCGATCTGGTAGCGGGTGTCCACTGGCGGGACCAGCACTGCATTCCGTCGCGTCGCTGAGGTCTGGGGCATGGATGCCTTGGTGGGGGCTGAAAGATAAAAGCTGTCTGGCGATCCTAGCCACCCCAGGGGCTTGAAGCAACCTGACATTAATCTGCTGTTCCGCAACGGCGCTCATGGCTGGTCGTGGAAGCATACAACGCCTAGACTTTGCCGACTTTGTACACAGGACCACCCCGTGACTTCCAGCATCTTCTGGTACGACTACGAAACCACCGGCATCAACCCGCGCAATGACCGGGCCTTGCAGGTCGCCGGTATTCGCACCGATGCCAACCTCAATGAAATCGAAGAACCCATCAACCTGTATTGCCAGCCCAGCGACGATATCCTGCCGCACCCGGCAGCGTGCGTGATCACTGGTATAACCCCCCAGCGCCTGGCCGAACGTGGCCTGTGCGAGGCCGAATTCATGACGCGGGTAAACGCCCAGATGGCGCGTCCCGAAACATGCAGTGCCGGGTATAACACCCTGCGCTTTGACGACGAAGTCACGCGCTACAGCCTGTATCGCAACTTTTTCGACCCCTATGCCCGGGAATGGCAGGGTGGCAACAGCCGCTGGGACTTGATCGACGTGGTCCGTGCTGCCTATGCCCTGCGCCCTGATGGCATTGTCTGGCCGCAAGTGGATGGCCGGGTCAGCATGAAGCTTGAATTGTTGACGGCGGCCAACGGCATTGATCACGGCCAGGCCCACGATGCACTGTCTGATGTGCGTGCCACCATTGCCCTTGCACGGCTGATTCGTGAACGCCAGCCCAAACTGTATAACTGGTTATACCAGGCACGCAGCAAGCAGAAAGTAATGGATCAGATCCGCTTATTGCAGCCGCTGGTGCATATCTCCGGGCGCTTTTCTGCCGAACGCAATTACCTGGGTGTGGTATTGCCATTGGCCTGGCACCCGCGTAATCGAAACGCACTGATTGTGTGCGACCTGCATGGCGACCCTCAGCCCCTGCTGGACGAAAATGCAGAAGTGTTGCGTCAGCGTTTGTATTGCCGCCGTGATGAGTTGCCCGATGGGCAATTACCGGTGCCATTGAAGCTGATTCACGTCAACCGCTGTCCGGTGCTCGCACCGCTTGGCGTAGTCCGTGATGAGGATCGCGAACGTTTACAGTTGGACATGAATCTTTATCGGCAGCGGGCGGAGCAGCTGAGCCAGGCGCAGCATGTATGGCAGGATAAATTGCCTTTGCTCTACGCTGAGGAGGCCTTTGCCGAGGTGAGTGACCCTGAACAACAGTTATACGGCGGCTTTATCGGCGACCGTGATCGTCGGTTGTGTGAGCAGGTTCGCACTCTGGACCCACAACAGTTGGCCACGCAGACGTGGATGTTCGATGACGAGCGTTTGCCTGAGTTATTGTTTCGCTATCGCGCACGTAACTTTCCGGATACGTTGAACGATGAGGAGCGCGCAGCCTGGCTGCACTTCTGCCAGCAACGCCTGACGGACGAGGCGTGGGGTGCCCCGAATACGCTGGCCGGTTTCGCCGAGGCATTGTTGCCCTGGCAGGCCAACGCGACGCCTGCGCAGCTGCAAGTACTGGCACAGTGGCAGGCCCATGTGGAGCAACTGCGCCAGCGGTTGGCTATATAACGTTTCCCGCGCGCATAAAAAAACGCCGGCATCACGCCGGCGTTTTTCTTGATGGGTTGACAGGGCCGGGGCCGAATCAATCAGCCCAGCAGAGTTGCCCAACCTTCAACCACATCGCCGCCCCACTTGGCTTTCCACTCTTTCAGGGTCTTGTGGTTGCCGCCTTTGGTTTCGATGACTTCACCGTTGTGCGGGTTTTTGTACTGCTTAACTTTACGAGCACGCTTGGTGCCGGTGGTTTTTACAGCGCCACCGCGTGGGGCTTTGTTCAGCTTGGCTTCAGGATCCAGCAGGGCGATGATGTCGCGCAGGGATTTCTGGTATTCACCCATCAGGGCGCGCAGTTTGCCTTCGAATTCCAGCTCGGTTTGCAGTTTGTCGTCTTGCGACAGGTTCTTCAAACGGGCTTGCAGTTCTTTGATGGCTTCTTCTGTAGCGCGGTATTCGTTGATCAGGGACATGTGCAGGACCTTATGAATGCGGTGTGTCAGGGATACAGTTGGCTCAATAATAGTCATAGCGCTTGTTCAAGTAAACATTAAACCGCCGCACACTGTGTAAATGACGTTAATTTAATCACGAGGGTCGGCCGTGCAGTTAAGTTTGAACGGCGGCGCAGTTGCCCGGTCGGGGATAATGGCACCGCTGCGTAGAGTAGCCATGAGCCATTACCCCTGATCGCGGTAGGGGATTGAAGCGTGGGGCCCGCGCAGCGCGCAAGGAATACTGCAGTTTTGCTGAACAAACGCTAGAATAGCCGCCTTTGCGAAGTCTTGGAGTTTCCCCACATGCGCACTTTTCGGCTGGTTATCGCTTGCCCGGACCGCGTTGGCATTGTCGCCAAAGTCAGTAATTTCCTGGCTTCCCATAACGGCTGGATCAATGAGGCCAGTCACCACTCCGATGACCAGAGTGGCTGGTTCTTCATGCGCCATGAAATCCGCGCCGACACCCTGCCATTTGGTATCGAAGCATTTCGCGAGGCCTTCGCGCCCATCGCCGAAGAGTTTTCCATGGTGTGGCGCATTACCGACACGGAACAGAAGAAACGCGTGGTGCTGATGGCCAGCCGCGAGTCTCATTGCCTGGCTGACTTGTTGCACCGCTGGCACAGCGACGAGCTGGACTGCGAGATCGCCTGCGTGATCTCCAACCATGATGACCTGCGCAGCATGGTCGAGTGGCATGGCATTCCCTATTTCCATGTGCCCGTTGACCCGAAGGACAAGCAGCCGGCGTTCGCCGAAGTGTCGCGCCTGGTCGACCAGCATCAGGCTGACGTGGTGGTGCTGGCACGCTACATGCAGATCCTGCCGCCGCAGATCTGCCAGGCTTACGCGGGCAAGGTCATCAACATTCACCACAGCTTCCTGCCTTCGTTCGTGGGGGCCAAGCCGTACCACCAGGCGTCCATGCGCGGCGTGAAGCTCATCGGCGCCACGTGTCACTACGTGACCGAAGAACTCGATGCCGGGCCTATCATCGAACAGGACGTGGTGCGCGTGAGCCACAGCGACAGCATCGAAGACATGGTGCGCTTCGGCCGCGACGTGGAAAAAATGGTGCTGGCCCGCGGGTTGCGCTACCACCTGGAAGACCGCGTGCTGGTGCACGGCAACAAGACTGTCGTGTTCAACTGACCCATGGAGCGGCGGGTGATGAGCGATCCACGCGACAAAGCCGCCGTCACCCCGCCGCCCACGGTGGGCGAGGGCTGCCTGAGCCGGTATGACCCGGATGCGCTCAGCGACGAGGATGGGACGGATTTTCCCGGGGCTGAGCAGTTGTGGGAAGAAACCCACCCGCAGGATCCGCAGGCTTGATTCACGCAGCGCCCTTCCCGAGCTTCGCCCGGCCCCTCGCGTCGGCGAAGGCCATCGCTGGACCGGGCGAAGCTTGGGAACGGCGTCCTACAGCGCACCCTTGAGCTTGTGCAACAGAGGCCGGCCCAGCATCAGCACGAATACCGGCCCCCCCGCCACCAGGTAGAAGTAGTAAGTCACTACCCGCCAGATCAGAATCGCCGCGGCCGCCGTCGATTTGCCCACCATGGGCGCCAGCAGCGCCGCAGAAGTCAATTCCGCCGCGCCCGCGCCGCCAGGCAACAGGCTGAACTGCCCTGCACTGAGCGACAGCATCTGGATCAGAAACGTCCATGCCCAGTCCACTTGCGCGCCCAGCCCGAGCAACGCCAGGTACAGCACGCTGTAACGCACGGCCCAGTGCAGGCACGTGAGGGCGAATACCTTGACCAGCGTCGGCCGGGGCAGCTTGAATGTGTCGCTGAAGGCTTCGAGAAAATGCAGCAGCTTGCGCGCCCAGCGTCGCCGCTTGCCCGCATTCACCCCCACAAGCCGCAGTAACCGGCCATTGAAGCGCAACACCTGCCGGTGCCAACGCACCACTGCCACCCCCAGGGCCAGGCCCCCGAACATCAGCAGGGCGCTGAGGGTCAGCAGCCATTGAAGGCTGTGGTTGAGGTGGTGAAAGAGTGCGTAGAAGAATATCGCGCCCAAGGCACAGAGAAAAAACGCCAGGTCGCTCAACTGGTCCATGGCAAACACCGCGCTGGCCTGTGCCGGCCTGAGCCCATGGCGGCCCAGCAATGCCAGTAGCGTCAGTGGCCCACCGCTGCCGCCCGGCGTGGCGCAGATAGCGAACTCGGTGGCCATCACGGTACCCAGGCAGCGTCGGCCTGTCAGCCGGCCGGCCAGGGCGCCCAGCAACAGGCGCAAGCGCAAGGCGTTGATGCACCAGCACAGGCCAATCATGGCCAGCATCACTGGCCACAAGGGAGCGGGGAAGCGTTGCAGGCGAGCCAGCATCTCGGGACCCCCCAGCCACAGCGGGATCAGCACCGCCAACAGCAGCGCTGCCGCCAGCCACAGCCAGCGCTTCATGCAGCCCGGCGCTGTTGAGCCTGATGCTGCAGCCAGGCGAACTTGGTCATGGGCACGCGCCCTTGTTCCAACAGGCTAACGAGGGTCTGCAACCAGTAATCGCGGGAGTAGCCATGGCGCATGTCCACCGGGTGCAACCCCAGGCGAATGCACGGGGCCTGCTGCCATTGTTGCTGGCGCCAGTCGCTGATGACTTTGGACAGGCCTCGGCGCCACGCGCTGCGGGCGCTCCAGACTAGGCCCGGGGCCGATACCTGGGCAAAGTCCGGTAGCCGGTACAGGTGCTGAGGGTCGCTGGTGTAGGCCAGGGGCAAGCGTTTCAAAGCCTGGCGAGTGCCTTCGCTCATCAGCCAGGCAGGGGCCACGAACCCGTGCACCGGCCAGTCGTTGCGGGCGAACACATCAAGGCCCGCTTCCAGGCGGGTCTGCGCGTCAGCTTCCGACAAACCGTAGAATTCGCCTTCCCAGGTGTACACCCGGCGCATGAAGTAGTCCCGCGGGGTGTGGGGTATCGGGCCGTCATCGGCGTGGTAAAAACCATGCAGGGCCAGTTCGTCGCCGCGCGCCAGGCGCAGGTCCATCATGCGCCGGAAGGCCGGAAAGTTGTGCACATGGTTGTGGTGGTGGAAGTCCGGAACCACCAATAACGTCATGGGCACATCGCCCAGTGCGTCCACGGCATCGACGAAGGGTTTGTAGTCTTCCCAGCTCTGTGGGGACACGTCATGCAGTACCAGCATCACTTCAGCCATGGCGGGCCACCTTGTGGGCGCTGGTGCCAAGCACCGCGCGGTAGTGTTCCAGCAAACCGGTGACCACGGTGTCCCAGGCGTAATGCTGCTCAGCGTGCAAGCGGGCGCGGACGCCAAGGTCGGCGGGGGCCTGGGTGAACAGTTCGCGCACCGCATCGGCCATGGCCACGGGGTCGTTGGGGCGGCACAGCAGGCCGCAGTCCGGGTGCACGATTTCGCTGAAAGCCCCGGCGTTGACGGCCACCACCGGGATACCGCTGGCCATGGCTTCCAGAATCACCAGGCCGAAGGTTTCCTGGTCGCCGGCATGCACCAGGGCATCGGCGCTGGCCAGCAGCCTTGCCAGCTCGTGAGCTGGGCGGAACTGCTCGTATACGCTGACGTTGCGCGGCACATTGGCCGGCATGTGCGAACCTACCAGCAGCAAATGGTATTTGGGCCCCAGGCGCTTCATGCACTGCAACAGCACCGGTAGGTTTTTCTCCTTGGAGCCGCGGCCAGCGAAGATCAGTAGCCGGGTTTCTTCGGGGATGCCCAGCTCCGCCTTGAGCCTGGCGTCCCGCAGGCTGGGGTTGAAAGTCGCCAGGTCCACGCCCAGCCGCTGGACGTGCACATTACCCACGCCCAGGCTGCACAGTTTGTCAGCCATGACCTGGCTGGGGGCCAACACCCGGTCGAAATTGCCGTAGAGCTTGCTCACATAGGCTTCGACATTGGGGGTAAACCAGTTGCCCATGCGGTTGCTGACCAGCAGCGGCAGGTCGGAGTGATAAAAACCAATCACCGGTACATCCAGCTGCCGGCGTGCATCCAGTGCGGCCCAGGCGGTGAGGTAGGGGTCGCCGACTTCGATCAGGTCGGGCTGCAGGTCCTTGAGCACATTGCGCCAGGGAGCCAGGCGCAGCGGGAAGCGGTAACCGTTGCCAAAGGGCAGGGCCGGGGCTGGAACCTGGTAGACGCCGTTGTCTTCGTTCAGCGCCGGCCCGGGAATCAAGAGGCTGTGGCGTACACCGGGCGTCAGCTTCAGGCGCCGGTGTTTGGCATCAAGATAGGTTCTCACGCCACCACTGGCTGGGGCGTAGAACATGGTGATGTCAGCGATATGCACGATCGGTATCCCTGCGCAGTGTCATTCCCTAAGGTTGACCGCTGCCAGGGACAGTTGTTCGATCCAATCGCGCCCGGTGGGCAAGGGCGCGGTTGGCGGGGGTCAGATGCGGAAGCTGCCTACCAGTTGCTTGAGGCGCGCGGCCTGCTGTTCCAGGTCGGAGCAGGCCCGCAGGGTGGACTGCAGGTTCTCGATACCTTCCTGGTTCAGGGTGTTGATCTCGTTGATGTCCATGTTGATCGATTCGACCACGGCAGTCTGCTCCTCGGTGGCGGTGGCCACCGACTGGTTCATGCCGTCGATTTCGCCAATGCGCACGGTGACGCTGCCAAGGCGCTCGCCGGCCTGGTTGGCGATCGAAACGCTGTCTTGGCTGTGGCGCTGGCTTTCACCCATGGTACTGACCGACGCACGGGCGCCTACCTGCAGTTCCTCGATCATGTTCTGCACTTGCTGTGCCGACTCCTGGGTCCGGTGGGCCAGGTTGCGCACTTCGTCAGCCACCACCGCAAAGCCGCGGCCGGCTTCGCCGGCGCGGGCTGCTTCAATGGCCGCGTTCAGCGCCAGCAGGTTGGTCTGCTGGGAAATGCTGGTGATCACCTCGAGAATCTGACCGATGTTCACCGTCTTGTTGTTGAGGGTCTCGATATGGCCGCTGGAGGTGCTGATCAGGTCTGACAGGCGGTTCATGGCCTGAATACTGTTATCCACCACTTGCTGGCCTTCCTCGGCCAGGCGCCGGGCGCTGGTGGCCTGTTGCGAAGCCTGCGCCGCGTTGTGGGCGATTTCCTGGGCGGCGGCGCCCAGCTGGTTGATGGCCGCGGCCACGCTGTTGGTGCGGTTGGCCTGTTCGTCGGAGTTGAGCATCGATGAATTGGAGGCTGCCACCACGCGCAGGGCCACTTCGTTGACCTGTTCGGTGGCCGAAGACACTTCGCGGATCGAGCCGTGGACACGCTCTACGAAGCGGTTGAAGGCTCGGCCCAGCAGGCCGAACTCGTCGTGGCTGTGGATCTGCAGGCGGCGGGTCAGGTCGCCTTCACCTTCGGCGATATTTTCCATGGCCCGGATCATGGTGTTCAGCGGGCCCATCAGCACGCGCATCAGCATGCCCAGCAAGGCGATGATGATGACCACGGCAACGACAGTGGCGATGAAGGCCGAGGCGCGGAATTGGCTGAGGGCAGCGTAGGCTTTTTCCCGGTCCACGGAGAGCCCGATGTACCAGTTCACCGAAGGCAGGCCTTTGACCTGGGCGAACGTGACAATGCGGGTCTTGCCGCCGATCTGCACTTCATGCAGCTTGTCATCGATCACCAGGTTGGCGTCGGGTGCCATGTCCTTGAGGGTTTTCATGACCAGGTCGCGGTCAGGATGGACCAGGATCTTGCCGTCGGCGCTGACCAGGAAGGCGTGGCCCATGCCGCCGAAGTCCAGCGAGCGGATGATCTTGTCCATGGTGTCCAGGCTCAGGTCGCCCCCCACCACGCCCAGGTTGGTGTTGCCTTTATTGGCCGCCTGCACGATGGAAATCACCAGCTTGCCGGTGCTCATGTCGATGTAGGGCTCGGTCAGGAAGGCACCGTTGGTCGCCAGGCCACTTTTGTACCAAGGGCGCACGCGTGGGTCATAACCTGCCGGCATGGTGGTCACCGGCTTGTTGTAGAAGTGCCCTTCGGGGTCGCCCAGGTAGATATTCAGGAAGTTGTTGAGCAGCGTCGGCTGTTCCAGCACATGGTAGACATTGGCAGGGTCCGGGTTGAGCTGGATGTTTTCAACGACGTTCTGCACCAGCAGGATACGCCCGCCCAGCCACGTACTGATGTTGGTCGACGTCACGTCGCCCATTTCGTGGAGGTAACTCTCCAGGTTCTGGCGAATGGCATTGCGCTGAAGGTAATCGTTGTACAGGGTGAACAGCGCAAAAGCGGCCATCACGATCAGGGAGGCCGCGATGAGAATCTTGTGGCTGAATCTCAGGTTTTTAGTCATGAGGCATACGATCCGCTAAGGTCTAAATCAGGGCAGGGAGAGTTGAGCAAAGCCTTCATCCCTTAAAGGCGGGGGCGAGCTGTTTTTCGATTTGTTGGGACTTGCCTACACGCTATCGACCGGGGCTGGGTAAAACTTGAGCGGGGTGATGAAATGGCGGACATCGCGCAATTGCTTGTCGGGGCTGACCTGGCGGGGCTGCCCGTGGGCCAGCAACTGCGCCTGGCCAACCGTCACGGGCTGATCGCCGGCGCCACCGGTACCGGCAAGACGGTCACTTTGCAGCGGCTGGCCGAGGCGTTCAGCGATGCTGGCGTGGCAGTGTTTGCCGCTGATATCAAGGGTGACCTGTGTGGCCTGGGCGCTGCGGGTGCCCCCAGTGGCAAGGTGGCCGAGCGTATCGCCGGCATGCCCTGGCTGGGCCACCGCCCACAGGCCTTCCCGGTGACGTTGTGGGATGTGCAGGGGCACAGTGGCCACCCGTTGCGCACCACGCTCAGCGAAATGGGCCCGCTGTTGCTTGGCAGCCTGCTTGAGTTGACCGATAGCCAGCAAGCGGCCCTTTACGCCGCGTTCAAGGTGGCTGACCGCGAAGGGTTGCTGCTGCTTGACCTCAAAGACCTCAAGGCGTTGCTGGGCTACTTGCGTGACAACCCCGCCGTGCTGGGTGATGACAGCGCGCTGATGACCACCGGTTCCACCCAGGCGCTCCTGCGGCGCCTGGCGACCCTGGAGCAACAGGGCGCCGACGCCTTGTTCGGGGAGCCCGCGTTGCAGTTGGCTGACCTGCTGGCGCCGGCCGCGGATGGGCGCGGCCGCATCCACTTGCTCGACGCCAGCCGCCTGGTGCATGAGGCACCCAAGGTCTATGCCACCTTTCTGTTGTGGTTGCTGGCCGAATTGTTCGAGCAGTTGCCCGAGCGTGGCGACGCCGACAAGCCGTTGCTGGCATTGTTCTTCGACGAAGCGCACCTGTTGTTCGCCGGTACACCCAAAGCCCTGCAAGAGCGCCTTGAACAGGTGGTGCGGCTGATTCGATCCAAGGGCGTCGGGGTGTATTTCGTCACGCAGTCGCCCACGGACCTGCCGGACAACGTGCTGGCGCAACTGGGGTTGCGGGTGCAGCACGGCCTGCGGGCGTTCACCGCCAAAGAGCAGAAAGCCTTGAAGGCGGTGGCCGAGGGTTTCCGGGCCAACCCGGCTTTCGACACCCTGGCGGTATTGACCGAGCTGGGTATTGGCGAAGCGTTGGTGGGGACCTTGCAGGACAAGGGTACCCCGGCCATGGTCCAGCGGGTATTGGTGGCGCCACCGCAATCGCGGATCGGCCCGCTGAGCGAGGCCGAGCGCCAGGCCATCATCGCCGCCTCGCCGCTGGCCGGGCGCTATGACCAGCCCATCGACCGGGAGTCGGCCTACGAAATACTGTTGGCCCGCAAAGCACCGCCCGCTGAGGAAAGCACCGAGCCCGCGCCGGCCGGCACCAGCCTGGCCGACAGGGCCGGCGAACTGCTGGGTGGGGTAGCGGGGCAGGCCATCAAATCGGCCATGCGCCAGGCGGCGAACCAGTTGGGGCGCGAGTTGGTGCGCGGCTTGATGGGGTCGTTGCTGGGGGGCAAGAAGCGGCGTTAGGTCTGGACGCCTTGCGGGGCGCTTTTGGGCTGGAGGTAGGGACAGGCATGAAAAAGGCGCCCGCAGGCGCCTTTTCCGTTGCGGCGGGTATTAACCCACCACTTTCGAGGACAACCAGAACAGCCCGGCCGCCAGCGCCATCGATGCGGGCAGGGTCAGTACCCAGGCCAGCATGATGGTCTTGATGGTGCCGCCCTGCAGGCCGCTCTTGTTCGCGACCATGGTGCCGGCCACGCCCGACGACAGCACGTGCGTGGTCGAAACCGGCAGGCTGAAGACGTTGGCCAGGCCGATGGACAGGGCCGCGGTGATCTGCGCCGACATGCCCTGGGCATAGGTCATGCCCTGCTTGCCGATTTTCTCGCCGATGGTCAGTACCACACGCTTCCAGCCGATCATGGTGCCAAGACCCAACGCCAGCGCCACTGCCACCACGACCCAGAAAGGCGCGTACTCGGTGGTAACGGTCAGGTCCTTGCGTAGTTTCTCCAGGTCGGACTTTTCACGCGAGTCCAGCGCTGGCAACTTGCCTACCTGACGCGCGGTGTCGTCCAGGCACAGCAGGTAGCGGCGCACTTCAATGCGCTTTTCCGGTGCCAGCGAGTGGTAATCCGACACGCCTTGCAAGGTGCCCTGCAAGGCGGCGATGGTCGGTTCGGTCTGCTGTGGTTCACAGCGGAACTGGTCGGGCAGGTCGCCGCTGCGGGCTTTGCCCAGGGCCAGGTATTCGCCCAGGCTGGCTTCGTTGCGCTGGTAGAACTGGCTCAGGTGCAAGGTGGCGTCACGGGTACGCTCGATCTGGTAGGTGGTGCTGCTCAGGTCCAGTACGAACTGCGCCGGGACGATGCCGATCAACACCAGCATGATCAGGCCGATGCCCTTCTGACCGTCGTTGGAGCCGTGCACGAAGCTCACGGCCATGGCCGAGACCACCAGTACCAGGCGGTTCCAGAACGGCGGGTGCTTCTTGGAGTCGGTCTTTTTGCGCTGTTCAGGGGTCTTGTGCATGTTGGACAGCGGCCGCCACCACTTCAGGCCCACGAGGATGAGGCCCGCCAACACAAAACCGACGATGGGGGAGACCACCAGCGACGCGCCGATATCGATCGCTTTCTGCCAGTTGATGCCGTTGGCCAGGGGAATGTGGTTGAGCAGGGCATTGGCCAGGCCCACGCCCAGGATCGAACCGATCAGGGTGTGCGAGCTGGACGACGGAATGCCGAAGTACCAGGTGCCCAGGTTCCACGCGATGGCCGCGGCCAGCAGCGAGAACACCATGGCCAGGCCCTTGCCTGTGTTGACGTTGATCAGCAGCTCGACCGGCAGCAGGTGAACGATGGCATAAGCGACGCCCACACCGCCAAACAGCACGCCCAGGAAGTTGAAGGCACCGGAGAAGAACACGGCCAGGTGAGGCGGCATGGCTTTGGTATAAATGACTGTGGCGACCGCGTTGGCGGTGTCATGAAAGCCATTGATGAACTCGAAAGCCAGGACAAAAGCGAGCGCCAGGAAAAGGCTCACCAGTACCCAGGCGTCGACTCCGTGGAATAAATCAATCATGAAGGTTTTCTGACCCGGTCATAAGGGGGCGCGATTATGCCAGAAAACCCCGGAAATCGATGCCCCGGCAGCCGATCGGTAACAATTTTCAACTATTTGGTCAGGTCGGTCAGGTACTGCCCGCCTGGTGGTTCAGGCGGGTGAAAGCCGCAGAATATCGGGCTTTGGCAGCAAAAACGAAGGTCCGGTGGCCGGTTTTCACCCCCTCAAACGGGCGTATGAAATTTTCCGTCACACCGCTGTCATCAGTCGGCAATGATCGGTTTGACCCTCGGCCACGCCATCAGAGTGCCTTCAGCCCCCTAAGGTTCCTCGCTGTGGAGATCCTTTTCGATTTTCTGCAGTTCCTGGGCAAATGCCTGGTCAAGGAGGCTGGCGCGTTTGCGCCAAGGTTTGCGTTCAGGTTCCGGTTGGGCGGCGTAAGTGGTGACTTCTCCGCCGTAAACTTCCTTGTAACGTTGTTCCTGGCGCTCAAGTTCCACGCGCAGTTCATCTTTCGTCACATTGTTACCTAATGGTTCTTGATCAGTCCGGTGTTGCGCACTGCCAGGCTGGCAGGCGGCCACGTCACCGGAACAGGGGCTGTCGTAGCAACAGTCTGGTTATTGTTCAGCAGAGGCCGGGGCTCGGACGCCCGGCGGGCCGTGCGGCGCAAAACAGGTTGGCCGTGACGGAGTCATGCTCGCCAGTGAACTAAACTGTCACAAGCGTCACGGCTTTTATTATAGCAACCCGTGCGCATAACACTATTGATGCGCGGGGCTGTCCGGGCAACTTTAAGTGTGCATTTTGTTACTGGCCGCGAGCCGTTGCCCGCCGGCGGAAAATCAAAACGGCCTCACCCCGGGGCAAGGCCGTGCCTGAGACTTCTTTGGTGGGTACCTGACCAGTCTCTCCAAGAAGCCACATTGGTGGCAGTAGAAAGGTATAAGCAACCTACCAAATGGTCAATTGCGATTATCGGTCGATGGTTCGATAATCGCCCCTGAGGAAAGCCTCGTCGTACAGATTGACCATGCAAAGGACCCGGAATGAACGATCAACTGCGCAATTCATTCACCTCGTTGGCCCCGCCGATCGTGGCGTCACCGGCCAAGCGAATCCAGGCGTTCGCCGGCGATCCCGATTTCATGACCTCGCTGGCCCGCGGGCTTGCCGTGGTGCAGGCGTTTCAGGAGCGCAAGCGCCACCTGACCATCGCCCAGATCAGCCACCGTACCGAAATCCCCCGCGCTGCCGTGCGCCGCTGCCTGCACACCCTTATCAAGCTGGGTTATGCCACCACCGATGGCCGTACCTACTCGCTGTTGCCCAAGGTGCTGACCCTGGGGCACGCCTACTTGTCGTCCACGCCGCTGGCGGTGACGGCCCAGCCGTACCTGGACCGCATGAGCGAGCAACTGCACGAGGCCTGCAACATGGCCACCCTGGAAGGCGACGACATTCTCTACATCGCGCGTTCGGCCACCACCCAGCGCCTGATCTCCGTGGACCTGGCCGTGGGCGGGCGGTTGCCGGCCTATTGCACGTCCATGGGCCGTATCCTGCTGGCGGCGCTGGACGATGTGTCGCTCAAGGATTACCTGGAGCATGTCGAACTGCAGCCCAAGACCAGCCGTACGTTGACCACTACCGAAGCGCTGCTCGAGTGCCTGCAACTGGTTCGCCAGCAGGGCTGGTGCATTGTCGACCAGGAGCTGGAGCAGGGGCTGCGGTCCATCGCGGTGCCGGTCTACGACGCCTCGGGCCAGGTACTTGCCGCCTTGAACGTCAGCACCCATGCGGGGCGCGCCAGCCGCACCGAGCTTGAACAGCGCATCCTGCCGATCATGCTCAACGCCAGCCGCGACCTCAGTGCGCAATTGTTCTCCTGACCAACCAGCCGTTGCTGTTCGATAAACGCACAGATATGCGTTTGTCGAATTGCGCCGGTTCGCGGCGCTGATTAATGTCGCCCGCACAGGCCGAACCCCGTTCGGCCTTTTCCAATAATAAAGTGCGAGAGGTTAACCTCATGACCCCCTACCGTCCCGCGTGCTGCCCGCACGTCTGCCCGCAGCGAAACCGCGGAGCCTGACCCCCGTTCCACCGCTATCTTGTTGAGTATGCAGGTCCAGAGCCGGCATACGTGCTCCTGCGCGTCTTTTGCGGAATAAGAATAATGAATCGTCCACAAGCTGCTGTAGGGAACTGCCTCGATGTGCAGTCCTTCATCAACGCCCAACCCCTGTCCCGTTACCAGTGGCGGGTGGTGATCCTGTGTTTCCTGATTGTCTTCCTGGACGGCCTGGACACGGCCGCCATGGGCTTCATTGCCCCGGCACTGTCCCAGGATTGGGGCATCGACCGCGCCAGCCTCGGCCCCGTGATGAGCGCCGCGCTGATAGGCATGGTGTTCGGTGCCCTGGGTTCCGGGCCGCTGGCCGACCGGTTTGGCCGCAAAGTAGTGCTGGTGGGCGCGGTGCTGTTGTTCGGTGCCTTCAGCCTGGCCTCGGCCTACAGCGGCAACGTCGACCAACTGCTGGTACTGCGGTTCCTGACCGGGCTGGGCCTGGGTGCGGGCATGCCCAATGCCACCACGCTGTTGTCCGAGTACACCCCGGAGCGTTTCCGTTCGCTGTTGGTCACCAGCATGTTCTGCGGTTTCAACCTGGGCATGGCCGGTGGTGGTTTCATTTCCGCCAAGCTGATCCCGGCTTATGGCTGGCATAGCCTGCTGCTGGTGGGCGGCCTGCTGCCGATCGTGCTGGGCGTGGTGCTGCTGGTGTGGCTGCCGGAATCGGCGCGCTTCCTGGTGGTGCGCAACCGGGGCACTGACCGTATTCGCCGGACCCTGGCGCCCATTGCCCCGGCGGTGGTGGCCGAAGCGGGCAGTTTCAGCGTGCCGGAACAGAAGACCGTCAAGGGCCGCAACGTGCTGGCGGTGATTTTCTCGGGTACCTACAGCGTTGGCACCCTGTTGCTGTGGCTGACCTATTTCATGGGCCTGGTGATCGTCTACCTGCTGACCAGCTGGTTGCCTACGCTGATGCGTGACAGCGGCGCGAGCATGGAGCAGGCCGCCTTCATCGGCGCGCTGTTCCAGTTCGGCGGTGTATTGAGCGCGGTGGGCGTGGGCTGGGCCATGGACCGGTTCAACCCGCACAAGGTCATTGGCACCTTCTACCTGCTGGCGGGTGTGTTCGCCTACGCCGTGGGCCAGAGCCTGGGCCATATCACGGTGCTGGCGACCCTGGTACTGGTGGCCGGCATGTGCGTGAACGGCGCGCAATCGGCGATGCCGTCCCTGGCCGCGCGTTTCTACCCCACCCAGGGCCGCGCCACCGGCGTATCGTGGATGCTGGGCATCGGTCGCTTCGGGGCTATTCTGGGTGCCTGGATGGGCGCGACCCTGCTGGGCCTGGGCTGGAACTTCGAGCAGGTGCTGACGGCGTTGGTGGTTCCGGCGGCGCTGGCTACCGCGGCGGTCATCATCAAAGGCATGGTCAGCCACGCTGACGCTACGTAAAGATTGCCTGCGGGGCAGGGGAAAGCCCGGGAAAAGGGCGCCGCGCCAGTGTTGCTGGGGCGCGGCGTTCGCTTCCGGAGCTGCGCTCGGTCCCACAGCGAAAAAGAGATGCATAGCAGGGTAAGGATTGGTTCGCTGATCGCACAAAAGGTCGATTATCGGATTGTTTAGCGAAATTCGGGAGCTTAATCTGCTACCCATTCTGGCGTGCCCCTCGCGCCTTTTTTATTTTTGAGCTGTCACCGCTCACGGCCAGATACCAGGAGAAGCTTGATGCGTGAAGTATTCATCTGCGACGCGATTCGCACCCCCATTGGCCGTTTTGGTGGTGGCTTGTCCACTGTCCGTGCGGACGACCTGGCGGCAGCGCCCATCAAGGCGCTGATCGAACGCAACCCGCAAGTCGACTGGAGCGCCGTGGACGAAGTATTCCTGGGCTGCGCCAACCAGGCCGGTGAAGACAACCGTAACGTTGCCCGCATGGCCCTGCTGCTGGCCGGCCTGCCGGAGACTATCCCCGGCGTGACCCTCAACCGCCTGTGCGCCTCGGGCATGGACGCCATCGGGACTGCGTTCCGCGCCATCGCCAGTGGCGAAATGGAGCTGGCCATCGCCGGTGGCGTGGAGTCCATGTCCCGCGCCCCGTTCGTGATGGGCAAGGCCGACGCTGCGTTCTCGCGTAACATGAAGCTGGAAGACACCACCATCGGCTGGCGCTTCATCAACCCGCTGATGAAGGCCCAGTATGGCGTCGACGCCATGCCACAGACCGCCGATAACGTCGCCGATGACTACAAGGTCTCCCGCGCCGACCAGGACGCCTTCGCCGTGCGCAGCCAGCAGCGCACCGCCGCCGCCCAGGCCGCCGGTTACTTTGCCGAAGAGATCGTGCCGGTGCGCGTCGCCCACAAAAAGGGTGAAACCATCGTCGATACCGACGAGCACCCCCGCGCCGATACCACTATCGAAACCCTGGCCAAGCTCAAGCCGGTCAATGGCCCTGACAAGACCGTCACCGCCGGCAATGCTTCGGGCGTCAACGACGGCGCGGCAGCGCTGATCCTGGCGTCGGCCGAGGCCGTGAAAAAACACGGCCTCAAGCCACGTGCCCGGGTACTGGGCATGGCCAGCGCCGGCGTCGCCCCGCGCGTCATGGGTATTGGCCCGGTGCCGGCGGTGCGCAAGCTGACCGAGCGCCTGGGCGTTGCCGTCAGCGATTTCGACGTTATTGAACTCAACGAAGCCTTCGCCAGCCAGGGTCTTGCCGTGCTGCGCGAACTGGGCATCGCCGACGACGCCCCGCAGGTCAACCCCAACGGCGGCGCCATTGCCCTGGGCCACCCGCTGGGCATGAGTGGCGCGCGTATCGTGTTGACCGCCTTGCACCAGCTGGAAAAAACCGGCGGCAAGAAAGGCCTGGCAACCATGTGCGTGGGTGTCGGCCAAGGCCTGGCACTGGCCATCGAACGCGTCTGATACAGAGCAGTCCGGTTACCCGAAATGCCCAGGAGCCTCCACGCAAGGCCCTTGGGCTTTCGGGTAATTGTTTTGTTGCAGGGGGTTGTTACGGTATATGTCTAGGCTGTACCAACCTTAACGAGTGATAAGAAGATGACAACAACTCACTACACCGGCGAAGAGCGGAGCAAACGCATCTTTGCAATCGTCGGCGCTTCCTCGGGCAACCTGGTCGAATGGTTCGACTTCTATGTGTATGCCTTCTGCGCGATCTACTTCGCGCCGCATTTCTTCCCGTCCGCCGATGCCACCGTGCAGTTGCTCAACACGGCTGGTGTGTTCGCGGCCGGTTTTCTGATGCGCCCCATCGGCGGCTGGATCTTCGGCCGCGTGGCCGACCGCCACGGCCGCAAGAACTCCATGATGATCTCGGTGCTGATGATGTGTGCCGGCTCGCTGGTGATCGCCTGCCTGCCGGGCTATGAAAGCATTGGCCTGTGGGCACCGGCCCTGCTGTTGCTGGCCCGGCTGTTCCAGGGCCTGTCGGTGGGCGGCGAGTACGGCACCACCGCCACCTACATGAGTGAAGTGGCCCTGCGCGGCCAGCGCGGTTTCTTTGCTTCCTTCCAGTACGTGACCCTGATCGGCGGCCAGTTGCTGGCCGTGCTGGTAGTGGTGATTTTGCAACAGCTGCTCAGTGAAGACGAACTGCGCGCCTGGGGCTGGCGCATCCCGTTCGTGGTGGGCGCCATCGCCGCGGTGATCTCCCTGCTGCTGCGTCGCTCGCTGAAGGAAACCACCAGCGCCGAGACTCGCCAGGACAAGGACGCCGGCAGCATCGTCGGGTTGTTCAGAAACCATACCCCGGCGTTTATTACCGTGCTGGGGTACACCGCCGGCGGCTCGCTGATTTTCTACACCTTCACCACCTACATGCAGAAGTACCTGGTGAACACCGCGGGCATGACCGCCAAGACCTCCAGTTTCGTCATGACCGGCGCACTGTTCCTGTATATGTGCATGCAGCCGCTGTTCGGCATGCTGGCGGACAAGATCGGCCGTCGCGCCTCGATGCTGTGGTTTGGCGCCCTGGGCACGCTGTTTACCCTGCCGATCCTGCTGGTACTGAAAACCGTGACCAGTCCGTTCCTGGCGTTTGTGCTGATTACCCTGGCCCTGGCCATCGTCAGCTTCTACACCTCGATCAGCGGCCTGGTGAAAGCCGAGATGTTCCCGCCGCAGGTGCGCGCCCTGGGTGTGGGCCTGGCCTATGCCGTGGCCAACGCCATTTTCGGTGGCTCGGCGGAGTTCGTGGCCCTGAGCTTCAAGAGCGGGGGTAACGAGAATGCGTTCTACTGGTACGTGACCATCATGATGGCCATCGCGTTCCTGTTCAGCCTGCGCCTGCCCAAGCAGCCGTCTTACCTGCATCACGATCACTGATCCAGATAGCGCGCCCCTGCTTGGGGGCGCGCCCTTAAGGAAGGTTTATGAGCGAGAGACCGAGCAACCAATTGTTCGATGCCTACTTCAGCGCCGATGCCATGCGCGACATCTTCTGCGACCGCGGACGGGTACAGGGCATGCTCGACTTCGAGGCGGGCCTGGCCCGTGCCGAAGCCAGGGCAGGGGTGATCCCCGCCGAAGCGGTGGCCCCGATCGAAGCGGCCTGCCAGGCCTCTCGCTACGATTATCAGGCGCTGGGCGAGGCTATCTGCAGCGCCGGCAACTCGGCGATCCCGCTGGTGAAAATGCTGGGCAAACAGATCGCCAGCCACGCGCCGGAAGCCGAGCGCTACGTGCACCTGGGCGCCACCAGCCAAGACGTGATGGACACTGGCCTGGTGCTGCAGCTGCGCGATGCCGTGCACCTGCTGGAGGAGCGCCTGGTGAAGCTGGGCGATTCGCTGGCCCGCCAGGCCGAGCGCTACAAGGCCACGCCCCTGGCCGGCCGTACGTGGTTGCAACACGCCACGCCCGTGACCCTGGGCATGAAGATCGCCGGTTGGCTGGGGGCCGTCACCCGCAGCCGCCAGCGTCTGCAGGAACTCAAGCCGCGCTTGCTGGTGCTGCAGTTCGGTGGCGCGTCTGGCTCCCTGGCCGCCCTGGGCGACCACGCCATGCCGGTGGCCGAAGCGCTTGCGCAAGAGCTGCGACTGACCCTGCCTGAACAACCCTGGCACACCCAGCGCGACCGCCTGGTGGAGTTCGGTTCGGTGCTGGGCCTGATCGCCGGCAGCCTGGGCAAGCTGGGCCGCGATGTCAGCCTGCTGATGCAGACCGAAGCCGCCGAGGTGTTCGAGCCGTCGGCTCCGGGCAAGGGCGGCTCTTCGACCATGCCGCACAAGCGCAACCCGGTAGGCGCGGCCGTACTGATCGGCGCCGCTACCCGTGTGCCGGGCCTGGTGTCGACCCTGTTCGCCGCCATGCCTCAGGAGCACGAGCGCAGCCTGGGCCTGTGGCATGCCGAATGGGACACCCTGCCGGAGATATGCTGCCTGGTGGCCGGTGCCCTGGAGCAGGCGCAGTTGTTCGCCGACGGCCTGGAGGTGGACGCCGCGCGCATGCTCAAGAACCTGGACCTGACCCAAGGCCTGGTGCTGGCCGAAGCGGTCAGCATTGTTCTGGCCCAGCGCCTGGGCCGCGACACTGCCCACCATTTGCTGGAACAGTGCTGCAAGCGCGCCGTGGCCGAAAAGCGCCACCTGCGGGCGGTGCTCGGTGATGAGCCGAAGGTGACCGCCGAACTTTCCGCGGACGAGCTTGATCGTCTGCTCGACCCCGCGCACTACCTGGGCCAGGCGACTGTCTGGGTCGAGCGTGCCGTGGCAGAACATTCCCGTTTTAGTGCCTGAGGAGAACCTGTTGTGGGCAAGATCCAACTCGCTGATGGTGAACTGAATTACCAACTTGATGGCCCGGCTGACGCGCCGGTGCTGGTGATGTCCAACTCCCTGGGCACCTCCCTGGGCATGTGGGACACGCAGATCGCCGGCCTGACCCAGCACTTTCGCGTGCTGCGTTACGACACCCGTGGCCATGGCCAATCGCTGGTCACCGAAGGCCCTTACAGCATCGAGCAACTGGGCGGTGACGTGATCGCCCTGCTGGACGCCTTGCACATTGACCGCGCGCACTTCTGCGGCCTGTCCATGGGTGGCCTGATCGGCCAATGGCTGGGCATCAACGCGGGCGAGCGCCTGAACCGGTTGATCGTCTGCAACACCGCGGCGAAAATCGGCAATCCTGATGTGTGGAACCCACGCATCGAGACCGTGCTGCGCGACGGCCAGGCTGCCATGGTGGCCCTGCGCGATGCCTCCATCGCCCGCTGGTTCACCCCCGACTACGCCGAGGCGAACCCGGCTGAAGCCAAGCGCATCACCGACATGCTGGCCGCTACGTCGCCCCAGGGTTATGCCGCCAACTGCGCCGCCGTGCGCGACGCCGATTACCGCGAGCAACTGGGCAGCATCAAGGTGCCGACCCTGGTCATCGCCGGTACCGGTGATGCGGTCACCACGCCGGCGGACGGGCGCTTCCTGCAAGAACATATCAAAGGTGCCGAGTACGCCGAGTTCTACGCGGCGCACCTGTCCAACGTGCAGGTAGGCGAAGCCTTCACCCAGCGCGTGCTGGATTTCCTGCTGGCCAAACACTGATTTCGAGGAGCCGTCCGTGGACGAGAAAGAACGCTACAACGAAGGCATGAAAGTTCGCCGCGCCGTGCTGGGCGATGCCCACGTGGATCGCAGCCTGACCAACATCACCGAGTTCAACGGTGAGTTCCAGGAAATGATCACCCGTCACGCCTGGGGTGACATCTGGACCCGCCCAGGCCTGCCGCGTCACACCCGCAGCCTGATCACCATTGCCATGCTGATCGGCATGAACCGCAACGACGAGCTCAAGTTGCACCTGCGCGCCGCCGCCAACAATGGCGTCACCCGTGCCGAGATCAAGGAGGTGCTGATGCAGAGCGCCATCTATTGCGGCATTCCGGCCGCCAACGCCACCTTCCACCTGGCCGAGTCGGTGTGGGACGAGTTGGGCGTCGAGTCCCGCGAGTAATCGCAAAAGGCTGAAACGCAAAAAGGGCGATGAGGAATCATCGCCCTTTTTGCGTTTTGTGCGAGCCGTATTCCGAGCTTCGCCTGGTCCCTGCCGGAATCAGAGGATGCTGATCGGGTACGAAACGATCACGCGGTTCTCGTTGAACTGGCTGGTGCCGTAGTCACGGCGCATGCTCGAGTTGCGCCACCGCAGGTTCAGGTCCTTGAGGGTGCCGTCCTGGAAGGTGTAGGCAATTTCCGATTCGCGACCCCACTCACTGCCACCGTCGATGGTCGCGGTGTGGATGTTGTCACCGTGGATATAGCGGTTCATCAGGGTCAGGCCGGGAATGCCCACGGCGGCGAAGTTGTAGTCATGACGCAGCTGCCAGGAGCGCTCCTGGGCGTTGTCGTAGCTGGAGTTGTAGCTGTCGTTGGCCAGGGTGCCGCCGCTGGTGCCGTTGACGCGCATCCAGTTGCTGTCGCCGGTCAGCTTCTGCAAGCCCACGTAGAACGTGCTGCCGCCATACTTGGCCGAGAGCAGGGCCGAGTAGGTGTTGTTGTCCAGCTTGCCGTCCAGCGCGCTGCCGTCGTCGCTGCCGTGGAAGTAACCCAGGTTGGCCCCCAGTACCCAGGCGCCGACCGGTTGCGAATGCACCAGTTGCACATATTGCTGGTGGTAGATGTCTTCGAGTTGCGCGTACCACACGCCGACCAGGGTGCGCTTGTCGTTGAAGGTGTACTCGGCGCCGGCGAAGTTGAAGCGGTCCGACTCGTGGCTGGTGTTGCCGGTCAACTGCATGGGGTTCATGCTGCCGTCGTTGCGCGGGCTGTTGTCGCGGAACTGGCCGCCGTACAGGGTCAGGTTAGTGATTTCCTTGGAGGTAAGCTGCGCGCCGCGGAAGGTCTGCGGCAGCGAACGGCCGTCGTCCGAACGCAGGATAGGCAGCACCGGCATCCACTCGCCGATTTTCAGTTCAGTGTTGGACACCTTGGCTTTCAGGGCCACGCCAAGGCGGCCGAAGTTGTCAGCCGGGTTGCCATCGCTGTCCAGGGGCAGCAGCTGGGTACCGCCGGTGCCGCCACCACCGTCGAGTTTCTGCGAGTACAGGCCCAGCACGTCGACACCGAAGCCCACCACGCCCTGGGTGAAGCCCGACTTGGCATCGAGGATGAAGTTCTGCGTCCATTCGGCCTGGGTGCCTTGTGGCGCCTGGCTGTCGGTGAAGTTGCGGCCGAAGTAGAAGTTGCGCAGGGTCAGGTTGACCTTGGCGTCTTCCAGGAAGCCATGGGCGTCGTCTGCCAGCACGGGCAGGGAAGAGCCAGCGATGGCCAGGGCGATGAGACTGCGGGTGTAGGACGAGCGAGTGATGGCTTTCATTATTGTTGTGGTCTCTCTAATTATTGGCAACAGGATGCCGTCGCGACGATTGTTCAGTTCGTCGTGATTCATGCAGCGTTCGCGAATGCGGGGTAAATCAGAGGCGCAGCGGGGCTTGAATAAGCATGGTGGCGTTTCCTGTTGTTATTGTCTTTGTGTGTACGGGATCGGGTGAATCCTTCACTGTCCTGTTGAGCGGATGGTGCTTGCTCGCCGGGGGTGAATCAATCTGTCGCACCGCAAACAGGGCGATAAACGAACACTAACTAACTCGTTAGTTTCAATCAAGACGTTTCAATATGTTAACAGGTGTGTTTATAGCATCGTTTCTGACAGAAATGTCATAAATTCATCAGTTGTCGTACCTCTTTTTTGGGCCTTGGTTTGAGTTTCCATCAAGCCATGCACCTTGCAGCCCCACCCAGAAAGCGAACCAAAAAAAACCCGCCAACTAAGGCGGGCTTTTCTTCACACAGCTGAATCAGCCCTTCGGCGTCTGCGCTTGCGCCTGCTCTTGCTGAGCTTGCGCCTGCCCGGTCTGCTGGTACCAGCCACCGCCCAGCGCCTTGTACAGGTTGACCTCGCTGGTCAACTGCGAAAGGCGGTCGCTGATGGCCGACTGCTGGGCGCTGAACAGCGAGCGCTGGGCGTCCAGGAAGGTCAGGTTGCTGTCGACACCGATGCGGTAGCGACGCTCGGCCAGGCGGTAGTAGTCCTGGTTGGCTTGCACCAGGTCTTTCTGTGCCTGCAACTGCTCTTTGTAGGTCTTGCGTGCCGCCAGGCCGTCGGAGACTTCCTGGAAAGCCGTCTGGATGGCTTTCTCGTAGTTGGCGACGTTGATGTCCTTCTGGATCTTCGCGTAGTCCAGGCTGGCTCGCAGGCTGCCGGCGTTGAAGATCGGCAGGTTGATGGCCGGTGCGAAGGTCCACGCGCCCTGGCCACCCTTGAACAGGTTGCCCAGGTCGGAGCTGGCGCTGCCCGCCGAAGCGGTCAGTGTGATGCTCGGGAAGAATGCTGCCCGCGCCGCGCCGATGTTGGCGTTGGCTGCCTTGAGGGCATGTTCGGCTTCAAGAATATCCGGACGACGCTGCAGCAGGTCCGACGGCAGGCCGGCCGGTACTTCGGTCAGCAGGTTGCCATCGAGCGGCTGCGGCTTGGCCAGGTTGGCCGGCAGCGGGCCGCCGAGCAACAGCACCAGGGCGTTTTCGTCCTGGGCTACCTGGCGCTGGTATTTGGACAGGCTGACGCGCGCGGTTTCCACCGACGTGCGAGCCTGGGCCAGGTCCAGCGCCGAGGACACGCCGACTTCGCTGCTGCGCGCTGTCAGACGGTAGCTTTCTTCGAACGCCTTGAGGGTGTCTTCGGTCAGCTTCAGCAGGCTCTGGTCGGCCTGCCAGGTGTAATAGGCGTTGGCAACGCTGGCCACCAGGCTGATCTGCGTGGAGCGCCGGGCTTCCTCGCTCGACAGGTAGGTTTCCAGGGCTTGCTGGCTGAGGCTGCGCACACGGCCCCACAGGTCCAGCTCGTAGGAGCTGATACCCAGGTTGGCGGTGTACTCGCCACCCACCGCGACCTGGCCGGTGGAGCTCAGGTCGGCCGGTGTGCGGGCACGGGTGCCGGTGACGTTGGCGCTGACCGCCGGGAACAGGTCCGCACGCTGGATGCGGTACTGCGCCTGGTAGGCCTGCACGTTGAGGATCGCCACTTTCAGGTCGCGGTTGTTCACCAGCGACGCCTGGATCAGTTGCTGCAACGCCTGGTCATGGAAGAACTGCTGCCAGCCTTGTTCGGCGGCGGCCATGCTCGCCGCCTGGGCCGGCGAATACGCCGGGCCCTGCGGGTACTGCGCCGCCACCGGGGCGGCGGGCTGCTTGTAATCCGGGATCAGCGAGCAGCCACTGAGGATGGCCGCGGCGACCGCGATAGACACTAGGGACTTGCTCATTGCCCAGCCTCGTTACGTGGAGTTTCAGTCGACCCGATCGCTTCATGCGATGCGTGCTCGTCCTTCTTGCGCTTGTCACCGAACAGCGTCGAGACCGAGACGAAGAACAGCGGTACCCAGAACAGTGCCAGGGACGTGGCTGTCAGCATACCGCCGATCACACCGGTACCGATGGCATGTTGGCTACCAGAGCCGGCGCCATGGGAGATGGCCAGTGGCACTACGCCCAGAATGAACGCCAGGGAGGTCATGATGATCGGACGCAGACGCATCCGGCAAGCCTCGATAGCCGCCTCGGTGTAGGTGCGGCCCTGCTCGTGCAACTCCTTGGCGAACTCGACGATCAGAATGGCGTTCTTCGCCGCCAGGCCCACCGTCGTCAACAGACCCACCTGGAAGTACACGTCGTTGGACAGCCCACGCAGGCTGGTGGCCAGCAGCGCACCAATGATACCCAGCGGTACCACCAGGATGACCGCGATCGGGATCGACCAGCTTTCATACAGGGCAGCCAGGCAGAGGAACACCATCAACATCGAAATGGCGTACAGCGCGGGCGCCTGGGAGCCAGACAGGCGTTCTTCATAGCTCAGGCCCGTCCAGGCCAGGCCAACGCCCTTGGGCAGTTTGGCGGCAATACGCTCCACTTCAGCCATGGCTTCACCGGAGCTGTAGCCTGGGGCAGGGGCGCCGAGAATCTCGACACCTTCCACACCGTTGTAGCGGGCCAGTTTGGGCGAGCCGTAGATCCACTTGCCGCTGGCGAAGGCCGAGAACGGAACCATGGTGCCGGCGCTGTTGCGCACATACCACTTGTTCAGGTCTTCAGGGGTCATGCGCGAATTGGCCTGGCCCTGCACATACACCTTCTTCACCCGACCGCGGTCGATGAAGTCGTTGACGTAGCTGCCGCCCAACGCCACCGACAGGGTGGTGTTGATGTCAGCGATGGTCACGCCCTGGGCGCTGGCACGCTCGTCGTCGATTTCCAGCTGGAACTGCGGTTCGTCGTTCAGGCCGTTCGGACGGGTCTGGGTGAGGATCTTGCTTTGCGCGGCCATGCCCAGGAACTGGTTGCGAGCTTCCATCAGCTTGTCGTGGCCGATACCGGCGCGGTCCTGCAGGTAGATGTCGAAACCGGTGGCGTTACCCAGTTCCAGTACCGCAGGTGGCACGAAGGCGAACACCATGGCGTCGCGCAGGCTGAAGAAGTGCTGTTGCGCACGCGCGGCCAGGGCAGCGGCGGTATTGTCGGCGTTACGCTCATCCCAGGGTTTGAGCATGATGAAGGCCATGCCGGAGCTCTGGCCGCGCCCGGCGAAGTTGAAGCCGTTCACGGTGAACACCGAGTTGACCGCACCTTTCTCGTCATCGAGCAGGTACTTGCGCATGTCATCGATAACGGTCTGCGTACGTTGGGCGGTAGAGCCTGGCGGAGTTTGTACCTGGGCGAAAATAACCCCTTGGTCTTCCTCGGGCAGGAACGAGGTAGGGATGCGTGTGAACAGCCACGCCATGCCCACCACGATCAGCACATAGGCCAGCAGGTAGGGAATCTTGCGACGCAGCACGTGGCCCACGCCCGCTTCATATTTCCGCACGCCGCTGTCGAAGGTGCGGTTGAACCAGTTGAAGAAACGGCCGTGTTTGTGGTGGTCTTCGCCTTTCTTGATCGGCGCCAGCATGGTGGAACACAACGCTGGGGTGAAGATCAGGGCGACCAGTACCGACAAGGCCATGGCCGAGACGATCGTGATCGAGAACTGGCGGTAGATCACACCGGTGGAACCACCGAAAAACGCCATCGGCAACAGCACGGCCGACAGCACCATGGCGATACCTACCAGCGCGCCCTGGATCTGACCCATGGACTTCTTGGTGGCTTCCTTGGGTGACAGGCCCTCTTCGGCCATTACCCGTTCGACGTTCTCCACCACGACGATGGCGTCGTCCACCAATAGACCGATGGCCAGCACCATGCCGAACATGGTCAGGGTGTTGATGGTGAAGCCTGCGGCCGCCAGGATACCGAAGGTACCCAGCAACACCACCGGTACAGTCATGGTGGTGATGATGGTGGCGCGGAAGTTCTGCAGGAACAGGTACATCACCAGGAACACAAGGATGATCGCCTCGACCAGGGTTTCCACCACGTTATGGATCGAGGTGGTGACCACTGGCGTGGTGTCATACGGGAACACGGCCTTCACGCCAGGCGGGAAGAACGGTTCCAGGTCGGCGATGGTCTGGCGGATCGCCTTGGCGGTGTCCAGCGCGTTGGCGCCGGTGGCCAGTTTGATCGCCAGGCCCGATGCCGGCGCACCGTTGAACTGTGCGTCGATACTGTAGTTTTCGCCGCCCAGACCGACCTCGGCGACGTCGCCCACGCGCACCTGGGAGCCATCGGTGTTGACCTTGAGGAAGATGTTGCGGAACTGCTCGGCGGTCTGCAGACGCGTCTTGCCAATGATCGTGGCGTTCAGTTCCTGGCCCGCAACGGCTGGCAAACCGCCGAGCTGACCGGACGACACCTGGACGTTCTGCGCCGAAATGGCGGTGGAAACGTCACCCGGCGTCAGCTGGTACTTGTTGAGCTTGGCCGGATCCAGCCAGATACGCATGGCGTACTGGGCACCGAACACCTGGAAGTCACCCACACCGGAGGTGCGGGAGATCGGGTCCTGCATGTTGGACACGATGTAGTTGCTCAGGTCGTCCTTGCCCATGCTGCCATCGGTGGACACCAGGCCCACCACCATCAGGAAGTTCTTCACCGCCTTGGTCACACGGATACCCTGTTGCTGCACTTCTTGGGGCAGCAGCGGGGTCGCCAGGTTCAGCTTGTTCTGCACCTGTACCTGGGCGATGTCAGGGTTGGTGCCCTGGTTGAAGGTGGCGGTAATGGTCATGCTGCCGTCGGAGTTACTTTCCGAGGCCACATAGCGCAGGTTGTCGATACCGTTGAGCTGTTGCTCGATCACCTGGACCACGGTGTCCTGCACGGTCTGTGCGGACGCGCCCGGGTAGGTCACCTGGATGGCGATGGCAGGTGGCGCGATCGCCGGATACTGGTTGATCGGCAGTTTGAGAACCGACAAGGCACCGACCAGCATGATCACCAGGGCAATCACCCAGGCGAAAATCGGACGGTCGATAAAGAATTTCGACATGGTTTACTCCCCTTTGCCGCCGGTGGACGCTTGGTTGGCGGCGGCAGGGTCAGCAGGTTTGACGTTGGTCGCTTCGGTTGCCTTGACCTCATCGCCAGGCTTGACGTACTGCAGGCCTTCGGTGATCAGGCGGTCGCCGGCCTTCAGGCCATCTTCCACAAGCCACTGAGTACCGACGGTGTGGCTGGCCTTGAGCTCGCGCAGTTCCACTTTGTTCTGAGCATTGACAACCAGCGCGGTCGGGACGCCCTTGAGGTCACGTGTCACGCCCTGTTGCGGGGCCAGGATAGCCTGGGCGGCGACGCCGGCTTCCAGCTTCGCATGTACGAACATGCCAGGCAGCAGGGTGTGGTCCGGGTTCGGGAACACAGCGCGCAAGGTCACGGAACCGGTCGTCTCATCAACCGACACTTCCGAAAACTCCAGCTTGCCTTCGACGCCGTAATTGCTGCCGTCCTCAAGCTTGAGCTGCACCTTGGCGGCATTGTCGCCGGCTTTCTTCAGGGCACCGCTGGCCAGTTCACGACGCAGCTTGAGGATTTCCGCCGAGGACTGGGTCACGTCGACGTAGATCGGGTCCAGTTGCTGGATGGTTGCCATGGCGTCGGTCTGGCCGCTGGTCACCAGGGCGCCTTCGGTCACGCCGGAACGGCCGATGCGGCCGGTGATCGGCGCCAGCACCTTGGTGTAGCGCATGTTGATCTGCGCAGTCATCAGCGTAGCTTCGTTCTGCAGCTGGGTGGAACGGGCGTTGTCGTATTCCTGACGGCTGACGGCCTGTTCATTGATCAACTGCTTGTAGCGGTCTGCCAGGGCCTTGGAAGACTGCACACTGGCCTGGGCGCTGGCCAGGGTGGCCTCGTACACCGACGGGTCGATCTGGTACAGCTGCTGGCCGGCCTTGACGTCCGTACCTTCAGTGAACATGCGCTTGAGGATGATGCCATTGACCTGAGGACGGACTTCAGCCACACGGAATGCGGTGGTGCGGCCCGGCAGTTCGTTGGTCAGTGTGTAGGCTTGTGGTTGCAGGGTCACGACGCCGACCTGGGGAGTCTGCGGGGCAGGGGCCGCTTCTTCCTTTTTACAGCCGCTGAGCAAGGAGGCCAGGGCGACGGCGGAAACCAGAGCGGTAACAGCTGGCTTGAATTGCATGAAGATCCTCGGGTCAGGAGCGCAGGGAGCGCTCAAGCATAGTGGAAAAGACAAAAAATCGTTGCGACTAGATAAGTAGCTTACTAACGAATATACTTACATTCATGGTTGTTTGTAAACACCCGAAACATCCGCAAACGGATCGCCGGGCCACGATTAGCTAGCGCGGGAGCAGGCATTACAAGCGCCGCCCCGACTCGACCCCGTCTGCCTACCCGCAGCGCGGCCCCAGAAAGAGGTTTTTACTGCCATGGTCCGTCGTACCAAAGAGGAAGCCCAGGAGACCCGGAACCAGATTCTCGAAGCTGCCCAGAAGGCGTTTTACGAGCGTGGCGTTTCGCGCACCACCCTGGCGGACATCGCCGCGTTGGCGGGCGTGACCCGCGGGGCGATCTATTGGCACTTCAGCAACAAGGCTGACCTGGTGCAGGCGATGCTCGATTCGCTTCACGAGCCGTTGGACGAGTTGGCGCGGGCCAGCGAAAGCGAGCAGGAGGTTGATCCATTGGGCTGCCTTCGCACGTTGCTGGTGCATTTGTTCCAGCAGGTGGCGCTGGACCCGACGACTCGGCGCATCAACGAAATCATGTTTCATAAGTGCGAGTTCACCGACGAAATGTGTGACATTCGGCGCCAGCGGCAAGCCGCCAGCCTGGACTGCAACGTTCGCATCGAGCTGTCCCTGCGCAATGCCGTCAACCGTGGCCAATTGCCCGTAAACCTGGATACCGCCCGCGGCGCGGTGGTCTTGCATGCGTATATTGATGGCATGCTGGGGCAGTGGTTGCTGGTGCCCGAGAGTTTCGAGCTGCACCAGCAGGCCGAAAAGTGGGTTGACGCATGTTTCGACATGCTGCGCTTGAGCCCAGCGCTGCGCAAATGAAAGTGTGATTCGAGTTGTATCAACGTATAAGCTGATAGCAGAATTACTGTATATGGGCTGTGTGCCATTATCCACGGGCCGACGCCATTTGAATAGTTAGCGGGCTATGTATTTTCCCGCCGTTGCCGCCGAGCGTGTGAATGACGTCGCAGAACAGCCTGCTCACTGGAAACGACCAGCCCCTCAAAGGCATCGGCTTGATCTGCCTGGCGGTGCTGTTGTTCGCCAGCCATGATGCCTTGTCCAAGTTCCTGTCCGGCATTTACCCCATTGTCCTGGTGGTATGGGCGCGCTATGTCGTGCATACCCTGTTGATGCTGGTGGTGTTCGTGCCCCGCAGCGGGTTTTCCAGCATTGTGCGTACCCGGCGCCCGGGCCTTCAACTGTTGCGGGCGGTCTGCCTGATCGGCACCAGCCTGCTGTTTACTACCGGCCTGCGCTATATCCCGCTGGCCGAGGCGACTTCGGTCAACTTCCTGGCGCCCTTGCTGGTAACGGCGTTATCCGTGGTGGTACTGGGCGAGAAGGTCACCCGCAGCCAGTGGCTGGCGGTACTGGGTGGGTTTGTCGGGGTGTTGATCGTAGTGCGCCCCGGTGGTGACCTGTTTACCCCGGCGATTCTGTTTCCCCTGGGGTCGGCGTTGTGCTTCGGCATTTACCAGCTGATCACCCGCAAGCTCAGCGACATCGACAGCCCCACCACCAGCAACTTCCTTGCTGGCATATTCAACAGCCTGATCATGACGGCGTTGTTACCGTTTTTCTGGGTGACCCCGGATTGGTTGCATGCCTTGTTCATGATCGGCCTCGGTACCTGCGGCATGCTGGGCCACCTCTTGCTGACCAAGGCCTTCCTGCATGCCGCGCCCGCCATGCTGGCGCCGTTCAGTTATGGGCAGATCCTGTTTGCCGGGATATACGGCTACCTGATCTTCGATCACACCCCGGATACCTGGGCGCTGAGCGGGATCGGGGTGATTTGCCTGAGTGGGTTGGCCGTGGCGTGGGGCCAACGGCGACGGTGATGCCGCAGGCCTCGCTGCCCCGCGCGCCTGCAGGAGAAGCGCTCAACGCCCCCGCAACACCCGGTTCGGCATCGCCACCGCCGCCGCCAACCCCAGCAGCGATACCGCCGCGCTGGCCAGCAACAGGTGCCGGAAGGTGGCCAGCAGTTCCCCGCGCAGTGCGTTCTGCGCCGCACCGCTGGCCGCATTGAGGCTGGACAGCAAGGCATTGCCCGTTGCCCCTTCCGGCCCCAGTTCCAGGCCATGCAACAGCCCCAGCAGCAACGCCGACATGCAGGCCACACCCACGGCCCCACCCAGCGAGCGGAACAGGTTGGTAGTGCTGGTGCCCACGCCGATGTCCTGCTGTTGCACCGCGTTCTGCGCGCCTACCAGTGAGGTGGGGAATTGCAAGCCCGCGGCGAAGCCGGTCAGCAGCATGAACGCCCCACTCAGCCACAGCCACTGGGGCGGGGTGAAGGCCAGGCCGAGGATGCCCAGGGGCATCAGCACGGCACCGGTCAGGATCACCGGTTTGTAATGCCCGGTACTCGCCGTCCTGCGCCCGCCCAGGAAGGCACCGATGGGCAGGCCGATGGCCAGCGGCAACACGTCCAGGGCGGCGCTGTCGGCGCCCGCGCCGGTCACGGTCTGAAAGCGCAGGGGAATCAGCACCGACAGGGAGATGGCCTGGAAGGCGGTGAAAAAAACCGTGCACCAGCACAACACGGCCGGGCGGATGCTGAACAGGTGCATCGGCAGCAACGGCTCCGGGGCTCGGCGTTCATGGACCACGAACAGGCTCAAGGCCGCCAGTGCCACCAGCAGTGGCCCCCACACCGGCGAAGCACTGAAGGTGCGCCCCTGGCCAAGTTCGGTGATGCCCAGCAGCAAGGCCGTCAGGCCGATGATCATCAGCGCGGTGCCCAGGTAATCGATGATCGGCTGGCGGCGCTTCACCGCCAGGCCCACCAGGGTGTGCCGTGCATACAGCCATGCGCCCAGGCCCAGCGGCAGGTTGAGCAGGAAGATCCAGCGCCATGACAGGTATTCGGTCATGTAGCCGCCCAGTACTGGGCCGGCGACGCTTGCCGCGGCATACATGCTGCTGAAATAGCCCTGGTAGCGCCCGCGTTCACGGGGCGGCACGAAGTCGCCGATGATTGCCTGGCTGACCGAGACCATGCCCCCGGCACCGATGCCCTGGACAATGCGCGCCAGCACCAGTTGTTCCATGCTCTGGGCCATGGCGCAGAACAGCGAGGCCAGGGTGAAAAGCGCCAGACCGGTGAGGATCATCAACCGGCGGCCATACAGGTCACCGAACTTGCCATAGATAGGCACGGCCACGGTCATGGCTACCATGTAGCCGGAGATCACCCAGGCCAGCAGGTTGACGTCGTTGAACTGCGCGGAAATCGCCGGCATCGAGACGGCGACGATGGTCTGGTCCAGGGCGCCAAGGAAGATCGACAGCATCAGCGCAGTCAGTACGCTGCGCAAGGCCGGTTGCGGGTGGTTGAGGTTGGTCACGGGAGCAGGCCTGCAAGGCAGAGAAACCCCCGGCGGTACCGAGGGGAAAGTCCCCCCAGTCTACTAGATAGCTAGCTATGTGTTCTATTCGATTGTTTCATAGGGCAAACCGACGTAATTCTCGGCGATGGTCTTGCGCCCGGCTTCGGAGCCCACGTAATAGTCCAGTTCGGTTTGCTGGATGCGCTGGCTGAAGTCATCGGTGTCGGGGAATTTGTGCAGCACCGACGTCATCCACCACGAGAATCGCTCGGCTTTCCACACCCGCCGCAGGCACACTTCCGAATAGCGGGCGAGCAGCTCGGTGCGGCCTTCCCCGTAGACCTTGCAGAGAATATCGAACAACGTGCTGACATCGCTGGCCGCCAGGTTCAGGCCCTTGGCGCCGGTAGGGGGCACGATATGCGCGGCATCGCCCACCAGGAACAGCCGGCCGTACTGCATCGGCTCGACCACGAAGCTGCGCAACGGCGCGATGCTTTTCTCGATGGACGGGCCGGTCACCAGGCGCTGTGCAAGGTCTTCGGGCAGGCGGGCCTTGAGCTCATTCCAGAAGCGTTCGTCGGACCAGTCCTCTACCTTTTCCTCGGCGCTGACCTGCACGTAATAGCGGGTGCGGGTTTCCGAGCGCATGCTGCACAGGGCAAAGCCGCGTTCATGGTTGGCGTACACCAGCTCTTCGTTGACCGGTGGGGTGTCGGCGAGAATGCCCAGCCAGCCGAAGGGGTACACACGCTCGAAAGCTTTGATCGAGTCGGCCGGGATCGACTGGCGCGCCACCCCGTGGAAGCCATCGCAACCGGCGATGTAGTCGCAGTCCAGGCGGTGGGTCTGGCCGTCTTTTTCGAAGGTCAGGTAAGGTTGTTCGCCTCTCATGTCGTGGGGGCGCACGTTGGCGGCTTCATAGATCGTCTGAGCGCCACAGGCGTCACGGGCGGCCATCAGGTCCCGGGTCACTTCGGTCTGGCCGTAGATCATCACCGTCTTGCCGCCGGTCAGGGTCTTGAGATCGATGTGCGCGCGGCGGCCATTGAAGGCCAGTTCGAAGCCGGTGTGCACCAAACCTTCGGCGTCCATGCGGGCACTGACGCCGGCTTTGCGCAACAGGTCGACCATGCCTTGTTCCAGCACGCCAGCACGGATGCGGCTGAGCACATAGTCTGGGGTTTGGCGTTCGAGGATGACGTTATCGATACCGGCCTTGTGCAGCAGTTGGCCGAGCAGGAGGCCGGACGGACCGGCACCGATGATGGCGACTTGAGTCTTCATGGTTGTTATCCCAGGCAAGTTCCGCAGGGGCTGTGGGCACACGGCGGATAATTTTTATGATTGGAGTGCCTGCATTTTTCGCTTGAAGAGAGGGTGTCGGAAGGTGAAAAACAGCGCTTTTTTTGTACTTTTCGCCAATTGGTGCGATTATCGAGCGATATTGTGCTTGCCGAGTGCGTCATGATGTCACGCCCTGTTTCCAGCCCTGTTCCGGTGTTCAAGCTGTATGGCGAAGGTCAGGAATGGCTGACCCCCGACCTGCTGCACTGCGAAACCATCCCCAAGCGCAGCCGCGTGTACCACTGGGAAATCCAGCCGCACCGCCATGCAGATCTTTCCCAGTTGCTGTACGTGCATGCCGGTCAGGCCGAGATCGAGGTGGAAGGCCAACGGCGGTTGTTCAGCGAGGCGATGGTGCAGGTGGTGCCGCCTTTATATGTGCACGGTTTCCGCTTTTCGGAAGATATCGAGGGGTATGTGATCACCCTCGCGGCCCCCCTGGTCAGTGAATTGAAGGCATTATTGGGCCCTGCGGGGGAGGTGTTGGCGGTGCCTGCCAATTTCCTCGCCGGCGCCGACCGCGCGTACCTCAATAGCCTGGTGTCGGCGTTGCAGCGCGAGTACAACGCCGACCAACCCGCGCGCGACCTGGCCTTGCATTCGTTGATCAACCTGCTGGTGGTGTGGGTCAGCCGCCAGATGATCCAGCGCCACAGCGCTGGCCAAAGCCAGGAGCGTGGGCGCGAATACCTCAGCGACTTCACGCGCCTGGTCGAGGCACGGTTCCGCCAACAGCCCAGTGTCGAGGTGCTGGCCCATGCCACAGGCATTTCGGTGGCGCACCTGAACAACGTCTGTCGTGACCTGGCCGGGCAGACGGCGCTGCAGATCCTCCACCAGCGGTTGTTGCTGGAGGCCAAGCGAGCCCTCATTTACACCAGCATGACGGTCAGCCAGGTGTCGGACAGCCTCGGCTTTACCGACCCTGCCTATTTCTCGCGTTTCTTTCGGCGCATGACCGGCGGTTCGCCCCGGGCATTCCGCCAGGCTGGCAGCCTGCACCCTGCACTCAACGAAGGGCGTTGAACGTACCCGAGTGGGGAATGCACAGGGTGGTGCTGCAACTGATGTCCGTGCGCGGCTGGTTGCGCGCCTGTTCAACGCGCCAGGCGGCGGTAGCGTAGAGGGCTGCTACGCTAATGATCAGGAAGGTCATCAGGTATTTTCTTGTTGTGATGATCATGATGCTCACCTTGAGCCAGGCAGAAGTTTCTCTGACAAGTCTAGATCAGGCCTGGCAAGGCGGCGTCACGTAGCGGGATGTAGTGGGCGTATTTCTCATTTGATACGAAATGTTTCATGCTCAATCGCTACGTTTATACTTCGAAATGGAATTTAGATTTATAAATGCTTTAAAAATCAGCCAGTTGAATGGATAGGTTGATAGCGCTCCGGCAGGTTACTTTAATTTGACGCCGATGGCCTTTCTCTGGAACTATCCACTCATGGCTATGGGCCTTCTCCACTGGCCATTCGTGTCCCCTTGATCTTGCTTGCCTGCGTCAAACCTCGATTCCAGAGCGCTTACGTGCGGTAGCTTTGGCTTCAGGCCCCCAGCGTCCCAGGCATCTGTCGTTGTAACCGACCCACCCCTTTCAAACACTACGTTTGCTCCGGCCTCGCTGCCGGCTCAGCGGCGTTCGTTCCTTTTCCAAGAAGAGCGTTCAAGCTCGGACAGATGCATGTGCGCGCCATGCGCCGCCCCATGCAGGGAGTGATTTATGTACGGAAAATTTCTCGAGACCTCCACGGGTTGCGTGATTGGTGGCGCCGGGCCCGCCGGCATGGGGCTGCTCTTCAATGCCTTGCGCACCGGTGCCATCGCGGAGATGGCGCAGTATGGGCTGATCATCGTGGATGCCAGTGTTTCGCCCGGGGTGGGGCGGCTGGGTGAATACCAGATCACCGCCAACTCGGTCGGTGATGTGTTCCTTGATTGCCTGCGAGACCCGGCCATGGCCGACGTCTTCGCGCCGTTACAGCAAGCGCCGGCCTATTGGCGCATTGCCCATCAGGCCCAACAGGCGCCTTTGCTGTCTGAGGTCGGCGAGCTGTTGCTGCTGGCCTCGCAGTTGGTGCTGGACCACATCGTCGCCCGTTACAACGTGCAGTTATGGAGCGAAACGCTGATCACCGAGGTGATTCGCGACAACGACGAATACCATGTGTGGGTGGAGCATCGTGGCCAGGTGCAGCGTATTCGCACCGGTTCCCTGGTGCTCAACATGGGGGGGCGGCAAGACCCCCGCTGCCTGATCGACGGCCTCAGGGCGCAAGGGCTGCAAGCCCCGGCGTTGGCGGCCGTGCGCAGTGCCGACAGCCTGCTGCGCATGCCCGCGGCGGCATTGCGCGAGTGCTTCGCCCCGGTGGTGGCACGGGGCGGCCAGTTTGTTGTGGTGGGCGGCTCGCACAGTGCCTTCTCGATGCTGGAAAACATCTGCGTGGCGTTGGCACCAGCGGGGCTGAAATCCATCAGCCTGGTTCACCGGTCGCCCATTCGCCTGTTCTATGAAAGCGTCGAGCAGGCCCATGCCAACGGTTATGCATTTGACCCTGTGGCCGATGTCTGCCCGATCTCAGGTCGGGTCAACCGCTCTGGCGGCTTGCGTTACCGAGCGCTAGAGGTCGGGCGTCAGGTGCTGGAGCGGGGCCATGTAGGCGCTACGTCGGTACGGGCGCGGCTGCTGCTGACCGATGGCAGCGACCCGGCGCAAACGCGCGCCGCGAGCGAGGTGTTGAGCACGGCTGCGGTGGTGATGCAGTGCACGGGCTATCAACCGTTGCTGCCGGTACTGCGCCGTGGCGATGGCACCATGATTACCTTGAAGCAGGTGACCGGTGGCCTGGACTCGGACGCCAGTGGCTGCCCTTGTGACGAACAGGGCCGGCGCTTGCATGGCCTGCATCTGTTCGGGCTGGGGTCTGGGCTGGGCGTGGACCCATTGCTGGGTAGCGAGCCATCGTTCAGCGGGCGCATCTACGGGGTGTGGCAGTTCCACCACGACGCCAGTCGGGTGGTGATCGATGCGGTGCTGCAGCGTCTGGCCGACCTGGCCAGCCCACGGCCGGCCATCGTGCACATGGAGGTGGGCATGACCCACGGGTGGCCGCAGGAACTGCCAGACCCGGCGTGGGGCAAGGCAGTCATACGGTGAAGTGAATAAGGCGAACCCAGTGGGTTCGCCTTTTTTTTGCTTCGTGGCGGGTGCAGGCGCTGGCTTGCCAGCGAGCTTTTGAGGCCAGGAACAACTTGCCGGCAAGGATTTTTTACCGCTGCCTTGCCTCATGCGCCATCCAGTCGATGAACGCCGCCGTGCCTTCGCTGGCGGTGGTGCGTGGCGGTTGCACCAGGTAATACGCCAGCCCCGTGCGCACCTTGAGCTCAAACGGCATCGCCAGCCTGTGCTGCGCCAGGTCATCGGCAATCAGCGCCCAGTCACCAATCGCAACCCCCGTGCCCTGGGTGGCCACGGACATGGCCAGGTCCAGGGTTTCAAAATGCTGACCCTGGCCCAGGTTCGGCAGGCTTACACCCGCGGCTGCCAGCCAGGTTTCCCAGTCCTGTTCGTCGCGCGTGGGGTGCAGCAGCATGTGCTGGCGCAGGTCGTAGGCGGTCTGCAGGGGCTGTGGCCCCTGGATCAGGGCGGGTGCGCACACCGGGGTCAGCTGCTCGTCGAACAGGTGGCGCGGCCGTTGGCCGGCGGCAGGCTCGGGGCCGTAGACGATGGCCGCGTCGAAGGCTTCGTGGCGGAAGTCCACGCCGTGCTGCACGGTCGTGGTCAGTTCCACGGGAATGTCCGGCCGTTCTGCCTGCCAGCGCATCAGCCGCGGCCACAGCCAGCGCATCACGCAGGTCGGCGCCTTGAGTTGCAGTGCCTGGCGCTGGCCGCCCGCCACCTGCACCGCTTCCTCGATCAGGCCGAACACCTGCTGGATCCGCGGAAACAGCTCGCGGCCTTGCTGGGTCAGGCTCAGGCCACGAGCCTGGCGCATGAACAGGGCAAACCCGAGGTGGCTTTCCAGCCCGGCGATCTGCCGGCTCACGGCCCCTTGGGTAACGTGCAATTGCTCGGCGGCACGGGTGAAGTTGCAGCATTGGGCGACCACCAGGAAGGTGTGCAGGGCCGGCAGCGGGGGGAGGCGTTTCATCGGTATTAAGCCATGATCTGAAGACATGGCTAGTATGACTTTATTTGCCTTGTGCCGACCAGCGCCGAACCGGTGAAATGGCCCCTGTTTACAGAATATTCAGCAGGCGGTAGGGCAATGGCGACGTGTGGCGAAGTGTTGGTCAAACTCCTTGAAGGTTATGGGGTGGAACAGGTATTTGGCATTCCCGGTGTGCATACCGTGGAGCTGTATCGCGGCCTGGCCGATTCCCCCTTGCGCCACGTGACCCCGCGGCATGAGCAGGGGGCGGGGTTCATGGCCGACGGCTATGCGCGTACCCGCGGCAAGCCTGGGGTGTGTTTCATCATCACCGGGCCGGGCATGACCAACATCACCACCGCCATGGGGCAGGCCTACGCCGACTCTATTCCCATGCTGGTGATTTCCAGCGTGCAATCGCGCAACCAATTGGGGGGCGGGCGCGGCAAGCTGCACGAGCTGCCGAACCAGAGTGCCCTGGTAGCGGGTGTGTGTGCGTTTTCCCATACCTTGATGAGCGCCGCCGACCTGCCGGCCGTGCTGGCGCGCGCCTTCGCCGTGTTCGATGGTGCCCGGCCACGGCCGGTACACATCGAAATTCCCCTGGACGTGCTGGTAGAAGACGCCGATGCCTTGCTGGGCAGCGCGCCGGTGCGTGTCCAGCGCGCCGGTGCCGCGCCGGCGGCGGTGGCGCAGATGGCCGAACAGTTGCGGGCCGCGCGCCGGCCATTGATCCTTGCGGGTGGCGGTGCCATCGGCGCTGCCGCGGCCTTGGCCCGCCTGGCCGAGCATTTGCAGGCCCCCGTGGCCTTGACCATCAATGCCAAAGGGCTGTTGCCGGCGGCGCACCCGCTTTTGATCGGTTCCACCCAGGCCCTGGACGCCACCCGTGCGCTTATCGAGGCCGCGGACGTGGTGCTGGCGATCGGCACCGAGTTGGCGGAAACCGACTACGACATCACCTTCAAGGGCCTTTTGCGCATTCCCGGCAGCCTGCTGCGGGTCGACATCGACCCCGACCAGACCGTGCGCAATTTCCTCCCCACCGTCGCCCTGGTGGCCGACGCTGATAGCGCCGCGCAGGCATTGCTGGCCGCGCTTGAGCAGCAAACGGCCCCGGCGCGCGATGTGCAGTGGGGCGCCGCGCGGGTCAGCTTGTTGCGCCGCCAGCTCGAGGCCGAATGGGACGCCCCCACCCGCGCCCAGACGCTGATGCTGGATACGTTGCGCCAGGCGCTGCCCGGCGTCGTGCTGGTGGGCGATTCGACCCAGCCGGTGTACACCGGCAACCTGACCCTGGACATGGACCAACCGCGCCGCTGGTTCAACGCCAGCACTGGCTACGGCACCCTGGGTTATGCGTTGCCCGCGGCCATGGGCGCCTGGCTGGGCGGTGGCGCGGCCGCCAGCGAACGGCCACCGGTGGTGTGCCTGATTGGCGATGGTGGCCTGCAATTCACCCTGCCGGAACTGGCCAGCGCAGTGGAGGCAGGCATTCCGGTGATCGTGGTGCTGTGGAATAACCAGGGCTACGAGGAGATCAAGAAGTACATGGTCAACCGTGCCATTACCCCCGTGGGGGTCGATATCCACACCCCGGACTTCATCGCCATTGCCCGGGCCATGGGCTGCCACGCCGAAGCCGCCAACACCGTCGGGCGCCTGCGCGAGGCCGCGCAGGCTGCGGCGCTGCGGGTGCTGCCCACCCTGATCGAAATCGACCAAGCCACCTGGATGAGCGAGTGCCACCCATGCTGAAGTTTCCCCACACCCTGCCCGGGCTCTACATCGATGGCCAATGGCGCCACGGTCCTGACACGCTGACAGTGATCAACCCGGCGAACGAGCAGGTGCTGGCGCACGTGGACGGCGCCGACGGTGGTGCCGTTGACCTGGCGGTGGCCGCTGCCCAGCGCGCCTTCGCCGGCTGGTCGCGGACACCCTCCCGCGCGCGCGCGGCCTGCCTGCGTGCCATCGCGGACGGCGTCGAGGCCCGGCGCGAGCGCCTGATGCAGTTGCAGGCGAGCAACAATGGCAAGCCGCTGTTCGAAGCGGGCATTGATGTCGATGACGTGATTGCCACGTTCAACTATTACGCCAGCCTGGCAGATGAGCTGGACGCCAACCGCGACCTTGATGTGCCGCTGCCCACGGATGAATTCACCGCTCGCGTACGCCGCGAACCCTGTGGCGTGGTAGGGCTGATCGTGCCGTGGAATTTCCCCATGGTGACCACCGCCTGGAAGCTGGCCCCGGCGTTGGCAGCCGGTTGCTGCGTAGTGCTCAAACCCTCGGAAGTGACGCCGCTGGCCGAGCTTGAGCTGGCCGCTATCGTCGCCGAAAGCGGCCTGCCAGCCGGGGTGTTCAACCTGGTATGTGGCACCGGCCTGGCAGTGGGCGCGCCCATGGCCGCTCACCGCGCCATCGCCAAGCTTTCCTTCACCGGCAGCAATGCCGTGGGCGTTCAGGTGATGCAGCGCGCCGCCGAAACCGTCAAGGGCGTGAGCCTGGAACTGGGCGGCAAGTCGGCGCTGCTGGTGCTGGAAGACGCCGATCTCGACCTGGCGGTGGAACTGGCCAGCGGCGGTGGGTATTTCAATGCCGGCCAGATGTGCTCGGCCACCAGCAGGGTATTGGTAGCTGATGCGCTGTACGCACCGTTCCTGCAACGCCTGAAGGCGCGTGCCGAAGCCATCGTTCAGGGTGACCCGTTCGAACCGGGTACCGAAATGGGCGCGCTGGTCAACCGCACGCAGTACCAGCGGGTGCTGGGGCATATTCAGGCTGGCATCCAGGCGGGTGCGACACTGGTGACCGGTGGCGGCCGGCCGGCGGCACTGCCGGTCGGCTTTTTCGTGGCGCCCACGGTGTTCACCGATGTGCCTCTGGAGAGTGCCCTGTGGAACGAAGAAATTTTCGGGCCAGTGCTCTGTGTGCGCCGCTTCCATGATGAGGCCGAGGCCATCGAGCGGGCCAACGACAGTGATTTCGGCCTGGTGGCCAGTGTGGTCAGTGCCGACGTGGCGCGTGCCGAGCAGGTGGCCAACGCCTTGCAGGCCGGGCTGGTCTGGATCAACGCGCCGCAAGTGATTTTCCCGCAGGCCGCGTGGGGCGGTTACAAACAGAGCAGCCTGGGGCGTGAACTGGGGCCGTGGGGCTTGCAGGCGTTCCAGGAGATCAAGCATGTGGTGAGGGGCGCGTAGGGTCTGTATGAAATGTATTCCAGCGAAGGCCAGGCAAGGCGAAAACAGGCGAGGAAGCGGAGTTTACGTGTTGTAAATGAGCATTCCGAGCCTGTTTTCAACGCAGCATGGCCGAGTTGGGATGCATTTCGTAGAGTGCCTGGCCCCCACGGCCCCTCAGGGCGTCACACACTCAGGCGCAAGCGCTGCAGGTCTCGCCCGGGCGGCTCGCCGAACAGCCGGCTGTACTCGCGGCTGAACTGCGAAGCGCTTTCATACCCCACCCGGTATCCAGCGGCGCAAGCGTCCAGGCCATCGCTGAGCATCAGCCGTCGGGCCTCCTGCAGGCGCAACTGCTTCTGGTACTGCAAGGGGCTCATGGACGTCATGGCCTTGAAGCGGTGGTGCAGGGTCGACACGCTGAGGTTGACCTCGCGCGCCAGGTCTTCCATGCGCAGGGGGTGGTCGAAATGGCCATTGAGCCATTCGATGGCCTGGCTGACCCGGTGCATCTGGCTGTTGCCCACGGCGATCTCGTACAGCCGATGGCCCTGGGGGCTGCGCAGCAGGCGGTAGAGAATTTCCCGGCGTACCAGCGGCGCCAGCATGGCAATGTCCTTGGGCGTGTCCAGCAAACGCACCAGGCGCACCACGGCGTCCAGCAGCGACGGGTCCAGTTGCTCCACGTACACGCCGCGCTCGGTGGGCCGCGCGGGCACACCCAGAGGCCCGGCGGCGGCGATCAGGGCGTTGATCTCCGCGGGGTCGATGTCCAGCCGCAGCGACAGGCACGGGCTGGCGGGGCTGGCTTCGAGGATGGCGCCGCTCAGCGGCATGGCCACCGACACCACCATGTAGTTCAGTGGATCGTAGAGGTAGTCCTCGTCGCCCAGGCGGATACGCTTGCTGCCGTTGGCCAGGATGCACAGGGCCGGGCGCACCATGGTGGGGAACGACTGGCTGCACTGGTCATGGTTGCTGAGAAACAGCGCGGGCACCTTGGATTCGAACGTGCCATTGCCACCGGTATGGCGGCTGATCAGTTCGGCCAGGGTTGCCCGCTGGCTTTCCATGAAGGGGTCCAGCTGGGCGTGAAGACGCTCGAAATCGGTCATGGGAAGGCCTCGGGGGGCAAGTGCGCTGAGAATAGTTTTGTGCAAGGGAATGGGCCAGTCCAATCCTGTCGAATGCTTGCCTGATCCTGCATGGTTGTCCGGACGGTCCCTTGCTTGCCGGGGATTCATGTTGCTGCTTGTTTCTACAGGAAGTTGCCAGCGTGGCGCCCACGGACAAACGCCGCTGCAGGATCGGGCAAGCCGGGCGCAGGAATCGACTACCTCCCGGTTGTTACCACCCCTTACTCTCTGTTGCCGTACCACCCGTTTCAGTCGACTACGGAGAAGCATCCATGTCTTTATCCACCACGGTCAGCCACAGTGCTTTCATTCGCGCCCGGGCCGGGCATTCCGCGCAACTGGGCCAGCGCCTCGAGCGCTTGCTGGAGCCTTCCCGGCACACGCCGGGTTGCCTGCATTTTGCCTTGCAGCATTCCCAGTGTGACGAAGACCTGTGGCTGGTCAGCGGCTTCTGGGCCAGCCAGCAGGCCATGGCCGCCTGGTTCAATTCACCGGTGATGCAGGTGTTCGATGCCCTGGTCAACGACCTGCTCGTCACCAGCCTGGAGTTCCACACGTTCAGCGACGTGCAACCGCGCCGCTGTTCTTTGCACAAGCTGGCCAGTTGAAAGGCTAGAATGCTCGGCTTTGATCAACCGCTGGGGCAAGTGACGATGGCACGCAGGGAATTCGAACATTTCGAGGCCGTTTCGGCCGCGGTACCGGGTGAAGGCAGCTACCGTGCGGCCATTGCCGTCAAGGCACTGGGCGCCGCGGGCGCGCCGCGTTTTCACAAGGTGTTGCCTGACACCACGTTCAAGACCGCGCTCAGCGCCGACCAAGCCGCCTGCCACGAGCTTGCCCGGCTGGTAGCGGTAGACGGCGACGGTGAGCTGGTCTGGTGAGCCGCTATCGGGGGCGGAATATCTTGAACAGGGCCTCGGGGCCGATTTCGAAATAGTCGGCCGGGCCGCCGCCGCGCAGGATCGGCTGGGCGGCAGCGGTATCGTATATGCCGTCCTTGAGTAGGCCCTTGGCGATGTGCACGGCCACCACCTCGCCCAGTATCAGCCAGCTGGGCACCACTTGCTTATCAGCCCTTTGCAGCTGGATGATCTGTGTGACCTTGCATTCGAAGGACACCGGGCTTTCCTGTACCCGTGGCACGGCGATCACCCGCGAAGCCACGGGGGTCAGGCCGCTGAGGACGAACTCATCGACTTCGGGCGCTACGGCGGCGCAGCTCTGGTTCATTTGCTCGGCCAGCGGGCGGGTGGCCAGGTTCCAGGCGAACTCCCCGGTCTTCTCGATGTTGTTGAGGCTGTCCTTGCGGCCCACACTGGAGAACCCGATGATCGGCGGGACGTAGTTGAAGGCGTTGAAGAAGCTGTAGGGCGCGAGGTTCAGGCGGCCTTGTTCATCGTGGGAGGAGATCCAGCCAATAGGGCGGGGGCCGACGATGGCGTTGAAAGGGTCATGGGGCAGGCCATGGCCCTGGGACGGTTCGTAGAAATGAATGTCATCGGGCATTGCACGATCCTGGCGGTGGAAAGCAGAGTCCTCAGTGTGCAGCGCTGAAAACCCTGCTGGCAAGGCCGCGTCCTGCCTGATGCATCGCCCGGACGGCTCAGTCAGTCTCGATGCGCGAGTGCTTGCGGGTGTCCTTCATGAACACGTACACCAGCAGCGAGCAGGCGATACAGGCCGTCACGTACCAGTAGTAGCCGCTCTCCATGCCAATGCTCTTGAACCACAGCGCGATGAACTCGGCGGTGCCACCGAAGATCGATACGGTCAGCGCATAGGGCAGGCCGACGCCCAGGGCGCGGATCTCGGTGGGAAACAGTTCGGCCTTCACTACCGCGTTGATCGAGGTGTAGCCACTGACGATGATCAGCGCCGCCATGATCAGGAAGAACGCGCCCCACCAGGTTTCAATGGTGTGCAGGGTCGTCAGGATCGGTACCGTGAACAGTGTCCCCAGAACGCCGAAGGCGATCAGGATGGGCCGCCGGCCGATCTTGTCCGACAAGGCGCCGATCACCGGTTGCAAGCACATGAACAGGAACAGCGTGGCTGCCGAGATCATGGTCGAGTCGGCCTTGCTCATGCCTACGGTATTGACCAGGTATTTCTGCATGTAGGTGGTGTAGGTGTAGAACGCCAGCGTACCGCCCATCGTCAGGCCAACCACGGTCAGCAGTTCCTTGGGGTGGCGCATCAGGGTGCGCATCAGGCTTTCCTGGGGCTTGTCCTTCTTCTGGGTGAACGAGGCGGTTTCCTCCATGCCCCGGCGCAGCCACAGGGCCACTACCGCGCACAGGGCACCGATCACGAACGGCACGCGCCAGCCCCAGGCCAGCAGTTGTTCCTCGGTGAGGGTCTGCTGCAGCACGATCAGCACGGCCAGGGCGATGAGTTGCCCGGAGATCAGCGTCACGTACTGAAAACTGGAAAAGAAACCGCGGCGTTCCTTGGTGGCCATCTCGCTCAGATAGGTGGCCGAGGTGCCATATTCGCCGCCTACCGACAGGCCCTGCATCAGCCGTGCGATCACCAGCAGAATGGGCGCGCCGACGCCAATGGTTTCATAGCTGGGGGTAAGGGCAATGACCAGCGAGCCGAAGCACATCAGCAGCACCGAGGCCATCAGCGCCGCCTTGCGGCCCTTGCGGTCGGCGTACAGGCCCATCAGCCAGCCGCCGATGGGGCGCATCAGAAAGCCCACGGCAAAGATGGCCGCGGTGTTGAGCAATTGCGCAGTGAGGTCGTCCTTGGGAAAGAACACCTGGGCGAAGTACAGGGAGAACGCGGCGTACACGTACCAGTCGTACCATTCCACCATGTTGCCTACCGAGCCACTGAAGATCGACTTGAGGCGGTTGGCGGTGGTTTTCGGGGCGGCCGTGGTTTCGGCCCCCGGGAGGGTTGGGGAGGCTTGCATAGTGAGTCCTTCTGGTTCTTGTTGTGCGGCAGCGAACAGCGTGCCTTGGGAAGGGGTATTGCAGGGGGCGTGCCAAGGCAGCTGAGCCCGAAACAGAAGGGTTGCGCGTTTACGGTGAGCGGGTTTCCGCCTATTGGGCTGTCGGCCGTAAGCGGAATTTTGCCGCTACAGGTCGGGGAGGAAGGCGTCACGCAGCAGGCCGTGGCGCTGCATTTTTTCGTTGAGCGTGCGGCGCGGCAGTTGCAGGTCGGCCATGACTGCTTTGATATCGCCCTTGTGCCGGCGCAGGGCCGCCCGCAGGCACTGGGCTTCGAATGCTTCCTGCTGGGCCGCCAGGGAGCCGCTCAGGCTATCGGCGGGTTCAAGGGCCGGCGCTTCCAGGCCCAGGGCATGGCGCTCGGCGGCGTTGGCCAGTTCGCGCACGTTGCCCGGCCAGTCGTGGCTCAATAGCTGGCCCAGGCGGGCGGCGCTGAGCGGTAGGGGTTCACGGCCCACGCGCCGGGCGCTGTGCTGGGCGAAATGCTCGAACAGCTGGGGAATGTCTTCGCGACGCTCGCGCAGGGGCGCCAGTTTCAACTCGGCGACATTGAGGCGGTACGCCAGGTCTTCCCGAAAGCGCCCGGCGCGCGCCTCTTCCAGCAGGTCCGGCTTGGTGGCCGCGATGATGCGCACATCAATGGCAATGCTCTGGTTGGAACCCAGGCGCTCCAGCGTCTGCTCCTGGATGACCCGTAACAGCTTGGCCTGCTGGGCCAGGGGCAGGCTTTCCACCTCGTCGAGAAACAGCGTGCCGCCGTTGGCATATTCCAGCTTGCCGACGCGCCTGCCCTGTGCGCCGGTGAAGGCCCCGCTTTCGTGGCCGAACAATTCTGCCTCGAACAAAGCCTCGGGTATGGCGGCGCAGTTGAGGGCGACGAAGGGCTTGTCGGCCCGTGGCCCGCAGTCGTGCAGGCAGCGCGCTACACGCTCTTTGCCGCTGCCGGTGTCACCGCGTACCAGTACGTTCACCGGTAGCCCGGCCAGGTCGAGGATTTGCCGGCGCAGTTGCCGCATTCCGGGGGAGGTGCCCAGAAGGTCAGCCTGCAAGCGGTCCTGGTGGCTGGCGCGGGCCTGCAACCGGCGGTTTTCCAGGACCAGGGCGCGTTTGTCCAGGGCGCGGCGCAGGCTGCTCAGCAGCGCTTCAGGGCTGAAGGGCTTCTCCAGAAAGTCATAAGCGCCGCCTTGCATGGCCTGCACGGCCATGGGCACGTCACCGTGGCCGGTCAGCAGGATCAGCGGCAGCTGGTGGTCGCGGGCCTGTATCTGCGCCAGCAATTGCAGGCCATCGATGCCCGGCATGCGCACGTCGCTCAGCAGCACACCCGGAAAATCTGCGGCCAGGTTCGCAAGGCAATCTTCGGCCCGGCCAAAGGCCGTCACCTGAAACCCCGACAGGCTCAGCCATTGGCACATGGCGTCACGGATGCTGGCTTCATCATCGATGATGATCACCTGCTCCACGGCTGGGTTCAGCATGGCAGTGGCGCCTCGGCGGGCATTACCACGGTCAGGATCGCGCCGTTGCCCTGGTTCGCGGCAGTCAGTTGGCCACCGCTTTCGTGAATGATCGCACAGGACACCGCCAGCCCCAGCCCCAGGCCTTCACCCACGGGTTTGGTGGTGAAGAACGGGTCGAACACTGTGTTCAAGTGTTCCGGGGCAATGCCGCCGCCGGTGTCTGCCACTGACAGGCGCCAACCGCCAGGGTCGCGGTCCAGGCATACGTTCAGCTCGCGCAAGGGTGTGTTGCGCATGGCATCCAGGGCATTGCCCAGCAAGTTGATCAAGACCTGTTCAAGGCGAATCGCGTCGCCGCGCACGCAGGCCGGCCGGGTCAGGTGCAGGGTGGTGCAGACCCGCTCCTGGCGTATGCGCGGCTCAAGCAACTGCAGCGCCTGGTCGACCACGTCGGCCAGGTCCAGCGGTTCGCGCAGGCCTGCCGGGCTCTTGCGCGCGAACGTCTTCAGGTGCCCGGTGAGCGCTGCCATTCGCGTGAGCATCTGTTCCAGTGGCGCCAAGGCCTGGTAGGCGTCGTCGACGCGGCCGTGGTCCAGCAGCAGGCGCAGGGTGGCCAATTGCATGCGCTGGGCGGTCAGCGGTTGGTTGATTTCATGGGCCATGGCCGCCGACATCTGCCCCAGCGCTGCCAGTTTGGCTGCCTGTACCAGGCCATCCTGGGCGGTGCGCAGGTCGCGGGTGCGCACGTGCACCAGGGCTTCGAGTTCTTCGCGGCTGCGCTGGCGCATGCGCCCCAGGCGCCAGCGCTGGTACAGAAACAGGCTCAGGAACACCAGGCTCAGCCAAGCGCCCGCGGCGGCCAGGGCGGCGTTGCGGGCGTCTTCGCTGGCCAGCAGCGGGCGGCGCAGAAGGTGCAGGGTCCAGCCTTCGCTGGCCAGTGGCAGCGACTGCCACAGGTACTCGGCCGAACCGCCAGGGCCGTCCACCAGGGCCAACTGGCTGTTGTCATCGAACTGTTCCAGGGCCTGCGCCGCCAGGGGTGTCAGGGGCTGGCGGTCATACTGGCGGGTGCTGCCCAGTTCACTGCGGTCCGCGTCGCTCAAGGCCCTGAGCTGACGGTAGCGCCACCCGGGCTGGTTGGCGATGAACACGATGCCGCGGGCATCGCTGACCAGCAGGGTGTCATCGCCCTGGCGCCATTCGCGCTCCAGTTCGGGGAATTCCAGTTTCACTACCATGGCGCCGAGAAAGTTACCCGTCTCGTCCCTGACTGCGCTGGACAGGAAGTAGCCAGGCACGCCACTGGTCACGCCCACGGCGTAGAAGCGCCCGCTGCCTTGGCGCCGGGTTTGCAGAAAATAGGGGCGGAAACCGTAATTCTGGCCCACGTAACTGGTGGGCAGTTGCCAGTTGCTGGCGGCGACGGCCAGACCGTCGCGGTCCAGCAGTTCGAGGGTGGAGGACTGGGCGACGGTGTTGATCTGTTGCAGCTTTCGGTTGAGGGTGTCGCGGGTGGTCGCATTGACGGGACCCTTGAGGGCATCGATCAGTTGCGGGTCCAGGGCCAGCACCACGGGCAGGCTGCGGTAGCGTTCGATCAGGGTGTGCAACGAGTTGGCGTACAGGCCCAGTTGCTGATGGGCGCGTGCGGCCTCATCGAGCAGGGCCACGCGTTGCGCATGGCGCACTGCCCACGCGGCCGAGGCCAGGGTGCCAGCGGTGATCAGCAGGGTAATCAAGGGCAGGCGCAGGGCGCGGACTGAAAGGCGCATGGGCATCGGCGGTTGGCTGCGGGGGGGCAGAACCATAGCATGGCGGATGCTTGGCAGGCCGGCTTGCACATCTTTGGTAATAACGTTTTTCGAAGGTGCCCGCACTTCCTTCCAAGGGCAGAAGCTCGCCGGCCGGAACTGCGCCGTAGCGACCGCCTTGTTGTGGGAGCTGGCAAGCCAGCTCCCATATCGGTTGCAGCGGCCTCATGGGTGCATGCAGCCTAGAGCAGGGTAAAACTCTGCTGTTTGACGTTCTGCGAATCCAGGCCGATCTGTACCTGAAACTCACCCGGCTCGGCGGCATACTTGAGCTGCGGGTTGTAGAACTTGAGGTCATCTTCGCTGAGGCTGAACTTCACGACTTTCGCTTCACCCGGCTGCAGCGTGACCTTCTCGAAGTTTTTCAACTCCTTGACCGGCCGCGCCATCGACGCCACTACATCGTGCACGTACAACTGCACTACGGTGGCCCCGGCGACCTTGCCGGTGTTCTTCACGGTCACGCTGGCTTCCACGGTACCGCCCCGTTTAAGGGTGGCGCTGGAAAGGCTGACGTCCGACAGGCTGAAATCGGTATAGCTCAAGCCGTAACCGAAGTTGTACAGCGGGCCGGTCTCCTCATCGAAATACTGCGAGGTGTAGTTGCCTGGCTGCCCAGGGGTGAACGGCCGGCCAATGGTCAGGTGGTTGTAGTACACCGGGATCTGCCCCACCGAGCGCGGGAAGCTCACCGGCAATTTGCCCGATGGGTTGTAGTCTCCAAACAGCACGTCGGTGATGGCGTTGCCGCCCTCGGTGCCGGCGAACCAGGTTTCCAGCATGGCGTCGGCCTGTTGCTGTTCCTGCACCAGCGACAATGGCCGCCCGTTCATCAATACCAGCACCAGGGGCTTGCCGGTGGCCTTGAGGGCCTTGATCAGCGCCTTCTGGGTTTCCGGCAGCGCCAATGTGGTACGGCTGGCGGACTCATGGGACATGCCCCGTGCCTCGCCTACCGCGGCAATCACCACGTCGGCCTGCTCGGCGGCCTTCACCGCCTCGGCGATCATCTGCTCGGGTGGCCGCTGATCGATGTGCACTTCCTCGCGGTCGAAGATAATGCGGTTGAGGAACTCGATGGCGTCCTTGTTGTTGGTGACGTTGGCGCCCTTGGCATAGAGCACCTTGGCCTGGTCGCCCACGGCATTCTTCAGCCCTTGCAGCAGGGTGATGGATTGCTCGGGGCGGCCGGCCGCCGACCAACTGCCCATCATGTCGATGGGTGCGTCGGCCAGGGGGCCGACCAGGGCGATGGTGCCCTGCTTTTTCAGTGGCAAGGTCTGGTTGCGGTTTTCCAGCAGGACCATGCTGGTGCGGGCCACCTCGCGGGCGGCCTGGCGGTGCAGGCGGCTGTCGGCATAAGTGTCGGCCGGGTCATCGACGGCTTTGCCAATCCTGCGGTAGGGGTCCTGGAACAGGCCCAGGTCGTACTTGGTGCCCAGCACCTCGCGCACGGCGTTGTCGATGTCGGCCTGGGAGACTTCCCCGGACTTGAGCAGCCCCGGCAGTTCCTTGCCATACACCTGGTCGTTCATGCTCATGTCGATGCCGGCCTTGATCGCCAGGCGTGCGGCGTCGCGGTCATCGCGGGCCACGCCGTGCTTGATCAATTCATGGATGGCGCCGTGGTCGCTGATGGTCACGCCCTTGAAGCCCCAGTCCTTGCGCAGCAGGTCCTGCATCAGCCAGGTGTTGGAGGTGGCGGGCACGCCATTGATGGAGTTCAGCGCCACCATCACGCCCCCGGCACCGGCATCGATCGCGGCGCGGTAGGGCGGCAGGTAATCCTGGTACATGCGCGTGGGGCTCATGTCCACGGTGTTGTAGTCCCGGCCGCCCTCCACACCGCCGTACAGGGCGAAATGCTTGACCGCGGCCATCAGGCTGTCCGGGGCGGCGACATTGGCACCCTGGTAGCCCTTGACCATTACCTTGGCGATGCGCGACACCAGGTAGGTATCTTCACCGAAGCCTTCGCTGGTGCGGCCCCAGCGTGGGTCGCGGGCGATGTCCACCATCGGGCCATAGGTCATGTCGATGCCGTCGGCCGCGGCCTCGGCTGCCGCGGTACGCGCCGACAGGGCAATGGCGTTCATGTCCCAGCTGGAGGCCAGGGCCAGGCTGATGGGGAATATGGTGCGGTGACCATGGATCACGTCATAGGCGAAGAACATGGGGATCTTCAGCCGGCTGCGCTGCATGGCGGCGTCCTGCATGGGCCGGTTCTCGGCACGCGTCACCGAGTTGAAGGTGCCGCCGATGTGCCCGGCGGCGATCTCGTCGCGGATCTGCTCGTGGGTCATTTCCGGGCCGATGGAGATCAGCCGCAGTTGGCCGATCTTCTCGTCCAGCGTCATCTGCTTCATCAGGTGGTCGATGAAGGCTTCCTTGGTCTTGAGCGGGGCGGGCGCAGTAGCAGCCATCACCGGTTGAAAGGCCAGGCTTGCAAACAGGCCCAGCAAACACAGCTTCTTCATGAATTGCTCTCGTATGGCGTGCAACGGTTCGCGGGGGAACAGGCCAGCCTAAGTAAGGTGGAACGACTATTTTTGTAATGTGCGCGCCTCTTTTAGCCCATCGGGCAGCGGCAATCCACCATTGTTTTGCTGGCGAGGGCTTTGGGGCGGTGCTGCCAGTCCTGTGCAACGGCAGAATCATCGTAGGAGAAGTTTGATGTTACTGCTTATTAAAGTGCGAATTAACTTACCGTCCTACAGTTGAAGGAGTAGGAAGTGGTGGGTGTTTTCTTACGTTGTTGTAAGTGTGTTCCTGTATTTTTGGTAGTCAATAGCCGTTTTCTGCTCGGCCAGTCTTCAATTGTTTCCAATGGTTGTTTTTCGCAGTGTGCTTATTTACCGTGTGGGCTCGTCGTGGTGCCTGCACCCCGGCGCACACGCACTGTTGCGCAGGTACGAGACCATGCATTTGACCCCCCGAGAGAAGGAGGTACTGGACCTCTTGCTGTCTGGCCGCACCAATAAGGAGATTGCCGAGTTGATGTGTATCAGTACTTTCACCGTACGTGACCATGTATCGACTTTATTGCGCAAGGGCCGCGCCCGGAACCGGATGGAGTTGTCCTCTTCACGCCTGTTGCCCGCCTGGGTGGACATGACCCTGATGGAAGACGCGATGGCGTCGCCTCGCTGTGACGCGTGGCCAGCTCGATAACCTGAAATAACCCTGTGCCCTGGCGGCCCAAGCCCCGTAAAATGCGCGCACTTCCTTTTTTCCTGGCGTGCGCGTGCATGCCCGAGGCTTTTGTTCCATGTCTGCCACTGCCGCCACCCGTGGGTCCGACCCACGCGCCACCTTCCTTGAACTGCTGGGCACCAGCCTGGCGCAGAACGCCCTGGTCAAACTGGTGCTGGCCCGCCACGTCGGTGAAGAACCGCAACTACAGCGGGTGATCATCAAGCCGGTGGTGGTCAAGGAACAGCCATGCCTGAGCTTCGTGTACCGCTACCAGACCCGTGACATCACCAAGAACCGGCCGCTGGCCGAAGCCCTGGCTGCCATCGCCGACCTGCTGCCCGAAAGCTTCAAGAACGCGCACCTGCTGACCCTCACCGACGAGGTGCAGCTGGAGTTCAGCAAGAAGAACAAGGCCATGCTGCACCGCAACGCCGCACAGCAGCCGCGCCAGGCCGCCTCGGCTGAACATGACCGTGAGAAGAAGCGCTACCTGGAGTTGACCCGGCCGTTCCTGGTGGACCTGGGCGTGACCAACAAGCAGCACGAGCTGATCCCGGCCATGTCGCGCAAGTGGAAGCAGATCAACAAATTCATCGAGGTGTTTTCCCACGCTTTCAGTGGTGCCCCCATTGCCGCTGGCCAGGCTGTGCGCGTGGCCGACTTCGGTTCGGGCAAGGGCTACCTGACCTTCGCCATCCACGATTACCTGCGCAACACCCTGGCCCGTGAGGCGCAGGTCACCGGCGTGGAGTTGCGCGAGGACATGGTCACCTTGTGCAACACCGCGGCCGCGCGCCTGGAGCACCCGGGGCTGGTGTTCCAACATGGCGATGTGCGCACCGTGGTGCCCAGCGCCATTGACGTGATGATTGCCCTGCACGCCTGCGATATCGCCACCGATTACGCCATTCATACCGGTATTCGCACGGGCGCGGCGATCATCATGTGCTCGCCGTGCTGCCATAAGCAGATCCGTTTGCAAATCCAGAGCCCGGGGCTGCTCAAGCCGATGCTGCAGTATGGGCTGCACCTGGGCCAGCAGGCCGAGATGGTGACCGACAGCTTGCGCGCGCTGTACCTGGAAGCCTGTGGCTACGACACCAAGGTGTTCGAGTTCATTTCCCTGGAGCACACGAACAAGAACAAGATGATTCTGGCGGTCAAGCGCGCCGAGCCTCAGGACCCGCGAGCGCTGCTGGAAAAGATCGAGGCGCTCAAGGCGTTCTATGCCATCCAGGAGCACTGCCTGGAAACCCTGCTGAAGGCCGACGGGCTGATCTGAATCAGACGATTCCGACGGCCTGGTAGGAGGGGGCTATTTCGCCGTTTTCGTCCAGGCGTGCCGGTCGGCCAGGGGTCTAGCGCTTGCGCTTTACCAACGGCTTGGGCACGGGCACGTTGAAGTTCGGCGCGCCCAGCGGATGGCTGGTGGCGTCGAAGAAATGCAGCTCAAGCCCGGGGAACAGGCGGGTGAAGTAGTGCTTCTGGCTGGCCACCCAGGCGTCGCTGAGCGGGAAGACCGACACGGCCAGTTGCGTGACCCCGGCCTGCGCGATGGCCTCCAGCAGGTAGCGGTCCTGTTCGCCCAGGCTGTGGCCGAACAGGCAGAGCGGGCCCTGGTGGCTGGCCAGTTGGCCGTGGCACCAGCTGAGGTAATCGGACTGGCGAATGGCGCGCAACTTGTCCTCGCGGCGGCCCTCGTTGACGAACAGTGGTACTTCGCCCGGCTGGTTGATGGCGAAGCCATCGAGCAGGGCGCTGCCCACGGCATTGCGCTTGCGCGTCGTGCCATCGGCCTGGCGAATCAGGTGCAGGCCGCCGTGCAGGTGCAGTACCCGGGTGGCGGTGCTGCGAGTGCGGCGCACATCGAAGCCTTGGTCCACGTCGAACAGGTCGTCGAAGCCGTCGGGCGACTGCTCCATGGCCCAACTGAGCAACAGGTCGTAATTGCTCGAATACACCGTGGCGTACTGGCGCAGGTGGTCGGCGATGCTCTGGGAAGTGGCGGCCGGCAACAGGCGAAACGGTATATGCGCACTGCGCATGGCGTGAATCAGCGCTTCCTTTATCGCGTAGTAGCGGTTCAGCGGCGCCGAAGCGCTGATGGCCAGCGCGGCGTTGACCCGCGTGGTGGTGTTGAGGGCACTGAGCACCTGCTCGAAGTTCTCGGTGGCCATGGACTTGAACAACGCCAGGTCGGTCTGGCCCAAGGGTTTGTTGCGCACTTTCTGCGCTCGCTCGAACAGCGAGTCATAGGCGAAGTTGCGCCACACGGCCCGGCTGGCGCCGTTGCCCAGCAGCAGGCCAGTGCAGTGAAAGGGCAGCTGTGGCCACTGGCCCAGGCTGGCGTCGAATGCGTCGAGTTCCATGAAAGGTGTCTTGCTCGGGGTTGGTTACAGGGCGCGACTGTACCACGGGAAACCGTCCTGTCATCTTCATGACCGACTATGCTGGTCTTTCGTTCGAACGCCCCCGGGGGCTGCAAGGAGCAACCATGCTGGCACGTTCTCTCATCGCTGCGCTGCTGTGCAGCTGCATCGGCCTGGCCCACGCCAAGGGTGCCGAGGGCCAGGCCTTGGCCAAGGCCGCCGATATCCCCTGGCCCGCGGTTATCGCCCACCGCGGCGCTTCGTTCGATGCACCAGAATCGACCCGGGCTTCCTACCTGCTGGCCAGGGACCTGGGCGCTGACTATCTGGAAATGGACCTGCAGCGCACCCGTGACGGGCAACTGATCGCCCTGCACGACACCAACCTGGGGCGTACCACCAACATTGCCAGCCAGTTCCCGCAGCAGAAGGACCAGCCAGTCAGCCAGTTCACCTTGGCGCAACTGAAAACCCTCGACGCAGGGAGTTGGTACAACCAGGCCTACCCTGGGCGGGCCCGGGCCAGGTACGCAGGCCTGAAGATCCTGACCCTGGACGACATCATCGACATCGCCGACCAGGACCCGGCTCATCGCCCGGGGTTGTACATCGAGACAAAGGCGCCGCTGCTGTTTCCCGGCATCGAGCAGGACCTCAAGGCCAAGCTGGTGCAGCGCGGCTGGCTGAAGGCGGACGGCCAAGTGGCACCGGGTCACCGCGTGGTATTGCAGACCTTCGAGAAGGGCAGCCTGACGCTGCTCAACCAGTTCATGCCCAAGGTGCCGAAGGTCTTGCTGCTCTGGGTGGGGGAGGGCAGCATCGAGCCGAAGGTCAAGGACGCCTACGACCCCGCCAGCGGTGAGCCCAAGGCGGCTTACTACGCCCGTCAGCAACCCCGTGACCGTGCCGAGTTCGAGCGCTGGCTGGATTTCGCCAAGGCCAACGGTGCAGTGGGCACCGGCCCCTCGGCGGCGCTCACCCAGGGCGGCGATCAAAGCTACATGGACCTGGTGCAGCCCTGGATGAACCAGATGGCCCATGCCAAGGGCCTTCTGGTGCATGTGTACACCGTGGACGATCCGGAGGATTTCCGCACGGTGATGAGCGCCGGCGTCGACGGTATCTTCACCAACCGTAGCAGCGAACTGCTGAAGTTCTACCAGCGCCCGGCCAGCCGCACCGTTGACCAGATCCTCGAGGCCAACGGCTTTTGACCTAAAGCCGCTGCGTTACAGGTCAGACCTGTCCTTGCGCAGTTCGTTGATACCGCGGTTGATGAAGTCGGCATTGCGATCGAGCGTCTCCAAGGCGCTCCGAACATTTTCAGCAATGTCCTCGGCGTCCCAGCGAACCTCCACCCACAAGGCCAGCTCTTCGACGGCGGCGGCGATTGCCAATTGATTCTCGTACAGTTTTTCCAGAAGCACCGGTTGCACAGGCAACTCCTTCATCGCGCGACTCCTGTCATGATGGCAATTGGGTCATTGTTGCTAATGACCCGTGGCCCTGCCAGATCGTTCGACGATATTTCCGTTGCTGCGAAAAAAACAATGCCATGGGGGCGTGCAACCTTTTCATCCGTGCCGGTGTCGCCTATAACGGCTATCGGGCTGTGTGTTTGAAGCCCATGAGCACCCGGAGCCCAGATGAACTCGATCAGCCAGCCTTTGCCCTCCGAGCAGCCGCCCACCGCCGATCCCATCCGGCGTCGCGCCTTGGTCGCCGCCTGCACCGCCCACGCCGTTCATGATGGCCTCACCGACCTGATCTACGTGTTGTTGCCGCTATGGCAGGCCCAGTTTGCATTGAGCCTGGCCCAGGTGGGGCTGTTGCGCGGTGCCTATTCCGGCACCATGGCCGCCATCCAGCTGCTTGCCAGCCGTGCAGCGCGCCGGTGGGGCCGTGAACGCCTGCTGATTGGCGGCACCGTGCTGGCAGGCTTCGCCTACCTGCTGGCAGGCCAGGCCGATGGCTTGGTCATGTTGCTGCTGGCGCTGATGCTTGGCGGCCTTGGTGCCGGCACCCAGCACCCGCTGGCGTCCTCGCTGGTGACTGACACCCATGAGGCCGGTGGCGGCGTCAAGCAAGCCTTGTCGCACTACAACTTCTCCGGTGACATCGGCAAGACCCTCATTCCCGGGCTGGTGGGGCTGTTGCTGACCGTGGTCAGCTGGCGCGCCAGCGCTACCCTCATCGGTCTGCTGGCGCTAGGCTGCGCCGCGCTGCTGTGGTGGCTGGTACCTGCCCGAGCCAGCGCCCAGGTGCGCCCTGCCAAGGGCGCGGCCCGCGGCCCCGGTTCGGTACGGGGCCTGCGTGCGCTGCTGTGCACCGGCACGCTGGACAGTGCCGCGCGCATGGGCTTTCTGACCTTCCTGCCGTTCATACTGCAGAGCAAAGGCGCCGGCACCGCCGGCATCGGCCTGGCCCTGATGCTGCTGTTCATCGGCGGCGCCTTCGGCAAGCTGTTGTGCGGGTACCTGGGGGCGCGCATCGGCATGATGAAGACCGTGTGGCTGACCGAGTCCACCACATCGATATTGATCGTGCTGGCGATCTTCCTGCCTCAAGCCGGGTTGATGGCCATGCTGCCGCTGCTGGGGCTCGCGCTCAACGGCACTTCTTCGGTGCTGTACGGTGCCGTGCCGGAACTGGCGGGGCCCGACAAGCGCGAACACGCATTCGCGCTGTTCTACACCGCCACCATTGGCTCTGGAGCATTGGCGCCGGTGGTGTTCGGACGCCTGGGAGATGCCACCGGTATCGCCGCGGCGATGGGGGTGCTGGCGGCGGTGTTGCTGCTGACATTGCCGTTGGCATGGGTGGTGGAGCGGGAGTCGCAGCGCGTGCTTGCCGAGGGCTGAGGGCCTGGCACCGGGATGTGCGGGTTTAACGGCGTTGTGCTGGGCAAGGCCTGGCGATGACGTGTAGCAAGCGGACCTGGCCGCGTCGGTGCCACACACGGTATGCCTGAACGCTACAGGCGATCTGCAATGAAAGGCTTGGGGGTGGCCGAGCTGAAAAAGAGGAGGAAATATTTGTTTTCAGTGGCGCATGGAAGTCGATTGACTGCCAGGGAAGCGGAGTGGAGCGGGTGAAGGGAATCGAACCCTCGTTATCAGCTTGGGAAGCTGGAGTAATGCCATTATACGACACCCGCTGAACGCGGTTCACTTTTTACCAGAAGTCGGCGCCCAATTGAAGCCTTAATTGCAGCCCGGCCGGTTTTGCCGGCCGGCCGCTGCGGTTGTGCACCTTGTCTGCCCTTTGTCTGGGGTGGATGCGCAAGCACAGCGGTCGGCTTGCGGATGGTCAGATGGCCAGCGCATGGTGGCCGTCGTAGGGGCGATAGCGGCTGCGGCTGGCCTGCACGTTGGGCTTGAGAAAATCCATCAGGGCAAGACGGGTATCGCGGCAGGCGGCCTTGTGCTCCATGTCCAGAAAGTGCCCGGTGCTCTTGATGGTGGAGAACTCGGTGTGTGCCACGTGGTTGGCAAAATGCCGCGCTTCATGGGCAGTGGTGTATTCGTCCCATTCGCCGTTCATGAACAGTACGGGTACGTTGATCCGCGAGGCAGCGTGCAGTGCGTTGCCCAGGTCATGCTGGAGCACTTCGCTGATGTGGAAGTGCATCTGCGCGTATTCGTGGTCGTCCAGGCTGCTGACGTGGCGGTAGTTGAAACGTTTGAACAGGGACGGCAGGTGCTTGCCGATGGTGTCGTTGACCAGGTGCCCGACCTTGTGGCGGTCACAGCGGCCCAGGTAGTGGGCACCGCGTTCCAGGTAGTCGCGCATGGGGTCGTTGAGCACCGGCGAGAACGAACTGATCACAGCCCTCTCGATACGCTTGGGCTGGTGCGCCAGCGCCAGCAGGGCGCAGGCGCCGCCCCAGGAGAACGACATGACGTGTTCGGCATTGAAGTGGTCGATCAACTCCACCAGGATCAGGCCTTCCTCTTCCTTGGTCAGCGAGCGCTGGTGCAGGTTGTGGGGTTTGGACTTGCCGGCGTAGGGCTGGTCGTACAGCACTACGTTGAATTGAGGATGCAGATTGCGCACTGTCTGGGCGAAAGACGCAGTGGTAGCCAACGACCCGTTAACCAGAATGATGGTTTTTTCGGCGCCGTCTGCGCGATAGAACTCCGTGTAAACCCGATACTGACCCTGTATATCCAGCACAGCGATTTCTGGCCTCATGTCGTAAGACTCCTGGCAAAAAAAACGGGTACTCGCGCAATCAACTCTGCACGTTGTTTGTGACAGGTAGGCAAACGCCTGGGAATTTTTTGCCCGTGTCGGTCCTTGCAATCTGGCCGACGGGTATTGTTGTTCTGGGGGGCGATTTGTCGGTCCTGGCCCGTGTGGAGGCGCCAGTGGCAGGCAAAAAGGTTTCTTAGAATATGGTGGTGACTGTCGAGTCACATGTGGACCGACGATTGGATTCAAGCAGGCATGTGAGGTCTGCGCAAGTACCGTCGGGAGATTGTCAGACAGGTTCTGCCCAGCGGTTGCGAGCCTAGATCTGCTGAATCTCTTCAGCGGTCAGCGCTCGGTACTGGCCCGGCGACAGCTCTGGATCAAGGGTCAGTGGACCCATTTGCTCACGATGCAGCCGTAACACCTTGTTTTGGAAGTGACCGAACATTCGCTTGACCTGGTGGTAGCGGCCTTCGACGATCGTCAACCGTGCGCTGCGATGGCCCAATATGATCAATTCGGCAGGCTGGGTGGTCAGGTCTTCGAAAGAAAAATAAATGCCGCGGGCGAAGGTCTCGACGTAGCGCTGGTCGATGACTTGCTCGGTTTCCACATAGTAGACCTTTCCCAGCTTGGTCTGTGGCTGTGTGAGGCGCCGTGACCACTGGCCGTCGTTGGTGATGAGCATCAGCCCGGAGGTGTTGTAGTCCAGGCGGCCGGCCAGGTGCAGGTCGTCCTTGTCCGGTTCGTGCAGCAGGTCCAGGACGGTGGGGTGCTGCGGGTCGACGGTAGCGCTGACGCAGCCCATGGGCTTGTGCAGCATGAAATAGCGCGCTGGCCGCCCTGCTTGCAACACCTGGTCATCGAGCAGCACCTGGCTGAACTCACGCACTTCGTGATGCGGGTCGCTGACCAACTGGCCGTCTACGCGCACACGCCGTTCCACCAGCAACAGGCGTACCTGCTTGCGGTTGAGCTGGGGCAGGTTGCTCAGGAATCGGTCGAGGCGCATGCGGGTTCGGCAGGCGGCAGTTGGTCCAGCACCTGGGCGCAGCGCGGGCACAGGCACGCCTTGTCACGCAGGTGCGCGGGCAGGGCGGCCAGCACACTGGGCTCGATGCTCACGCCGTAGCACCAGCAGGGCTGGGTGGCGGTGCGCGGGTCTGCCAGGCTGCAGGTATTAGCGGCGCCGCAGGCCGGGCACAGGCTGACATCATTCATGGCGGGATTGGGGCAACTCGCTGCGCACGCAATTGCGTCCGCTCTGTTTGGCGCGATACAGCGCATGGTCGGCGCGGTTGAGCAGGCTGTGCAGGGTGTCGTCCACCTGCAGGCCCGTCATGCCGACGCTGGTGGTGATTTTCAGCGATTTGCCGTTGTAGGGGAAGGCCATTTCTTCCGCGCGCCGACGAATCTTCTCGGCAATGTGCAGGGCATCCTCTCCGTTGGTAGCGCGCAGCAGAACTATGAACTCTTCGCCGCCCCAGCGGCAGAGAATATCGGACTGGCGCAGGCTGTCCCGCAGTACCTGGGCAAAGCCCTTGAGCACCTCGTCTCCGGCCAGGTGGCCGTGGGTGTCGTTGAGCTGCTTGAAGTGGTCCAGGTCCAGCAACAGGGCCGCCAGGGGCTGGGTGTCACGCTCGGCTTCGCTGATGGCCTGGCTGGCCAGCAGGTCGAAGCCGCGGCGGTTGGGCAGGTCGGTGAGCGAGTCGCGGGTGGCCAGGCGTTCCAGGCGTTGCTGATAGTGGTTGATCACGCGCTTGAGCAGTGACATGACCAGCGCGGTCACCAGCAGGCAGATCATCAGGTTCAGGTAAAGCGACTGGCGCAGGTCGCCCATGGCGCTGTCTGCACGCTTGTCCACGAACAGGTACCAATCCAGTTCAGGGATGAAACGCACGTTGAGAAAATGCTGGGTGCCCTGGGCTGTGTACTCGTAGCTGCCCGTGGCGGGCACCGGCATCTTCGCCAGCAGTGCTTGCAGCCCGGAAAGGCTCTTGAGGTCCTGGCCGCTGCGGGCGCCCAGTGGGCCGCCCTGGGAACCGGTGAGCACTACCCGGCCCCGGTGGTCGACGAAATACACCCGGCGCTGATAGCGCTGCTCGTAGTCCTCGATGAGCTTGACCACGGCATTCACCGTCAGGCCGACACCGGCGGCGCCGATGAAGCGGTCCTGGTAATCGAACACCTTGTAGTTGATGAAGATGGTCAGGGCGTCGCGGTTGGCCATGTCCACGTCGACGTTGATCTCGTAGGGGTCTTTCATGTCCCGTACGCGAAAGTACCAGGCATCGCGCGGTTCACCTGCGTTCACGCGCTTGAGCACGCCCTTGGCCTGGTAGTAGGTCAGCGTCTTGTCGGAAACAAAGAAGGCGGTGTAGGCACCGTAGTGGCTCATGACCTCCTGCAGGTAGCGGGTCATCTGCTGCGGGTCGCGCTCGCCCGCCATCACCCAGTCGCGCATGAAGGTGTCGCGGGACATCATCGAGGAGATGAGCACTGGCCGCACCAGGTCTTTCTGGATTTCCGAGTACACCGTGTCGCTGGTCAGCGGTAGCTCGGTATTGACGATGTTGTCGCGGATGGAGCTGCGTGACGCGTAGTAACTCAGAAGCGAAGTCAGCACGAATCCGCTGGCCAGCAATACCACCAGGGTCAGAAGCAGTGAGCGCTGTGACAGCGACGTGAAGCGGGGCGGCATAGCAAGTCCATTGGCTGTTGACCGGTGGACCATTCTAGGGGAGCGCAGGTGCCATGGCGTGGGTGGCCTGCAAATAAATAAAGTCGTTGATGAATGGAAATGTTTCTAAGTTGTAGCAATTTATTTCGGTGGTGGCACTGAGTCGGGTTATCGTGGTCTCAATCTATGCCGATCGCTATATTTTGCTCGGCGCCGACCAGCGTCGCTGGTTCGAGCTGTCCAGCGGTCCGGGAGGCCGCCATGAAACGACGACTTTTGCTGATAGTGCTGCTGGGTCTGTTGACTACTGCTTGCGCACCTTACGAGGGCGGCACTTACTACCGATCCGATGTGTATACCGTTGACCGTTACCCTTACGGCTATGGGCCAGGTTACTACCCGTATGGTTCGGGTTACTACAATTCCGGGTACTACATTCGGTCGCCGCGCTATTACGCCCCGCCGCCTCATTACTATCGTCCGCCGCCCGGGCCAGGTGGCTGGGGCGGTGGCTGGGGTGGTCATCGTCCGCCGCCCCCTCCAGGCCGCGGGCCAGGGCCGGGCCGTGGCTGGCAGGGGCATGGCGATAACCATGGGCCAGGGGGGCATGGTCCAGGTGGTCCCGGTGGTCCGGGTGGGCACGGGTTCGGCGGTGGGCGCCGCTGACCTGGCTGTGCGCTGAACCCTGTCGACTGCTTCCCGACATTCGCCCGGTCCCACAGTGGAGGGTAAGGGTTCCTTGTGGGAATGGGCGAAAGCCTCAATAGTCCGACAAATCCGCCAGCGGGTGCCGCCCTTCCCAGGCCTTGCTGAAATGTGCCTCCACTACGGCGGGGGGCACGCTGGCGATGTCGGGCCAGTGCCAGCGTGGTTTCTGATCCTTGTCGATCAGCCGGGCGCGCACCCCTTCGCTGAATTCCGGGTGGCGGCAGCAGTTCAGGCTCAGGGTGTATTCCATCTGGAACACCTGGGCCAATGACAAGTGCCGCGCGCGGGAGATCTGCTCCCAGACCAGGTGCGCTGTCAACGGGCAGCCTTCGGTCAGGGTGTGTGCGGCCTTTGCGAGCAGCACGTCGTCGCCGTGGCGCAGGTGAGCCAGGGCGCGCCAGGCGGCAGCGACGTCGCTGACGTCCAGCAAAGCATCGATCTGGCGTCGGCGCGGCAGCCATTGGGGTTCCGGCAGCTGGCTGCAGGCTTCGTGTTCCAGCGCCTTGAGCAGGCTGTTGAGTTGCACCGCCGTCTGTTCCTGCCAATTGAGTTGCAGCAGGCCTTCGAGCAGCGCCTCCTGCTGATCGTCGCGCAGGAATCGGTCGGCCAGGCCCAGGTCCAGTGCGTCGCGACCGTTGATGTGCGAGCCGGTCAGGCCCAGGAACAACCCCAACTTGCCCGGTAGCCGTGCCAGAAACCAGCTGGCGCCGACATCGGGGTACAGGCCAATGCTGATTTCCGGCATGGCCAGGCGGCTGCTGGGCGTGACGATGCGAATATTGGCCCCCTGCAGCAATCCCAGGCCGCCGCCCAGTACATAGCCGTGGCCCCAGCACAGCAACGGTTTGGGGAAGGTGTGCAGGCGGTAGTCGAGACGGTATTCGCCAGCGAAGAAGTGCGCCGCCAACTGTGGCACCTCGCCCGGGTGAGCGCGGCAGGCCTGCACCAGGGTGCGCACGTCGCCGCCGGCGCAGAAGGCCTTCTCGCCTGTGCCGCGCAGCAGCACGCACACTACCTGCGCGTCCTGGGCCCAGCGTTCCAGTTGGTCGTTGAGGGCCTCGACCATGGGCAGCGACAACGCGTTGAGGGATTTTTCGGCGTCCAGCGTGGCCACCCCGATGCGGGCGCCATCGACGCCGACCAGCTCTTCGAATTGCAGATTCATCCTGACCTCTTGGGTGAAACGAATTGGGCAGTAGGTGATCAAGCAGTATGGCCCGCTGTCGGCATCACGTCAGTCTTCGGTTACATCGATTGACAATCCGGGCCGGCTTTCCTAGTGTCCGCCCCATTGTTTTCCAGGCAACGCCCATGACCACCGACGACCGTATCAAGCTCGAACCCAGCTGGAAGCAGGCCCTGCGCGCCGAGTTCGACCAGCCCTACATGACCCGACTGCGCGAGTTTCTGCGCCAGGAACACGCAGCCGGCAAGGAGATTTACCCGCCCGGCCCGCTGATCTTCAATGCCTTGAACCTGACGCCGCTGGAGCAGGTGAAGGTGGTGATCCTCGGCCAGGACCCGTATCACGGCCCCGGCCAGGCCCATGGCCTGTGCTTTTCGGTGCAGCCGGGCATCCCGGCGCCGCCGTCGCTGGTCAATATCTACAAAGAGCTCAAGCGCGACCTGAACATCGACATCGCGCCCCATGGCTGCCTGCAGCATTGGGCCGAGCAGGGCGTGCTGTTGCTCAACACCACCATGACCGTGGAGCGGGCCAATGCCGGGTCCCATGCCAAAAAGGGCTGGGAGTCGTTCACTGACCGGATTATCCAGACGGTCAGCGAACAGCAGCCCAGCGTGGTGTTTCTGCTGTGGGGGGCGCACGCCCAGAGCAAACAGAAATTGATCGACAGTACCAGGCACCTGGTGCTGACGTCGGTGCATCCTTCGCCGCTGTCGGCCTACCGTGGGTTCATTGGCAACGGGCATTTCAGCCGTGCCAACAAATTCCTCGAGCAACGCGGCCTGGCACCGATCGACTGGCAGTTGCCGCCGCTCTGAACCAGGCCTGATACAGGCTCAGGCTGCTGCCAGTGCCCGGCGGGCCTTGGTGCGTTTGCGCCACAGGCGCAGCAGCGGCACGGTCAGCATGACCGCGGTCAGTACCCAGACCCCGAAGGTGATCGGACTGGACCAGAGTATGTCCAGCGCACCATTGGAAATCGATAGCGCCCGGCGCAGGTTCTGCTCCATCAGCCCACCCAGGATGAACCCCAGCAGTACCGGCGACAGCGGGAAGTCCAGCTTGCGCAGGATGTAGCCGAAGATGCCGATGCCGACCATCAGGAACAGGTCGAAGGTGGTGGCGTGCACGGCGTATACGCCAATGCCGGTAATGATCGCGATCACCGGTACCAGCGCCCAGTTCGGCACCGCCAGGATGCGGGTGAACACGCGGATCATCGGGATGTTGAGGATCACCAGCATCACGTTGGCGATGAACAGCGAGGCGATCAACCCCCAGACGATGTCGGGTTGCTGCTGGAACAGCAGCGGCCCTGGGGTGATGTTGTACAACGACAGCGCGCCGATCATCACCGCCGTGGTGCCCGAGCCTGGCACGCCCAGGGTCAGCATCGGCACCAGGGCGCCGCAGGCCGATGCACCAATGGCGGTTTCCGGGGCGGCAAGGCCGCGCTTGTCACCCTGGCCGAAGGTGCCTGTGGCACCGGCCAGGCGCTTCTCGGTCATGTAGGCCACGGCGCTTGCCAAGGTCGCGCCGGCACCCGGCAATACGCCCATGATGAAGCCCAGCAGCCCGCAGCGGATATTCACCGCGAACACCGAGGCGGCTTCCTTGACGTTGAACATCATGCGCCCGGTGGCCTTCACGGCTTCCTGGCCCCGGTGGGTTTTCTCCAGCAACAGCAGAATCTCGCTGATGGAGAACAGCCCCAGCACCAGCACCACGAACTGAATACCGTCAGCCAGGTGCACGTTGTCGCCGGTGAAACGGTAGACGCCGCTGTTGGCGTCGATACCGACGCTGGACAGGAACAGCCCGATCAGCGCGGCGATGAAAGTCTTCAGCGGCCGGTCGCCGGCCATGCCGCCCAGGCAGACGATGGCGAACACCATCAGCACGAAGTATTCGGCGGGGCCAAACGCGATAGCCCATTTCGCCAGCAGCGGGGCGAACAGCACCATGCCGCAGGTGGCAATCAGCGCGCCGATGAACGAACTCCACGCCGACAACGACAGCGCCACACCGGCCAGCCCCTGGCGGGCCATGGGGTAGCCGTCCAGGGTGGTCATCACGGTAGAGGCTTCACCGGGAATATTGAGCAGGATGGAGCTGATGCGCCCACCGTACTCGCACCCCAGGTACACCGCCGCCAGCAGGATCAGCGCCGATTCGGGAGGCAAGCCCAGGGCAAAGGCGATGGGTATCAGCAGCGCCACGCCATTGATCGGGCCCAGCCCGGGCAACAGGCCTACCACGGTGCCAATCAGCGTGCCGCACAATGCCGTCACCAGGTTGTAAGGGCTCAGGGCCACGCCAAAGCCTTGCCCCAGGTAGCTGAAAGTATCCATGTCAGTTCTCCAATACGTCGAGCAGGCCCAGGGGCAGTGGCACGTCCATGGCCTTGTCGAACAGCAGGTACAGGCCCACGCTCATCAGGCTCACCACCACTGCGCTGGGCAGCCAGCGGCCGCCGTACAGGCGTGCCATGGGAATGCCCGCCAGCATGCTGGCCGGGATGAAACCGAGGGGTTCGAAGGTGCCGGCGAACACCAGCAGCAACACCACGCAGGCACCAATCTTGAGCAGCGTGGCGCGGTCCATTGGTGGTTCTTCGTCGCTGTGGACAATGGCGGCGGGGCGTACGGCCAGGTACGACAAGCCCGCGCCCATGAGGCCAAGCATCAGCAAGGGGTAGGCCCGCGGGCCTACCGGTTCGTAGGAAAAGGCGGCCTGGTAAGGCCAGGCCATCACTGCCAGCGCGGCACAGGCGAGCAGCAGGGCGACGGCGAAAAGACGTTGAAGGGCCATGGTCACGACTCCCGGGCGAGGAATAAGGGGCTATTGGATCAGGCCGAATTCCTGGGCCAGGGTCTTGTATTGGGCGACCTGCTGTTTCACGTAGGTGTCCAGTTCCGGGCCGGTCATGGCGAAGGGAAAGAGCTCCCGCTGGTCGCGCAGCGTGTCGAAGTCCTGGGACACCAGCAGTTTGTCGAAGGCCGCTTTCCACCAGGCGTAGTCCTCGTCACTGACCTTCGGCCCCAGGTAGAAGCCGCGCACTACCGGCCAGACGATGTCGTAGCCCTGCTCGCGCGCGGTGGGGATGCCCTTCATTTCCGGCTCATCGATGCGCTGTTCGGCGAACACCGCCAGCAGGCGCATGTCACCGCTGAGAATGTGCGGCATGGAGTCGGAGATATCGGTGCTGCCCACCTGAATATGCCCGCCCAGCAGTGCGGTGGCGATCTCGCCGCCACCTTCGAGCGCCACGTAGCGCAACTCGCGTGGGTTGATGCCAGCGGCCTTGGCGATCAGCGCGGTCTGCATCCAGTCCTGGCTGCCCACGGTGCCCCCCGAGCCGATGACCACCTTGCTGGGGTCTTTCTTCAGGGCCTGCACCAGATCGTCCAGGTTTTTGTAGGGCGAATCCTTCTTCACCGCGATGGCGCCGTAGCTGGTGCCGACCGCGGCCAGCCAGCGCACCGCGCCTTCGTCGAAGCGGCCGAACTTGCCCTGGGCCAGGTTGAGCAGCGAACCGCTGGACCATGCCACCAGCGTGCCGGCATCGGCGGGGCGCTGGGCAACCACGGCGTTGTAGGCCACCGCACCCACGCCACCGGGCATGTAGGTGACGCGCATGGGTTTACTGAGGATCTTCTCGTTCACCAGTGCGCTTTGCACCAGCTTGCAGGTCAGGTCGAAACCGCCGCCGGGGGAGGCCGGGGCAATGCATTCGGGGCGTTTGGGTTCGGCGGCCAGGGCGGTGCTGCCAAGCAGCAGGCAACTGGCGGCCAGAGCCATGCGGCGCAGGGTAGGGCTCATGGGATGTCTCCGTTATTGTTTTTGTTGTAGCGAAAACGCGTCAGGGCGTTTTCGGCGATGGTAGGGGGCGAAGCTTTCACTAACCTTTCAGGTGCGGCGCGCGTGGGAAGCATCTGTTAGCCTCGGTGCCGTTTCATGCCACGTCCAATAAGAAGAGATTTCCATGCGCATCCTGCTCGCCGAAGACCATGTGTCGCTGGCCGAAAGCGTCGCCCAGGCCCTCAGGCATCTCGACCTGACCGTCGACGTGCTGCACGACGGCATCGCCGCCGACCTTGCCCTGAACAGCGAAGACTATGCGCTGGCCGTACTGGACGTGGGGCTGCCGCGCCTGGATGGTTTTGACCTGCTGGCCCGTCTGCGCGCCCGTGGCAAACACCTGCCGGTGCTGATGCTGACTGCACGCAGCGACGTGAAGGACCGGGTTCATGGCCTGAACCTGGGCGCCGACGACTACCTGGCCAAGCCCTTCGAACTCAGCGAACTGGAGGCCCGGGTCAAGGCTCTGCTGCGCCGCAGTGTGCTGGGTGGCGAGCGTCAGCAGCGCTGCGGTCCACTGGTGTACGACCTGGAAACCCGGCGCTTTACCCTGGGCGATGGCTGCCTGACCCTGACCTCCCGCGAGCAAGCCGTGCTGCAAGCCCTGATCGCCCGGCCAGGGCGGGTCATGAGCAAGGAACAACTGGCTGCCCAGGTGTTTGGCCTGGACGAAGAGGCCAGCGCCGATGCCATCGAAATCTACGTGCACCGCCTGCGCAAGAAGCTCGACGGGCAGGCCGTGGCCATCGTCACTTTCCGTGGCCTGGGCTACCTGCTCGAGGCCCGTGATGCGTAGCGTGGGCAGCCTGCGCGGGCGGCTGCTGTGGAACCTGGCGCTGTTGCTGGTGGTGCTCTTGGTGGCCAGTGGCCTGAGCGCTTACTGGAATGGTCGCGAGGCGGCCGACACCGCCTACGATCGTACCTTGCTGGCCTCGGCGCGCACCATCGCGGCGGGGCTCTCCCAGCGCGACGGCAGCCTGAGCGCGGACGTGCCCTATGTGGCGCTGGACACCTTTGCCTATGACAGTGCCGGGCGAATCTACTACCAGGTCAACGACATTCATCAGCAGTTGATTTCCGGCTACGACAATTTGCCCGCGCCGCCTGACGGCACCCCGCGCACCGATGATTACCCCGCCCTCGCGCGGTTCTACAATGCCCGCTATCTCGGCCAGGAGGTGCGGGTGGTCAGCCTGCTCAAGGCGGTCAGCGAGCCGAACATGAATGGCATGGCCGAGATCCGCGTGGCCGAGACTGAAGAGGCGCGCGAGCGCATGGCCCGCAGCCTGATGGCCGACACCCTGGTGCGGGTCGGCATGCTCGGCCTTGGCGCACTGTTACTGGTGTGGTTTGCCGTCAGCGCCGCCTTGCGCCCGCTGGAGCGCTTGCGCGGCGAGGTGGAAGCGCGCCAGCCGGATGACTTGCGGCCTCTGCCCGTGGTCAGTGTGCAGCGCGAACTGGTACCGCTGGTATCGTCGCTCAACCATTTCACCGAGCGCTTGCGTGGCCAGTTCGAACGCCAGGCGCAGTTCATCGCCGATGCCGCCCACGAATTGCGCACGCCCCTGGCCGCGCTCAAGGCGCGCATCACCTTGGGCCAGCGCGCCGGGCAGGGCGAGGTGTGGCGGCATACCCTGGACGCGGCGGCCCAGGATACGGACCGCCTGACTCACCTGGCCAACCAGTTGCTCTCCCTTGCGCGGGTGGAGAACGGCGCCCGTGCCGTGGCCGAGGGCGGGGCGCAACGTGTGGACCTTACCCAGCTGGCGCGAGAATTGGGCATGGCGCTTGCGCCGTTGGCTCACGCCCGTGGCGTGGCCCTGGCGTTGGAGGCCGATGGGCCAGTATGGCTGCGTGGCGAGCCGACCCTGCTCAACGAGTTGCTCAGCAACCTGGTGGACAATGCCTTGGCGCATACGCCAGCGGGCGGCAACGTGGTTCTGCGGGTACGCCCCCCGGCCGTGCTGGAAGTCGAGGACGACGGCCCGGGCATTCCCCTGGCCGAACGCGAGCGGGTGTTCGAGCGCTTCTACCGCCGCCGCGCCGAGGGCGCCGGGCTAGGGCTGGCGATCGTCGGCGAGATCTGCAAGGCACACCTGGCGCAGATCAGCTTGCACGACGGTGCCCCCAGGGGGCTGAAAGTGCAGGTCAGCTTCATCGCCGATTAGCGGAACATCGCTAACGCGTTGGCCAGGTCCGGGCCCGACAGCGGCATCTCGTCGCCCAGCTTCAGGTGCTGGCAGGCCGGCAGGTCGGGCAGCCGATGGCAATCGTTCTGGCGCACCAGGCGAGCGATCTGCACCACATCGGCGTAGTCGATGTGCGCGGTCTGGCGGTTCAGGTCCAGGTACTGGCCGGGTACCAGGGCCAGTTGCTGGGGGAATTCCCAGGCACGCAGGATCTTGTCGCCCAGCAGCGGGTGAATGCGTTCGATCACGTGGTTCAGGCACACCGGGTCCGAGAGCAACTCGTTGTGGTCCTGGGCATAGGTCAGGATCGGCAGGATGCCGATCTGGTGCACCAGGCCGGCGAGGGCCGCCTGGTCGGACTTCAACGGGGCGTAGCGGCGGCAGAGCTCGTAGCTGATACCCGCCACTTCCAGGCTCTGGCTCCAGACTTCATGCATTTTGGCTTGTACCACGGGGGAGCGGGCGTGAAAAATCTGCTCGATCACCAGGCCGATGGCCAGGTTGCTGCCGTAGTTGATGCCCAGCCGGCTGATGGCCGCGTTCAGGTCGGTGACTTCCTGGCTGGCGCGCAACATGGGGCTGTTGACGACCTTGATCAGGCGCGCCGCCAACGCCGGGTCACGGCTGATGACCTTGCCCAGGGCTGCGATGCTGATGTCCTGGTCTTCGGCTGCCTCGCGGATGCGCAAAGCGACTTCCGGCAAGGTAGGCAATACCAGGTCATCATTTTCGATGGCCGCCAGCAAATGCTCTTGAACCTGTTCGGCCAATTCGCTCATCTCGACTTCCTGAGGCGCTAACGCGGTGGGCGCCCGTCAAGCCATCGACGGGCGGGCAGTATATGCCTAGCGTTGGATCTCGCGGTCGCGGTCCAGTTCATACGGCAGGTCGAGCAACTGCAGGCGCGGGCCTTCCAGGCTACCCAGGTGGATGTTGCCATCCTCCACGGCCTCGGCCTGCAGCACCGCGAGCAGCTCGCTGCCCTGTTCGGCGTGAGCGGCCAGCGCCACCTCACCGATGGAACTGCCGTGGGTGGGCGCGAACAGGAGGGTGCCAGGCGCTGGAAGGTCCGTGCCGCCCAGCGACAGGCGGTACAGGCGACGTTTCAGTTTGCCCAGGTACTGCATGCGCGCCACGATTTCCTGGCCGGTGTAGCAGCCTTTCTTGAAGCTGACACCGCCCACGGCTTGCAGGTTGAGCATCTGCGGAATGAAGGCTTCACGGGTTTCGGGCATCACCTGTGCAATGCCTGCGCGAACCTGGCCCAGCAGCCAGGCATCGAGCTCGCCCGGCGCCAGCAGCGCGGCCAATTGCTGCTTGACGCTGTCGGCCTGCTCGGCCGGCACCCACAATTCGGCGCGATCGGGGGACACGCGCACGGCGATAAGGACCTCGTGGCGAGCTGCCACGTTGTTCTCTTCGCCCAGTTCCAGGCCCAGGGCCTGCAAGGCCGCCTGGCCGCCGACGAGGCCGAAGCGTACCCACGCATCGCTTTCATCGGTGAGCTTGGATTTGGAGAACACTGCGTATTTCTTCAGGTCTGCCAGTTGGGGCTCGACCAGCTCGCGCGCCATGGCCAGCAGCACGCCATCACCTTGCAGGACGATGCGGAAGCTCGACTGCATGCGGCCCTTCTGGGTGCAGCGGGCCCCGAGGCTGGCGTAATGCTCGTTGAGGTAATTGATGTTGCAGGTCAATTGACCCTGCAAGAACTTGCCGGCATCGGAGCCGCGGACGGCGAGAACGCCTTCGTGGGACAGCACGCAGAAAAAAGCAGAATCGGCCATGGGACATCGCAAGGGCAAAAAGACTGAAACACATGATAGAGCAAGGTACAAGCTACAAGCTACATCGATAGCTTGCAGCTTAAAGCTACATAGGTCCAAGTGCCCGACGGCGCCTGCCCCTGTATACTGCCCGCCTATTTGAGGAGCGCTCCATGGTCGAAGATATTGAACTCAACCGGCTCTACTGGCATAGCCGCCGCGGCATGCTGGAGCTGGACGTCTTGCTGGTGCCTTTCGTCAAGGAGGTGTACCCAAGCCTCGATGACACGGACCGCGAATGCTACCGCCGCCTGCTGGAATGCGAAGACCAGGACATGTTTGGCTGGTTCATGGAGCGCACCGAGTCCCAGGACCCGGAGCTGCAGCGCATGGTTCGCATGATCCTGGACCGTGTCCAGCCCAAGTAAGGTCTTTCAGTGCCGCTGGCAGCCGTCCCGACGGTTGTTGGCGGCTTACCTCACCGCGCAGGGGCTGGCCCTGGTCAGCCTGCTGTTGCTCGACGTGCCTTTTGCATGGCGTGCGCTGGGTGTGCTGACGTGCATCGCCCACGGCGTCTGGCACCTGCCGCGCGTCATTCTGCTCGACCACCCCCTTGCCTGGCGCGGTTTGCGCCGGGACACGGGTGGCTGGTCGCTGTGGCGCCGTGCCGATGGCTGGCAGGTGGTGCAACTGCTGCCCGACAGCATGGCGCTGCCGGGGTTGGTGGTGCTGCGCTTTCGCGCCAAGGGCCAGTGGTGGCCGCGCAGCCTGTGCCTGCCGGCCGACACGCTGAGCGCCGATGAACACCGGCGCTTGCGGGTGCGGCTCAAGTTCAGTCGTCGAAGGTGGGCGGCACCAGGATAGTGTCCCGCGCCTCGGGCAGCATCTCGGGGTAGTCCAGCGTGTAGTGCAAGCCGCGGCTTTCCTTGCGCTGCATGGCCGAACGGATCATCAGTTCGGCGACCTGCGCCAGGTTGCGCAGCTCGATCAGGTCGCGGCTGACCTTGTAGTTGCTGTAGAACTCGTCGATCTCGTCCAGCAGCAGCCGTACCCGGTGCTCTGCCCGCTGCAGACGCTTGGTGGTGCGCACGATGCCCACGTAGTCCCACATGAAGCGGCGCAGTTCATCCCAGTTGTGGGCGATGATCACGTCTTCGTCCGAATCGGTCACCTGGCTGGCATCCCAGTGGGGCAACGCCTCGGGCATGGCAATGTGCGGCAGCAGCCCGACGATGTGCGCGGCGGCCGAACGGCCATACACGAAACATTCCAGCAGCGAGTTGCTGGCCATGCGGTTGGCGCCGTGAAGCCCGGTGAAGGTGGTTTCGCCAATGGCGTACAGGCCCGGCACGTCGGTACGGCCCTGTTCGTCCACCATTACCCCGCCGCAGGTGTAGTGCGCCGCCGGTACCACCGGTATGGGCTGGCGGGTGATGTCGATGCCGAAGGCCAGGCAACGCTCATACACAGTGGGGAAATGCGTGGTGATGAATTCGGCAGGCTTGTGGCTGATGTCCAGATACACGCAGTCAATGCCCAGGCGTTTCATTTCATGGTCGATGGCCCGGGCCACGATGTCCCGTGGCGCCAGCTCGGCGCGCGGGTCGAAGCGTGGCATGAAGCGCTCGCCGTTGGGCAGCTTGAGCACCGCGCCTTCGCCGCGCAGGGCTTCGGTCACCAGGAAACTCTTGGCCTGAGGGTGGTACAGGCAGGTGGGGTGGAACTGGTTGAATTCCAGGTTCGCGACCCGGCAGCCGGCCCGCCAGGCCATGGCGATGCCGTCACCGCAGGCGCCGTCGGGGTTGCTGGTATAGAGGTAGACCTTGGCCGCACCGCCCGTGGCCAGGACGGTGAAGCGGGCGCCGAACGTGTCGACTTCACCCGTATTGCGGTCCAGCACATAGGCGCCCAGGCAGCGGTCACCGGTCAGCCCCAGGCGGCGCTCGGTGATCAGGTCCACGGCCACTCGCTGTTCCAGCAGTTCGATATTGGGGCGCAGGCGGGTCTGGGCCAGCAATGTCTTGAAAATAGCCGCGCCCGTGGCATCGGCCGCGTGAATGATGCGCCGGTGACTGTGGCCGCCCTCGCGGGTCAGGTGGAACTCGAAACTGCCTTCTTCGTGGTCGGGGTCGTCGTCACGGGTAAAAGGCACACCCTGGTCGATCAGCCACTGGATGGCTTCGCGGCTGTGCTCCACGGTGAAGCGCACCGCGTCCTCATGGCACAGGCCGCCGCCGGCATTGAGGGTGTCCTCGACATGGGACTGCACCGTATCGGTGTCGTCCAGCACCGCGGCCACACCGCCCTGGGCCCAGAATGTGGAGCCGTTGGCCAGGTCGCCCTTGCTCAAGACTGCGATACGCAGATGGCCCGGCAAGGTCAGCGCCAGGCTCAGGCCGGCTGCACCGCTGCCAATCACTAGAACGTCGTGTTGATACTGCTGGCTCATGTCTGGGGTTCCGCTGCAAAGGCGACTATTGTTTTGCGCGCAGTCTCGTTCATGCGGGGTGGGGAGTGCAATGCTCTGATGGTAGGGGCTGCGGCGATCGCACTGCGGGCTTGCTCTTCATGCGGGCACGGTGTGGTGGCAAGTCGCTGGGCGCGCCGCTTCAGGCACCACTAGTATATAAATGGGGCGAGCGGCACAATAGCCAAACCTTCATGGCGTTGTGGAACTATACCGTTGGTCGGGTCATCAGATGTATGGACCTGCGCAAGCGAAGATTACGCCCGACCACCGGTCTTGAGCGCTGTTACACGGCTGAAACACCGACGGTCAGTGCTTGATCATGCAACGTCCGTGGGCGATCCCTGCAAATACCGGGAACTTTATGCAACATGCCGGTATCCATAGACGGTCGCCCATGAGAAGGGAAGGGGCGTCGGCTTTATGTGGGGCTGAAGTCGCTGGCCACTGCAAGCGGATTCGACGACAAGATTATTGACGCAGCCGGCCATGACCGCGCTGCGGTTTTCGTGCAGGCCAAATTATGGTTCGCAGGAAACTTGCTTGGAGGGGAGAACTTTTGCGAAAAGCCCGAGTCTATGTTTGCAAGCCTGAACGTTGGCTTAAGCAATGCTCCTCCCGGCTCAACGAGGAGTGTTCATGCTAACCCAGGAAGAGGATCAGCAACTGGTCGAGCGTGTTCAACGCGGCGACCGGCGAGCTTTCGATCTGTTGGTGCTGAAATATCAGCACAAGATTCTCGGGTTGATCGTGCGTTTCGTGCACGACACCCATGAAGCCCAGGACGTGGCGCAAGAGGCCTTCATCAAGGCGTATCGAGCGCTTGGAAATTTTCGCGGTGACAGTGCGTTTTATACGTGGCTGTACCGTATCGCCATCAACACGGCGAAAAACTATCTGGTTTCCCGCGGTCGCAGGCCGCCAGATAGCGATGTGAGTTCCGAGGATGCCGAGTTCTACGACGGCGATCATGGCCTCAAGGATCTGGAGTCTCCGGAGCGCTCCCTGTTACGCGATGAGATCGAGGGCACCGTCCACCGGACCATCCAGCAACTGCCAGAAGATTTGCGTACGGCGTTAACTTTACGTGAATTCGACGGTCTGAGTTACGAGGACATTGCCAGCGTCATGCAATGCCCGGTGGGTACCGTGCGATCTCGGATTTTCCGCGCTCGGGAGGCCATAGATAAAGCCCTGCAGCCTTTGTTGCAGGAAACCTGAGACAGCGGCGACAGCCAAGAGAGGAACCGCCATGAGTCGTGAAGCTTTGCAGGAATCGCTGTCCGCGGTGATGGATAACGAAGCGGACGAACTGGAATTGCGCCGGGTCATCAACGCGCTTGAGGACCCGGAAACACGAGCTACCTGGAATCGTTACCAGATTGCTCGTGCTGTAATGCACAAGGACTTGCTTGACCCGCGCCTGGACCTGGCTACTGCCGTGTCCGTGGCCATTGCCGACGAAGTCGCGCCCGTCAAAACCATCCGTGGCCCTTGGCGCAGCATCGGTCGCCTGGCTGTGGCTGCCTCGGTTACCGTGGCCGTGCTGGCTGGTGTTCGCCTGTACAACCAGGACGAAATCACCGGCAATCAGTTGGCCCAACAGCAGCCCGCTACCCAGCAGGCGCCGTCTGTGCCGCAGGTTCAAGGTCCTGCCGTGCTGGCCGGTTACACCGAAAGCGCCGACCAGAGCACCGGCCCGATGGCCAATGGTGTGCTGCAAGGCCAGCCGGGTGCACATGACCAGCGTCTGCCAGGTTACCTGCGTCAGCATGCTCAGGAAGCTGCGCTGAAAGGCACCGAAAGCGCGTTGCCGTATGCACGTGCTGCGAGCCTTGAAAACCGCTAGGGAGCTTCATGCGCGCCATACCGCTACTACCGCTATTGCTCGGTTCTTGCCTGAGCGTTCCGGCCTTCGCGGCCAACGACGCTTCACAATGGCTTAACCGCCTGGCCCAGGCCGAGCAGCAGCAGAGTTTCCAGGGCACTTTCGTCTACGAACGCAACGGCAGCTTCTCCACCCACGATATCTGGCATCGCGCCCAGAATGGCAAGGTCACCGAGCGGCTTCTGCAGCTCGATGGCTCGGCCCAGGAAGTCGTGCGCGTGGATGGCCGCACCCAGTGCGTGAGCGGTACGCTGGTGTCTGGCGTGAGCCAGGCCCCCAGTGCGTCGGCCCGGGAGCTGGACCCGCTGAAGTTGATGTCCTGGTATGACCTGGCGGTAGCGGGGCAATCCCGGGTGGCAGGGCGTGACGCTACCATCGTCACCCTGACGCCCAAGGACCAGCATCGCTACGGTTTCGAATTGCATCTGGACACCCAGACTGGCCTGCCGCTTAAATCGTTGTTGCTTGACGACAAGGGCCGCCTGCTCGAACGCTTTCAGTTCACCCGCCTTGCCCCCAATGCGCCCACCGACGCCGACCTGGCCGCCAGTGACAACTGCAAGCCCCTGGGGCCTGCCGTCGCTGCCCAGCCGTCGGTATCGGGTACTGGCCATTGGCGTTCGGATTGGCTGCCACCCGGCTTCGAGCTGGCCAACAGTTCCGTGCGCAAGGATCCGGACAGCAAGACCACTGTCACCAGCCTGATGTACGACGATGGGCTGGCCCGTTTCTCGGTGTTCCTGGAGCCGCTCAACGGCACCTCGGGCATGGACACTCGCACGCAGTTGGGACCGACCTCGGCGGTCTCCCGGCGCCTGACGACGCCCAAGGGCGACGTCATGGTCACGGTGGTGGGAGAGATCCCCATCGGCACCGCCGAGCGAATTGCCTTGTCGATGCGCGCCCAAGACACCCAGGCGAAGAATTGAGGCGCCAGTGCTGAGCAGAATCAGGCGCGCAGGGAGCGCGTCACGGCATCCGTTACAAAGGATGACGAAATGAAACTTCTGTCAGTCAGGTTGCAAAATCCCCTGAATTTTTCTATAGGTCAGACCCTCAAGGGTCTGGCCTTGTGTGCTTTTCAAAGGATCGCCACTGCCGACAACCCGGACCCGGACCTTGCCTTGGGCAGCGTCCGGGTTTTGTGCGTCTGGCGTTCCCCATTGCTAAACCTTGCTCGTTACTGACGGGAGCCGTATGTCGATACTACGCTTGAAATCCTACCTGACCGTGTGCGCGGCCGTGCTGATGCTCGGCCAGGCTGTTACCGCCCAGGCCGAGGCGCTGCCTGACTTCACCGGCCTGGTAGAGCAGGCCTCGCCTGCCGTGGTCAACATCAGTACCACCCAGAAGCTGCCTGACCGCAGCGCCGCCAGCGGGGACATGCCCGACCTGGACGACCTGCCGCCAGCGTTCCGCGACTTCTTTCGCAACATGCCGCGCTCGCCGCGCAGCCCCAAGGGCGACCGCCAGCGTGAAGCCCAGTCGCTGGGCTCGGGCTTCATCATTTCCGATGACGGCTATGTGCTGACCAACAACCACGTGGTGGCCGACGCCGATGAAATCATCGTGCGCCTGTCCGACCGCAGCGAGCTGAAAGCCAAGCTGGTGGGCACCGACGCCCGTACCGACGTGGCGCTGCTGAAAATCGAAGGCAAGAACCTGCCAACCGTGAAACTGGGTGACTCCGACAAGCTCAAGGTGGGCGAGTGGGTGCTGGCCATCGGCTCGCCGTTCGGCTTTGACCATTCGGTGACCAAAGGCATCGTCAGCGCCAAGGGCCGTACCCTGCCCAATGACGCCTATGTGCCGTTCATCCAGACCGACGTGGCCATCAACCCGGGCAACTCCGGCGGCCCGCTGTTCAACATGAACGGTGAGGTCGTGGGCATCAACTCGCAGATCTTCACCCGCTCCGGCGGCTTCATGGGCCTGTCTTTCGCCATCCCGATCGACGTGGCCATGGACGTGGCCAACCAGTTGAAGAAGGACGGCAAGGTCAGCCGCGGCTGGCTGGGCGTGGTCATTCAGGAAGTGAACAAGGACCTGGCTGAGTCGTTCGGCCTGGACAAACCGGCCGGCGCCCTGGTGGCCCAGTTGGTGGAAGACGGCCCTGCGGCCAAGTCCGGCCTGCAGGTAGGTGACGTGATCCTGAGCATGAACGGCCAGCCGATCGTCATGTCGGCCGACCTGCCGCACCTGGTCGGGGGCCTGAAGGCGGGCGCCAAGGCCAGCCTGGAAGTGATCCGCGAAGGCAAGCGCAAGACCATCGACGTCACCGTTGGCGCCATGCCAGCCAATGACGACGACATCATGGCCGGCGACGCTGCCAAGCCCCAGGGCGAAAGCAACAGCAACCGCCTGGGCGTGTCCGTGGCCGACCTGACCGCCGATCAGAAAAAGACCCTGGACCTCAAGAGTGGCGTGGTCATCAAGGACGTCCAGGACGGCCCCGCGGCCATGATCGGGCTGCAGCCGGGTGACGTCATCACCCACCTGAACAACCAGGCCATCGGTTCGGCGAAGGAATTCACCGACATCGCCAAGGGCCTGCCGAAGAACCGTTCGGTGTCCATGCGTGTACTGCGCCAGGGCCGCGCGAGCTTCATCACCTTCAAGCTGAGCGAGTAAAGTCGCAGGCCTGAACAGGGAAGGGCAGCCATCGCGCTGCCCTTTTTTGTGTCTGGCAGTGTCGTGAATTGCTGCAGGCGCTGGCTTGCCAGCGAGCTTTCAGGATCCTTTCAGGGCCAAAGCGTGCTGGCAAGCCAGCGTCTGCAGGATCTTCATGATCAACCCGCTCCCACACAACCCCGTTATTCAGGTACAATTCCCGGCTATTTTTCGTTGGGCGTCCAGCCCGCAGCCTTTTCGAGTGTTGATCCGTGAGTGATTTGAGTCATATCCGCAATTTCTCCATCATCGCCCACATTGACCATGGCAAGTCGACGCTGGCCGATCGGTTCATCCAGATGTGCGGCGGCCTTGCCGATCGCGAGATGGAAGCGCAGGTACTGGACTCCATGGACCTGGAGCGCGAGCGTGGGATCACCATCAAGGCCCACAGCGTCACGCTGCACTACAAGGCTCAGGACGGTAAAACCTACCAGCTGAACTTCATCGACACCCCCGGCCATGTCGACTTCACCTATGAAGTCAGCCGCTCGCTGGCCGCCTGCGAAGGCGCGCTGCTGGTGGTCGATGCCGGCCAGGGCGTGGAAGCGCAGTCGGTTGCCAACTGCTACACCGCCATCGAGCAGGGCCTGGAAGTCATGCCGGTCCTGAACAAGATGGACCTGCCCCAGGCCGACCCCGACCGCGTCAAGGACGAGATCGAGAAGGTCATCGGCATCGACGCCACCGACGCCGTGGCGTGCAGCGCCAAGAGCGGCATGGGCGTGATCGACGTGCTCGAGCGCCTGGTGCAGACCATTCCAGCCCCTACCGGCAACATCGAAGATCCGCTGCAAGCGTTGATCATCGACTCCTGGTTCGACAACTACCTGGGCGTCGTGTCCCTGGTACGCGTGCGCCACGGCCGTGTGAAGAAGGGCGACAAGATCCTGGTCAAGTCCACCGGCAAGGTGCACCTGGTCGACAGCGTCGGCGTATTCACCCCCAAGCACACCGCCACCGCGGACCTGAAGGCCGGCGAAGTAGGTTTCATCATCGCCAGCATCAAGGACATTCACGGTGCGCCGGTCGGTGACACCCTGACCCTGAACAGCACCCCCGATGTGCCGGTGCTGCCAGGCTTCAAGCGCATTCAGCCACAGGTGTACGCCGGCCTGTTCCCGGTCAGCTCCGATGACTTCGAAGACTTCCGCGACGCCCTGTCCAAGCTGACCCTCAACGACTCGTCGTTGCAGTACCTGCCGGAAAGCTCCGACGCGCTGGGCTTCGGCTTCCGCTGCGGTTTCCTGGGCATGCTGCACATGGAGATCATCCAGGAGCGCCTGGAGCGCGAGTACGACCTGGACCTGATCACCACCGCCCCGAGCGTGATCTTCGAGGTCGTGCTCAAGACCGGTGAAACCATTTACGTCGACAACCCGTCGAAACTGCCGGATGTCTCGTCGGTCGAGGATTTCCGTGAGCCGATCGTGTCGGCCACCATCCTTGTGCCTCAGGAGCACCTGGGCAACGTCATTACCCTGTGCATCGAGAAGCGTGGCGTTCAGCGCGACATGCAGTTCCTCGGCAGCCAGGTGCAGGTGCGTTACGACCTGCCGATGAACGAAGTGGTGCTGGACTTCTTCGATCGCCTGAAATCCACCAGCCGCGGCTATGCTTCCCTGGACTACCATTTCGATCGCTACCAGTCGGCCAACCTGGTCAAGCTGGATGTGCTGATCAACGGAGACAAGGTTGATGCCCTGGCCCTGATCGTTCACCGCGACAACGCCCACTACAAGGGGCGCGCGTTGACCGAGAAGATGAAAGAACTGATTCCTCGTCAGATGTTCGACGTTGCGATCCAGGCCGCCATCGGCGGGCAGATCGTGGCGCGGACCACTGTCAAGGCGCTCAGAAAGAACGTACTGGCCAAATGCTACGGTGGCGACGTGAGCCGTAAGCGCAAGCTGCTGGAGAAGCAGAAGGCCGGTAAGAAACGCATGAAACAGGTCGGCAACGTGGAAATTCCACAAGAAGCCTTCCTCGCCGTGCTCAGGTTGGATAGTTAGGTCCTATGTCGCTAAATTTCCCGCTGTTGTTGGTCATCGCTGTCGCCGTCTGCGGTTTGCTGGCCCTGTTCGACCTGGTCTTCCTGGCTTCGCGCCGCAAGACCGCGGTCGCTACCTACCAGGGCAGTGTCAGCGAGCCGGACCCGGTGGTGCTCGAGCAGTTGAACAAGGAACCGACGCTGGTCGAATACGGCAAGTCGTTCTTTCCGGTGCTGTTCATCGTGCTGGTGTTGCGCTCATTCCTGGTCGAGCCCTTCCAGATCCCGTCGGGGTCCATGAAGCCGACGCTGGAAGTGGGCGATTTCATCCTGGTGAACAAGTTCTCCTACGGCATCCGCCTGCCGGTGATCGACAAGAAGGTCATCGAGATCGGTGACCCGCAGCGCGGCGATGTCATGGTGTTCCGCTACCCCAGCGACCCGAACGTCAACTACATCAAGCGCGTGATCGGCTTGCCGGGTGACAAGATCCGGTACACCAACGACAAGCGCCTGTACGTGAACGACCAACTGGTGGCCGAGACCCTGCTGGGCACCGAGCCTGGAACACTGGGTACCGCCGAGCTGTACCAGGAAAAACTCGGTGACGTGGAGCACCTGATCCGCAAGGAAATGGGCCGTTACCACATGCCGCCGGACAACCAGTGGACGGTGCCCGCCGGGCACTACTTCATGATGGGCGACAACCGCGACAACTCCAACGACAGCCGTTACTGGGATGACCCGCGCATTCCCAAGGAGCTGCTGGGCATGGTCCCGGACCGCAATATCGTCGGCAAGGCCTTCGCGGTCTGGATGAGCTGGCCGGAGCCGAAGATGAGCCACCTGCCGAATTTCTCGCGGGTCGGGCTGATCAAGTAACACCAGGCGGCGCTGTCCATTGGGCAGCGCCGAATGCTTTTCAGGCGTCAGCAAGGAAGGGAGCTTGAGATGAACAAGGCCGCTTCGCAGAAAGGCGTTTCGCTACTGGGCGGGTTGGTGATTCTGGCAGTGCTCGGGTTTGTGGCCAGCACGGCCTTCAAAGTGCTGCCACACTACTTCGACTACTGGTCGATGAAGAAGATCATCGAGTCGGTGTCGACCGACAAGGCGCAGCAGATCGACAGCGTGCAGGCGTTCTATACCCATGTGCGCAACGGGATGCAGGTCAACAACATCAATGACCTGAACCTGGAAAAGGCTTTGACCGTGACACTGGACGACGACGTGTTCGCCGCCCATTTGCAATACGAACAGCGTGAGCCACTGGTCGGCAACCTCGACCTGGTGGTGAAATTTGACCACGAATTCAGCGTGCGTAAACCGTGAGTGTTTCCTTGAGCCGTCTCGAGCGTCAGCTCGGCTATACCTTTAAAAACCAGGACCTGATGGTGCTGGCCTTGACACACCGCAGCTTCGCGGGGCGCAACAACGAGCGCCTCGAGTTCCTCGGTGATGCCATCCTCAATTTCGTGGCGGGCGAATCGTTGTTCGAACGGTTCCCCCAGGCCCGCGAAGGCCAGCTGTCGCGCCTGCGCGCCCGGCTGGTGAAAGGCGAGACCCTGGCCGTGCTGGCCCGTGGTTTCGACCTGGGCGAATACCTGCGCCTGGGCAGCGGTGAATTGAAGAGCGGCGGTTTCCGCCGCGAGTCGATCCTGGCCGATGCCCTGGAAGCACTGATTGGTGCCATCTACCTGGATTCGGGCATGGAAGTGGCCCGCGAGCGCGTGTTGTCCTGGCTGACCAGCGAGTTCGACAGCCTGACGCTCGTAGACACCAACAAGGACCCCAAGACCCGCCTGCAGGAACACCTGCAGTCGCGGGGCTGCGACCTGCCGCGTTATGAAGTGGTGGATATCCAGGGCGAACCGCATTGCCGGACGTTTTTCGTCGAATGTGAAGTGGTCCTTTTGAACGAAAAAAGCCGGGGTCAGGGCGTGAGCCGTCGCATTGCCGAACAGGTAGCGGCCGCATCAGCACTGATAGCCCTGGGCGTGGAGAATGGCAATGACTGATACAACCCAAACCCGCTGTGGCTATGTCGCAATCGTCGGCCGCCCGAACGTGGGCAAGTCCACGCTGCTCAACCACATCCTGGGCCAGAAGCTGGCGATCACCTCGCGCAAGCCGCAGACCACCCGCCACAACATGCTCGGCATCAAGACCGAGGGTGACGTGCAGGCCATCTACGTCGACACCCCCGGCATGCACAAGAGCAACGAAAAGGCGCTCAACCGCTACATGAACAAGACCGCTTCGGCGGCCTTGAAAGACGTGGACGTGGTGATCTTCGTGGTCGACCGCACCAAGTGGACCGATGAAGACCAGCTGGTGCTCGAGCGCGTGCAGTACGTGCAGGGCCCGGTGATCCTGGCCATCAACAAGACCGACCGCATCGAGGACAAGGCCGAGCTGATGCCGCACCTGGCCTGGTTGCAGGAACAGCTGCCCAACGCCGAGATCGTCCCGGTGTCGGCCCAGCACGGCCACAACCTCGACGCCCTGGAAGGCCTGATCGCCAAGCACCTGCCGGAAAACGATCACTTCTTCCCTGAAGACCAGATCACCGACCGCAGCAGCCGGTTCCTGGCTGCCGAGCTGGTACGCGAGAAGATCATGCGCCAGCTGGGTGCCGAGCTGCCGTACCAGATCACCGTCGAGATCGAAGAATTCAAGCAGCAGGGCAAGACCCTGCACATCCATGCCCTGATCCTGGTGGAGCGTGATGGTCAGAAGAAGATCATCATTGGCGACAAGGGCGAGCGCATCAAGCGCATCGGCATGGAAGCGCGCAAGGACATGGAGCTGCTGTTCGACTCCAAGGTCATGCTCAACCTGTGGGTGAAGGTCAAGGGCGGCTGGTCCGACGACGAACGCGCCTTGCGCTCGCTGGGTTACGGCGACGTCTGACCCCCTGTGGCAAGGCTTGCTTGCAAGGGGTTCTTCAGGGCCTCTCGCGAGCAAGCTTTGCTCCCACAGTGTGCACGGCCCATCCGAGCTGTACCGCTGTGTAGCAAAGCGTGGTGGCGATGAGGCCATTCGCGTCGCAGCAAGCCTGAAGGCATTCGAGCCATGTCCAACCCGCCCATCCTGCAACCCGCTTACGTACTGCACTCGCGCCCTTACCGCGAGAACAGCGCCCTGGTCGATTTCCTGACCCCAGGCGGTCGCCTGCGCGCGGTGCTGCGCAGTGCGCGCAGCAAGGCTGGCACCCAGGCGCGCCCGTTCGTGCCGTTGGAAGCCGAATTCCGTGGCAAGGGCGAGCTGAAGAACGTCGGCCGCATGGAAACCGTGGGCGTAGCCGCCTGGATGGTGGGAGATGCGCTGTTCAGTGGCTTGTACCTCAATGAGCTGCTGATCCGCCTGCTGCCCGCCGAGGACCCGAATCAGGTCATCTACGACGCTTACGCGGCCACCCTCCAGGCCCTTGCCGCCGGGCGCCCGCTGGAGCCGCTGCTGCGGGCCTTCGAGTGGCGGCTGCTGGACGAACTGGGTTACAGCTTCGCCCTGGACACCGACATCAACGGCGATGCGGTGGAGGCAGACGGTATGTATCGCTTGCAGGTAGACGCCGGGCTTGAGCGGGTGTGGCTGGTACAGCCCGGCTTGTTCAGCGGTAGCGCGCTGCTGGCCATGGCCGAAGCCGACTGGACCACCCCCGGGGCATTGAACGCGGCCAAGCGCCTGATGCGCCAGGCGCTGGCCGTGCACCTGGGCGGTCGTCCGCTGGTAAGCCGGGAACTGTTTCGCAAGCCGTAAGCAAGACGTATCCTAGGCGTTCAATTCCAAGGAGCGCTCCCGTGACCACCAGCAATCGCATTCTTCTCGGCGTCAACATCGACCACGTGGCAACCCTGCGTCAGGCTCGCGGCACGCGCTACCCTGACCCGGTCAAGGCTGCGCTGGACGCCGAAGAGGCGGGTGCCGACGGCATCACCGTGCACCTGCGCGAAGACCGCCGGCATATTCAGGAACGCGATGTGCTGCTGCTCAAGGACGTGCTGCAGACGCGCATGAACTTCGAGATGGGCGTTACCGAGGAAATGCTCGCCTTCGCTGAACGCATCCGCCCGGCCCACGTATGCCTGGTACCGGAAACCCGCCAGGAACTGACCACCGAGGGTGGCCTCGACGTGGCCGGCCAGGAAGCGCGCATCCAGGCAGCGGTGGAGCGCCTGGCCAAAATCGGTTGTGAAGTGTCGTTGTTCATTGACGCCGACGAGCACCAGATCGCCGCGTCCAAGCGCGTGGGTGCGCCCGCGATCGAATTGCACACCGGCCGTTATGCCGATGCCCAGACGCCGGCTGAAGTGGCCGAAGAGCTCAAACGCATCGCCGACGGCGTGGCTTTTGGTGTCGCCCAGGGCCTGATCGTCAATGCCGGGCATGGCTTGCATTATCACAACGTCGAGGCCGTGGCGGCCATCAAGGGCATCAACGAGCTGAACATAGGTCACGCGCTGGTGGCCCATGCCCTGTTCGTCGGCTTCAAGGCGGCTGTGGCGGAAATGAAGCAACTGATTGTGGCTGCCGCTCGCTGATCGTCTTGCTGCTTCCCACGCTTCACCCGGTCCTGCAGAGCAGCAATGCCCATCTGTAGGACCGGGCGAAGCTCGGGAACCAGGCGGCGCCAATCTCACCCCTTGAGGTAACCCTCCACCAACCCTACCCAGCACGCCGCGCCCAGCGGGATCACCGCGTCGTCGAAGTCATAGTGGTCGTTGTGCACCGAGCATCCGGTGAACTCACCGGTGCCATTGCCGAGAATGAAGTAGCAACCAGGCTTCTCGTCCAGCATCCAGGCGAAGTCCTCGCTGCCCATGATTCGCACTGGCATTTTCTGCAACACGTTGTCGGTGCCCAGCACATCGCGCGCCACTGCCAGCATGCGCTCGGTCTCCGCCGGGCTGTTGACCAGCACCGGGGCCAGCAACTGGTAGTCGATCTCGGCCTTCACCCCAAAACTCGCCGCCTGGCCTTCGACGATCTCGCGGATGCGCTTTTCCACCCGTGCACGCACGGCCGGGTCCGCCGTGCGCACGCTGAGCATCACCTTGGCCGTCTCGGGAATGATGTTGTACGCCGTGCCCGCCTGCACCATGCCCACGCTCAGTACCGCGGCGTCATCGGTGGACAGGTTGCGCGAGATCACGGTCTGCAGGGCAGTGATGATCCCGGCCAGGGCCGGCACCGGGTCGATGGCACGTTCGGGCATGGCGCCGTGGCCACCGCGGCCGGTCAGGGTGATGGTAACGCGCTCCGACGAGGCCATGAACCCACCGGGCTGCACCACCGCCTGGCCGACCGGCAGGCCGGGCATGTTGTGGTAGGCGTACACCGCATCGCAGGGGAAGCGGGTGAACAAGCCGTCATCGATCATCTGCTTGGCGCCGGCCAGGCCTTCTTCATCCGGCTGGAAGATCAGGTTCAAGGTGCCGTCGAACTCGGCATGCAACGCCAGTTGCTCGGCGGCGGCCAGCAGGGTGGCGGTGTGCCCGTCGTGGCCGCAGGCGTGCATGCGCCCCTGGTACTGGCTGGCCCAGGGCAGTCCGTTCTTTTCCAGAATCGGCAGGGCGTCCATGTCGGCACGGATGCCCAGGGTGCGCGTACCGGTGCCGCGCTTGAGCACGCCGACCACCCCGCAGCCGCCTACGCCTGTGTGTACTTCATAGCCCCAGGCCCCCAGCATTTCGGCGACCAGGCTAGCGGTGCGTGGTACTTCGCCGCCCAGCTCCGGGTAGCTGTGGATGTCCCGGCGAATGACCGCGAAATGCTCGGCGCTGGCTTGCAGTTTCTGGTTGATGATCAGGTTGCTCATGGTTACTTCCTTTTCTGGCAGTAAAGGGGAGACTCAGGCACGCCCCGGGTGTTCCGGGAACAGGCGCAGGGCGATCAGGCTCAGCACCAAGGTGGCGATCAGGTACAGGGCAGGGGTCAAGGGGTTGCCGGTCAGGCCGATCAGCCAGGTCACCAGCAGCGGCGAAAAACCACCGAACAAGGTCACGCCGAAGCTGTAGATCACCGACAGCCCGGTGACGCGCTGCTCGCGGGGGAAGGCCTCCATCAACATGGCAAAGCTGGCACCGACGCCGACCGCCATGGGCATGATCAGCAAGGCAATGGCCAGCATGCACAGCCAGGTGCTTTGCAGGCCCAAGAGCAGAAACGACGGGTAGGCGAACACCAGCGCCAGCCCGGCCACCCAGTACAGCAGTGGCTTGCGCCGGGTAAACCGGTCGGCATAACGCGCGGCGATCGGCGGGATCACCGCCAGCAGGGCACTGGCCAGGCCCACCAGGGCGAAGGAAAAGCTGCCCGGGTAGTGCAGGGTCTGCACCAGGTAGGTGGGCATGTAGAACACCACCATGTACATGCTCACGGTAGAGGCCGCCATCCACATGATGCCCAGCAGCAGGGTGCCTTTGTGCTCGCGCAGCAATTGCGCCAGCGAGGGGGTGTCGGCGGTTTCAGTATGGGTTTCATCCAGGTGCTGGCGAATGAACCAGCCTACCGGGCCGATCATCAGGCCGATGATGAAGGGTACCCGCCAGCCCCAGCTCTGCAGCGCTTCGGGGCTCAGGTTACTGCTCAGCAGCAGGCCGGTGAGGGCGCCCAGCAGTGCCGCTGCCCCTTGGCTGGCGCCCTGCCAGCTGACCATGAAACAGCGGTTGGCGGTGCTGCCCGATTCCATCAGGAACGCCGAGGCACTGCCCACTTCGCCGCCTGCCGACAGGCCTTGCAGCAGTCGGCCGAACACCAGCAGCAGGGTGGCGGTGATGCCGATGCTGGCATAGGTCGGGGTGAAGGCGATGATGCCGGTGCCCACGGTCATCAGGGCGATGGTCAGTGACAACGCCGCCTTGCGCCCGCGACGGTCGGCCACCCGGCCGATCAGCACCGCGCCCAGGGGGCGCATCAAAAAGCCCACGGCAAAGGTGGCCAGCGACATCAGCAACGATGCCAGGGCCGATTCGCCAGGAAAAAACAGTTTGCCGATGATCACGGCGAAGAAGCTGTACACCGTGAAATCGTAGATTTCCAAGCCATTGCCCAAGGACGAGGCGATGACCACGCGGCGCATCTTGCGTGCATGCAGCGAGGCCGTGGCCGGGCTGGGATGGAGGGGCAAATCACTGGCGGGGGTGCTCTTCATGGCGCTGTTCCTGTACCCGGGGTCGTGGTGAGCGGGAGTGTTGAACAGTGCCGCGCAAACTGCACATCCCTTTTATGCAAGGCCCCAACCGTTGGTGCGGATGAGCATTGGCCAGGGAAAGGGCTGGCGATGGTTGTGGGCATTTTCGACTCGCGGTGCGCGAAAGTGGTGCTGATGAGCTGGGGAGATGGGTAACGGTGGGGGCTGGCGGAAGGTCAGCCTGGCGCGCGGGGTGGCGAAAGCGCCTGTGACGGCGGTGGTGCGGGGGCATCCAGCCTGGCGGTAAACCCCTTGCGCAATGCTCCAGCAATCCGGCGTGGGGCCGGGCGAAACTCAGGAAGATATCGACGCGGTGAAACAGTAATCACGCGGCGCTCCCTTCCCGAGCTTAGCCCCGTCCCATGGGTAGGGGCGCGCTAGATGGGCAGGGGTTTGCCTGCCAATTGCTCGTGCAGATGGGCGAACAACTGCCCCGCGGTCTTGGTCAGGTAGCTGCGGTTCACGCACACCAGGTTCACCGAATACTCGGGCACCGGCTCCTGGATGTCGATTTTCTGCAGGTGCTTGGACATGTCGCTCAACCCTACCAGGTCATGGCCCAGGGCCGGCTGGCTCATGATCATCACCGCGTCACTGTCGATCAGCATCTTGATCGCGAGGTTCATGGCCGTGCATTCGAATACCTTGCGCGGGCGGCCAAGGGCACTGCCTTCGAACAGCTGGTTGAACTGTGACTGGTTGTCGGTGAGGGGGTCGACGCTGATCCAGTTGGCTTGCTGCAGCAGGCGCAGGGAGCGCACGTTGCGCATGGGGTGGTCCTTGCGCACGACCACCACGCCGGGGATACGGCACAGCGGTTGCCAGTCCAGGCCCACGGCGTTGACGGGCACCTGTGAGGTCAGGGCGAAATCCAGCAGGCCGTCGCGCAGGTGCTGCAACAGCTGCGCAGGGCGCATCTCCAGGACTTTCAGGGTGGCATTGGGGTAGCTTTGCTGAAAGCTCAGCAGGGTTTGTTTGAGCGATTGCAGCAGGGCGGTGACCGGGGTGACGCCAATGGTGATCTCGCTGACCACCAACCCCTTCATGTCTTCGATTTCCTGGCGCGCCCGGCGCACGCTTTCCAGCGCCTGGCGGGCGTGGCCGAGCATGCGCTGGCCATATTCGGTGAGGGTCATGCCCTTGTTGGAGCGTACCAGCAGGGTGATGCCCAGTTCGTTTTCAAGTTCCTTGATGGCCCGGCTCAAGGCCGACTGGGTGAGGTGCAGTACCTGGGAGGCGTCTTGCAGGCTACCGGTTTCATGGATGGAGACGAGCGCACGGAGTTGATGCAGTTTCATTGTTATTCCTGACAACGGCCACAGGCCTGTAAGGTTGCCCTGCACGGGCGTCTGGGTGAAGTGTGCCAGAAGGTCGCGGGTGCAGGGCAGTCCCTGGCGTGTATCAGCGCCCGTAAACCGGGAAAGCCTGGCTCAGCGCCGCCACCTGGGCGGCCACTTCGGCTTCCACGTCGGCGTCGCCCAGGTGGTCGAGCACATCACAAATCCAGCCTGCCAGGCGCACGCACTCGGCTTCGCCAAAGCCACGGGTGGTGACGGCGGGCGTGCCGATGCGCAGGCCCGAAGTCACGAAGGGCGACTGCGGGTCGTTGGGCACGGCGTTCTTGTTGACGGTGATGTGCACGCGGCCCAGCGCGGCGTCGGCGTCCTTGCCGGTGATGCCGCGGCGGATCAGGCTCACCAGGAACAGGTGGTTGTCGGTCCCTGCGGAGACCACATCGTAGCCGCGCTCCACGAACACCCCGGCCATGGCACGGGCGTTATCGATGACTTGCTGTTGGTACACCTTGAACGCCGGGGCCAGCGCCTCTTTGAAGCACACAGCCTTGGCGGCGATCACGTGCATCAGAGGGCCGCCCTGGCCGCCGGGGAATACCGCCGAGTCCAGCTTCTTCTCCACGGCCGGGTTGCTGCGCGCCAGGATCAGGCCACCGCGCGGGCCGCGCAGGGTCTTGTGGGTCGTGGTGGTGACCACGTCTGCGTAGGGCAGGGGGTTGGGGTAGAGCCCGGCGGCCACCAGCCCCGCGACGTGGGCCATGTCCACGAACAACCAGGCCCCCACCTTGTCGGCGATGGCGCGGAAACGCGCGAAATCCAGGGTGCGCGAATAGGCCGAGAAGCCGGCGATCAGCATTTTGGGTTGATGCTGCACGGCCAGGCGTTCCACCTCGTCATAGTCGATCAGCCCCTGGTCGTCGATGCCATACTGCACCGCGTTGTACAGCCGGCCGGAAAAACTGACCTTGGCGCCATGGGTCAGATGCCCGCCGTGGGCCAGGCTCATGCCCAGCACGGTGTCGCCCGGTTGCAGCAGCGCCAGGAACACCGCAGCGTTGGCCTGGCTGCCCGAGTGGGGTTGGACGTTGGCGTAGTCGGCGCCGAACAATTGCTTGGCCCGGTCGATGGCCAGTTGCTCGACCACGTCCACGTGTTCACAGCCGCCGTAGTAACGTTTGCCCGGGTAGCCTTCTGCATATTTATTGGTCAGCACGCTGCCTTGGGCCTGCATCACGGCCGGGCTGGTGTAATTCTCGGAGGCGATCAGTTCGATGTGTTGCTCCTGGCGGCAGGCTTCCAGGGTAATGGCATCGTTCAGGGCGGGGTCGAAATCGGCGAGGGTGAGGCTTTTGGAGAACATGGGGCGGGTCCTTGTGTCCGGTATTGAGATGGAGTGGACAGAGCAAGGCCGATGCCAATTCGTTTATTCTATTAAAATCAATAAGTTGCAGAATAGTTGGTTGAAGCGCTGCAATGATTTCATTCCGGTTGGCTCGCGCACGGATGGAAAATTACCAGCATTCAAGGATGGATGGTCACGGTTGTAGTGGTTTCGTTACGATGGAATGATATCGATACATAACGTGCAGGAGCTGCCAAGGCAGTTCCTGCATCCGGTCCCATCAACCTGCGGGCTTCACGGTGCGAACGGCAGCTCGCGCTTGTGCTGGCTGTTGTCGTAGGTGCGCACGATGATGGCGTAGGCCTCATCGCTGACCTTTTCGCCATGCAGGAAGGCGTCGATCTGGGCGTAGCTCACGCCGTGGGCTTCCTCGTCAGGCTTGCCTGGGCGCAATTCTTCCAGGTCGGCGGTGGGCACTTTTTCCACCAGGTTTTCCGGGGCACCCAGGTGGCGGGCAATGGCCCGTACCTGGTTCTTGACCAGGCCGCTGAGCGGGGCCAGGTCGCAGGCGCCGTCGCCGAACTTGGTGAAGAAGCCCCTGACATTCCTCCCTCCGAAAAAGTGCACAATCAACCGCAATTAATCAGTGTTTGTGGCGCTAATGATATGTGCATAATCCACGTTTGCACAACGAAAAAAAATTAAAAAAATTTTCGTCCTCCTCCCAGCTTTGCCAGCAATCGACGCACGGCATCATCCCTGATCCGGCATAATGACCCCATTGTGACAAGGTGCTGCGACATAACAGGCCTGTCCTTGACTGGGCCATCAGAGACGCGTCATCAAACACACGTCATCACAGATGAGCCACCAGGGACCAGCCACCAGAAGGGAGCAGCAGAGATGAGCCACCAGCGCCACATCGTGCTGCCGCTCAGTCGTCTTCAGCCCATTCGGTAGCGCTAGATGCGACACCTGGTCCACGGCGCAGCATCTTGTAGATCCCATATCACGTTTCCGGAGGACCCATGGATCAGCGTTTGAGAGTGGTAATGGCCCAGTTGAACATCCGGGTTGGGGATGTTCACGGCAACGTCGAGAAGATCATCGAAGCAGCTCAGAAAGCTCGTGACGACCTTGGCGCCCAGGTCATCGTCTTCCCTGAGCTGACTCTGTGCGGCTATCCACCAGAAGATCTGCTTCTACGTTCCAGCATGCAAAGCCGGATCGAAAAAGCACTGGCGCGCGTCCGCGAGGCCGCTCGGGGGATAGTGATCGTGATCGGCTTCCCGTGGGTTGAAGATGGCGCTCGTTACAACAGTTGCGCAGTGATCTCAGAAGGGGAAGAGGTTGCTCGCTACTATAAGCAGCGCCTGCCGAACTACCGCGTCTTCGATGAGAAGCGCTATTTCGAGTCCGGCAGCGGCCCCTGCGTTGTTAGCCTGTTCGGCATCCAGGTCGGCATCACGATCTGCGAAGACATCTGGTTCTCTGAGCCCCTCAAGCAAGCCTGTGACGCTGGCGCTCAGATCATGCTGACGCTCAACGCATCGCCGTTCCATCGAGGCAAGCAGGCAGAGCGCGAAGCCCTGCTGGCCCAGCGGGCTGACGAGTGCTCGATCCCGATGGTGTACGTGAATCAGGTCGGAGGCCAAGACGAGCTGGTTTTTGACGGCAATAGTTTTGTCGTGGACGGCAACGGCAAGGTCACCCAACGCGCTCCAGCGTTTGAAGAAGGCCTGTACGTCACCGACTTCGATTGCACCAACAATGCCTTGGTGCCTGTTCCAGGGCCTGTGACAGAGCTGCTGAGCCTTGAAGCCAGCGTGTACCAGGCACTGGTGAGTGGCGTTAAAGACTACGTGCAACGCAATGGCTTTAAAGGTGTTGTGCTGGGCCTTTCTGGCGGTATCGACTCAGCACTGGTGCTGGCTGTTGCTACTGACGCCCTTGGCGCAGAAAACGTCGAAGCTGTGATGATGCCGTACCACTACACGGCACAGATGAGCCAAGACGACGCGAGAGAAGAAGCCGACATCCTGGGCGTGAAGTACAGCGTGCTGCCTATCGCCCCCATGGTTGAAGCGTTCCTTTCTACCCTTGCGCCGATGTTCGAAGGTCTGGGCAAGGACACCACAGAGGAGAACCTCCAGGCCCGGTGCCGCGGCACCATGCTTATGGCCATCTCCAACAAGAAGCGCTACTTGGTTCTGACCACTGGCAACAAGAGCGAGATGGCTGTTGGTTACGCGACCCTATACGGCGACATGGCCGGTGGGTTTGACGTCCTCAAGGACGTACCGAAGACCCTGGTGTTCAAGCTCTGCGAGTACCGCAATACCTTGGGCTACGTGATCCCGCAGCGCGTCATTGATCGCCCGCCATCGGCTGAGCTGGCACCTGACCAGAAAGACGAAGACTCCCTCCCTCCATATCCGGTGTTGGACGAAATTCTGCGTCTGTACGTTGAGCAGGACCTGTCTGCCGACGCGATCATCGAGGAAGGCTTTGACGCAGAGGTCGTGCGCAAAGTGATCCGACTTGTTGACCTCAACGAGTACAAGCGTCGGCAGGCAGCTGTGGGACCACGGATTACCGAGCGCGGGTTCGGGCGAGATCGTCGCTACCCGATCACCTCGGGCTGGCGTATCGGCGACTGATCTTCAGAACCTGTTGATTAAGTGAGGTAGGCGCCTGTAGGTATCGGGCTTACCGCACCACGAATGAACTCCAACTTTCGTGGTGCGGCAAGCATGATCTTTAGCCTCCACGTCTTCATGCCTCCACGCTTCACGTCTTCAGCCTCACCGACTACACCTTTGCACCTATGAGGCTCGTCGTTTCGCGCTTTCGTAGGTAGGTAGGTAGGTAGGTAGGTAGGTAGGTAGCAAGATCGCAGGTGCGTTGTTCAGATTTATTATTATGTTAAGGAAAACATTAAAGTGCTTTCGAATGTCAGCAAATTTATTCATCCATATCTTGAATTTGTCGGTGGTGCAGCCTTCAGCTCTGGGCACATAGTCCATGACTTGGGTGTACCAAAATCTGAGTTTTTTGAAACTCACCTCAGCGGCTTTGTTCCGATAGCAATGACGTTGACTTCCGTATTGATGTTTGTGCTGGCGTTAATCGTAGGTGCTGCTTACACGTTAGGGCGATTTAAGGGCGCAATCATAGCGCTTTGTGTGCTCCTTGCCCCTGGCATACTCAACGTGATTGGGTTTTTCCCAGACTTTCAATACGGCACACACAGCTCTTCTGCGGGTGGCGTGGGTGTGATCGGAAGCGTTATGGCGCTCATTCCATTATTGGTGATGGTCACTGCATTGGGGTGGTCAATCACGATATTGCTGTACGATACTCTAAAATTAAGTGATAGGTTTCATCATTATTATGACCATTTTTGGTTTTTGACGGCGCTGGCCGCTGCCGTTTTCTTTGTGGCAGATACGACGGCAATGAGTAATGCGCAAAGTCTTAAAGATACTTCGCGGGTAGTCCAGGACTCAAGTCGTTATCTTCTTCAGCAAATCCGCCGTTACCAAGACTATTGTCGAGTCAATGGTTTGGATGCTACCAAGTCTTGTCAGTGGAGCAATTATTCTCAGTGGACAATTGGGCAGCTCGCTGAGTATGGCCCAGTACTTTTTGAAGAGTTTGGGCCCAAAACCAGTCGGGAATTTTTCCAGCCATCAAGGACGGAGAATCTGTCTGATGAGGACATTCTGGTCATCCGTCGTGAGCTGTTGGACTATAACCAGAAAATTTGTCCTGTAAAACAGTTGTCTAAAGCTGCTGCTCAGTACGCTCAGCCATCGGACAGTTGTGAATCACCTCCATTTGATTACTGCTCCATGTGGCCGGACGGCCCCGAGGGTTTCGTTGACCGCTACATCTCCCAGCGCCCAGTGGCGATTGCTAACGAGTGCATCATCCCCAACTTGGTATGGCTGAAGTCTAGAATGCCGGGATTGCTTGCTGATGACCGTGAAGCGAGTCTGATGAAGAATTACCGGTGGGTTTACTTCTTATTTATTGCGTTGGCTGTTGGTGGAAAAATAGCGATTTCGAGCACAAAATTGGTTGACTTTAAGAAAAGGGAGCGAGCGGTTGTCGTCAAGGCGCTGTGGCGTCTTACGACTATCCCTTTATCATTCGTCTGGAAGGCGTTTAAATTCAGTCTGTCCATTATTTGTTATTGGGGCAGGGCGGCGAAGGCGAAATATCAAGCTCGCAGGGCATCTGCTGATGCATGACGCGCCCTAGCTGGTAGGCGGAGAGGTATTGCTGAGTCGTCTGGCTTGCGTGCCCCCTACCATTGATTAGGGCAGGACGAACAATGTGCAGGCCAGGCCCTCGCTCCAGCATGGTGGTTTCAGCGCCTGCGCTGCTAGAGCTGCTTCGCAGAAGGTGCCAGTGGGTGGTCCCTAGGTTGGTTGCCTCGCGGTTTTCCATCCGGTTGCTTTGGCTGCGGTTCCATTTTGCTGAGGGTCGCAGCCCGCTTGGCCTCCGTGATGATGGTGTATTTGACGGAAGCGTCATCGGCAGCCTCAAAAGTTTTTTTGTTTTTTACAGGAGCGTAGTTTTTATGCCGAGTCAGCAGTTTACTTATTTGTTGAGTGAGGAAGTCGATAGGATCGATGCTATTTTCAATGAATCGACTGAGTACGAACGAAATAAGGTGGATTGTCCGGAGATTGAATTTCCGGGGCTGGCAGTTGTGGCGTCCCGCTCCATTGCGTTGAGGCGTGAAGTCCTTGCCTGGCTTATTGGGTGGACGTTAAAAAATACTTTCTTTTTCAATGCTGATGATAAGGGAAAGGCGGTAGTGGTCATCGCCAACCATAACCCTGCTGTTCTGCTGCGGCAGTTACTAGCGTTACAAGGGGGATTGGAATTTTCCGTCATTGATCAGGTGGTTATGGCAGATGAGGATTGGCCAAAGCTGACGCATGCAGTCAATATGCTGGACGGACAGGAAGGCCCCGCTAAAGAAGCGGTCGATGGTGAGCCACCTTTCTCTCCAGACCCTGAGGCGAAGCTGAGGTGGAGAAACGGCGTTATACGCCTGACTGAGTTGAAGCAGATAATTAATGCACAACTGCCTGGTTCCAGTGTGGTGGTTGAAAATTATCACCTGGTCACGGATGTGGGGAACCATGCCGAGGCGCTTCGAGACCTGAGAAATACCGCCGCCGAAGCCGGCGTTTACCTCTACATCGGCGGTGGCATGACTCATTGGCACGAGGTTCGGGAAAAACGTTACGTGTACCTGTCAGATTTGGCCGAGTCGTTGACTGAGGCAGTGAATGTAGCTGATCTGATCACCATGGTGTATCCGGGCACCAATGAAACCCAGATGTGCATTTTCGATCCACGGTATAGCACGCCATACCGAGGGGGTCTTTTTCTGCCTGACCTGTGATGCGTAGTGGGGAGGGCGGGCGATGGGCCCGGATGCCAGGAGGGTGAGGCCAGGGCCTAGGTGTACGACCTAGCGCTTGATGTGAATACAGTCAGGAACGTTGTACAGGGAGGATAATTGCTTACTACGTCCGAGATATCGGCCTCAGAAGATCTGAGAGACTTCTGCCTGCGTGACCGTTGCAAACAGGGGTACAGCCCGAAGGCGAAGAACTTTGCAGTCCTGCGGGACGGTGTGGAGGTAGGGCTGCTTATTTATGAAGATTGGAAGGAGCCTCAGGGCTACATCTACGAGATTTTCGTGCTTCCTGCATTCAGGGGGGAAGGAGTAGGGGCCTGGATGCTTAAGCAGGCTGAGCGGCTTGCCCGTGAACTTGGTTGCACGAGTGTCAAACTGGAGCCGAGTTCGTTGGATCGTGAGCAATATACCAACGACGCCTTGATCAAGTGGTATGAGCGGAAAGGCTACGTGCAGTGCGACCTAGAACGCTCAAAATGGATCAAGAGCCTTTCACACCTGTAGCTTACGACGCTTGGGCCAGTGATATCCGAGCGTACAGGTGAATTGCATCAATGGCATGCCCGCATTCATCCATGGTTTAAAGGCGCCAGTGCGCGGCTTAATAGGGTATTTAGGATTGCTCGCGAATCTGCATGCAATCGAAAAAATCATCAGTGGAGTAGCCAAGACTACAGTTGGCGTCGAACCGCTCGTTGATTTTAGTGAGGGTCATCCGTTGAGCTTCGTGAGGGGCGGTTGGTAAGAAGGCCCCACCTGGTTCGCTGTGCATGAAGAAATCTCCTAGCTTTGCACCGCAGTGCTCGCAGTGATTCATCCAGTAACGGCTGCCAGCCATTTTGCTGTAGGCCAGCTTGAAATTACTGGTAAAACGATGGATCTGCTTGGTGACCAATGGGGAAAGGCTGTCGACGTTGGAGACCGTCCCGCGATATCCACGACGCTTCCACTCCCCGAGATTACTGGTGAGTTCAAAATCTTCGTCTTCATCCACGTAGTAATCGAATTCCTCGTGTTGTTCGGGCAGCTTGAACGAAAACACGCGGGTTAGGTTCGAGCACCCCCAGCAGTCTGAAATCGACTCGATGACATAGTAGTAGGGCGCTCTGACATAGAACTCTGGACCGTGCACCAAGTCCTCCAGCGGGGTGACCGGCAGCCAACGGGTCAGTGGGCCTACCTGCACCCCCTCGGGGATGTACCAGGTCTTCTGGGACGGGTCCCATCGGGCACCGAGTGATTTCGCCTCATCCTTCTCTGAGAATGGGACAGCGAGATTGATCCGTTCCATGGCTGTATCCAAACGTAGTGATTGCGTCCTTTCGCTTGTGAGAGCTGGAGGCTAGGCCGGGAGGCGCGCGCTCTTCTTCCGACATGAGTGCCAGGTCTCGCGACCATTCAGTTCCATCCCGTTCAGCACATTTAGCGATGCCTGGAGTGGTCCGATTGCAGCATCAGGTGCCGTACATTTGTGACCCTACCACAGTTGGGGCACACCTGATGTTGGCCTGGCGCGATCCTTAGCTGAAAAGCTAGGATTAGCTGTACAGCTAATGTTGGGTTTTTAGCTAAGGATATGAATCCTTTTTGCATGTGGGGGGGCAGCGCCGCCGCTATGCCATGGCCTGTTACCTTGTAAGCCAGTGAAAGAAGGCAATCGCCGACAGCGTCAGAAATTTCGACCTGTGGAGGATGCGTGATCTCTGTTCGGAGGGCGTTGAACACTCCTCACATCATTGCCCTGATTTATTGTTGCAAAGCCGCTACGCGGAAGCGCCAGCGGGTGAAGTGCAGGGTTTTTCGAATTCTCTAGCGACGGCCTGAAGTAACCAGTCATCTTTTCAGGTCTTCATTATCGCTACTCAGGGCGTGCTCGCGAATGGTATTTCGTGTGGCGGCGTCGATGCGTGGCACCCGCACAGGTGGTCCTGGTGAGCGGGTGACGGTCGCCCTCGACTCCACGGTGTATAGATCGAAAATTCAGAAATGGATCATTGGTGTCTATCGGGCTACCTGATGAATTCTATAAGAAAACATAATTTCCAATTTGCTTTTGAGAACCGGATCATGGACGGGAGGCTGTCAAAAAGGTCTTTGCGTAATATGTAGTGTTTTACATTGCTAGTAAAAATTTGAATCTTCGCCTCCGTCAGTGATGGGGCAAAATTCTGAGCTATTGCAGGCGCAATGCTGGTAAAAATTGCCGAACTTAACTGTATCGCAACGTCCTGCTTAATATGGCATGCACTCCGGTTATCGAAGGTAAACGTCCCAAGGTATTCCGTCTGGCTCTCGGGGATGAAGCTTCTAGTGATCGGCCTACAGGTGTAATGCGACGAGACGGCAGAATTGATGGCAATCTTGTTCTCATGTTTTTTTTCTTCGACTGGTTGAACACATACTCTCCGTCGTAGTGCGTCCGGTACCCATGATTTTAGTCGCCGAGGCCGAAGGGCAGACCCAATTTTAGGTACCCTTTCTATTTGGCGTGGTCGTTGGCATTGGACGTCTCGCCCGGTATGTCAAGTCGTGTAATCGTTAAATATAGAGTGGGGCGGTCCACCCTGTGAGGTGGAGCGGTTTTCGAACTCTTCTTGTGCTTGATTTAGGCGTCTGGCTTGAAAAAAGAACCGTGTGTGGTCTTTGGTCATTGCGGTTATTTCAGAGCATACCTAAACTGAGCTGAGAGCTGGACACTGATAAACGCGTGTGGCCAGCTCTCTGTTCTTGATCAGATATCCAGGTAAGTCACACCTACGCCTAGCACAGGATATACTTGCTGTGCCGGATTAGTGACCGGCGACTTCGAAGGACCGGTCAGCTTGAACGTGAAGCTGCTTTCGCTTTCTGCGGACGTCACAGTCGACGTGTAGGTATTCACGCTACCGCCACCCAGCGAAATAAACCCGAATAGACTGACGCTAAAAGATGTGTGGGTTTTTTGCCAGGACTGGAAATCGCTATAACTGCCGTTCGTGACTGTAACACTGATCTCCGGATAACCACTGAGCACGATAGTGGAAGGGTAGCCGAAGTTTTCGGGAATCGCTCCGCCAATGAATGCAAAGCCGCTCGGTGCCGCACTACCGAGTTGAGTATTGGTATAAGCCTGCTTGACGATAGACTCGCTAAACCAGCCGGTCGCGCTGCCGTCAGCTGCTACGGCGGATAATCCTTGAGGAATAGACGAAATCGCTGGGGTTGCAACGATGTTCGGATATGTAACAGTCACACTCATGGTTGCAGATGAACCACACTGCGAAGCTATATCACCCGACACGGTCGTGCTGGCGTTGAAAGATAAAAATTCACCAACGCTGATCCCTGCTTGGCCACTGTAGCTGACGTTCCAGCTGCTATCGGAAGTTGCCTGAGCTTTGAAGGCGGCATCTATTGAGTTTTGCTGGAGGCTTGGATCCTGGGGGATTGGTGGAGAGACGGTATAGGCGGGTAGTGTCGGATTGTTCGGCTGATTTGCTTGAGCATTGAAGACCGTTATGCCGCCATTATTGGCGGTCGGGGTAAGCAGGTTGCGTTTCATCGCGCCAATTTGCATATTGGCGAGGTTTGCTTGATCGGTGAGCGCAGTACCCTGCCCGAGGGCGACCAAGTATTCCGTTGCCAGCGGCAGTACCGTACCGGCATTTGCAGGTGCATTTGCGAGAAGCGTGGAAAGCGACGCGGTATTCTGCATCTGCGTGTTGGTGAAGGGGCCTTTGCTCCCTGCCCACTTCGATCCCATCACATAGTCGATGATAAAGTTTATCTCGGTGGAGGGTCCATATGCAGGGTACGCATTCATCGCTGTGGTTGCGTTGGCATAGTCATTTGCAGTGGGCGTACCGAAAGTCGTGTTGAACGCTGCAACCAGGGCAGCCGACTGAGTCGACGCGGCGTTTTGGCTAGCCTGAAGTGCCTTTTGATCTGCAACACTGAACTGATAATAAATCCCTTGGATGAAGCTTTGGTAGGCCACATTGAACGAGTTCTCATTCCCCATAGAAACCATATGGTTGGCATCAGCGACAGTCATGGCCGCTGAGATCCAATTGTAACTGGCCCCGTTGACTTGGGTGGTTTGCCCGTTCGAGTAGCTCCAGTTGAAATCGCCCATCCCATTGTTGCGCAATGAGAAGATTTGGCAGTCGAGCTGTTTGCCCAGCGTTTCTTGAGCACTTGCGCTCACCATTTGAAGATAACCGTTTACTGCGGCCATCTGATCACCAACGTCTTGGTCGGCCTGTGCGGTTTCGAATTTATGTACGATAGGTTGGTTCATTTGTATGCCTCGTTCGGTGCATTGGTTTAAAGGCGGATAGCCGTCGTGGACGGTTTGCGCCTTATGAAAGAACACTAGCTGGAAACGATTTTATTCTGAAAATGCGCTTTGGCGCATATCTGAAACAACAAATGCAACTATTGCACGGCTGTATTGTATGCCCAAGCTTCACGAGTAAAGCTTTAGGCCAAAAGCGACTTCATTATGGGGTAAGTACTTCAAGTTGCTATGTGGCTTTGAGTTAAGTTGTCCAGCAGAAACTTTATCCGGCAAGCTTGACGGTATACTTTGATGGGCCTATGTTGGCTTTAACTTCAAAGGTGGAGTCATTGTGGTGGTTAGAATCGCTATAGTAGAGTTTGTCACCCACATTGTAATGCCCGATTTGGGGAGGTGGCGCAACAAGGATCATAGTTCCAATTGATCCAGCAGGGACCGTTACGTTAGGGTCAACTTTATCGAATTGTATCTGATCAACCGCAGCTGCTAGCTTTGCTGGCTGATTGCTAGTGTGTACTACGCCTCCTTTCACAACTTTCATCGAGGAACTCTCCTTAGTTGGTTTGATTTGATGCTGCTTGCACACGCATTCAAGCGATTTTTCCAAATTGGCTTTAATCGCCTTCCGTTGTGTTAGTGGTTGTCGCAATAGGGGCGCATTAGTCGCCAAGCGACACAGGGAAGCGCTGTAGAATATGAGAGTGTAAGAGGTGCGTCGAGAAGATATGTTGCAAACTTGATACTTTTCATACGTACTCCCTTACGCCTGAATCCCTGAGGTTTGGATCCTAGACTAAGCGCGGTAGCAAATCAATGGCCACTGATGCCTTTTTTAGGGGGGGGGGATGCAGTGGGTAGTACGCTTTAAGCATATTGATCGGCCAGGATAGTAATCACCCTAAACGAGGCATATTCATCAGCATTATATATTTTAAAACAACGACCTATAGAGCGGGTTTCCTAAATTAATTAATTTTGACGTATCGTAGAACCGTTGGATTTTGCCACCAAAATTGACCGGCAGAACCTCAGCTTACGGATTTTTCTAAGCCATCCTTAGGGGCGGCTTTGATCAATTTTCTGCGTGGCTTTGGCGTGTCAAAAAATCGCCGTGGCCGAGTGCCATTTGCTCAGGGTGACCGATGAATTGTGTGTGGAGGGCGTTTTCGCCTACCCTTTCCGACGTTTATCGCATTTTCACTGATCGCTCACGATCCGCCTAAGCCCTGTAATGGATTGACTGATCCCGGACTGCGTACGTTTTTTGCTCGGCTAGGCCAGCGCAGCTCGGCAGTTACTGCGCGTAGCTGAACCGTAGCCGTCGGGATGGAGGGGCGGCCCCTAGCTCAGCGTGTGTAACAGCGTGCTTGTAGGCGGCCTGACGCAGGGCGTGCAGTACTAAATTTGGCTGCTCAACTACATTGTAAGGCTGGCTTCGCCATAGCCTGTACGTCTCAACTACATTGGCGCTTCAGGATATGGTGAGGTGATATAAAAACGGCGCCATCACTGGCGCCGTCATCATTTTTACTTTTTGATCAGGATCGTTTTCGGGTTGGTGAAGAGCAACCGACCTTCATGGCCACCTTCCGTGCCCAAGCCGGATTGCTTCTGGCCACCGAATGGAATGTCGACACCCTGAGTGTGGATCTCGTTTACCCAAACCATGCCGCTCTCGATGCGATTTGCCACGGCTACAGCCGCCTGGGTATCACGTCCCCAAACAGAGCCGCCCAAGCCGTATGGACTTGCGTTGGTGCGCTCGATCACATCGTCAACGTCGTCATAAGCGAGGATCGGCACGATTGGGCCAAACTGCTCTTCCTGGACGATCATCGACTCCTCTGGCGGATTGTCGACCACGGTCACTGGGATGAAGTAACCAGGGCGGCTCTCATCGACTTCACCGCCCAGAGCGACTTTGTAGCCCTTTGCCTTGATGTCATCGAGGAAGCCGCGAAGCTTGTCGAACTGCATTTTGTTCTGAACAGGGCCGACCTTGGTTTCAGGGTCAAACCCGTCACCCAGCGTTTGAAGGCGTGCGTAATTTACAAAGGCCTCGACGAACGCAGCATGGAACGAGCTGTGTACGTAAAGGCGCTTCACGCCTACACACCATTGGCCAGAGTTGCCTACCGCACCCCAGAACAACTGAGGGATGATCGAGTCCCAATCAGCGTCTGGCAGCACGATGGCTGCGTCGTTGCCGCCCATTTCCAGGGTAAGGCGTTTCACGCTGGCTGCTGCTGAGCGAATCACATGCTTGCCGGTTTCGGTGGAGCCGGTGAAGCTGATCTTGGCGATATCCGGGTGCGCCGTCATCTGTGGGCCAAGCTCGTTGCCACCAGCCACTACCGAGACAACGCCAGCTGGGAAGATGGATTGTGCGATCTGGCCGAAGCGCAGAGACGTCAGCGGCGTGAATGGCGATGGTTTGATCACGATGGTATTGCCGGTCAGCAGGGCAGGGGCCACTTTCCACAAGGCCATCAGCACCGGGAAATTCCATGGTGTGATTGCCCCAACAACGCCGAGCGGGGTGTGGTGAAGTTCGACCACATGATTGTCGTTTTCCTCAACGATCTCTACCGGAATGCGCCGAACAGCAGTTTGGCGAATCCACTGGATTGCTAGATCGACTTCACGCTGGGCTCCAGTCTTCAGTGGCTTGCCTTGCTCCAAGGTGAGCAATCGAGCCAAGTCTTCGCGGTGCATCTCCAGCGCCGCTGCATATTCCAGCAGGTATTTCTCGCGCCCGTCATAGCCCAGAGCGGCCCAGGGCTTAAATGCAGCTTTTGCCGCAGCAATAGCCTGGTCCAGCTGGACGCCAGTCGCATTCGGCGCGTGGGCAAAAACTTCGCCGGTAGCTGGGTTAAAGACTGGTGTGAACTCCGTAGCCTCAATCAGCTCCCCGGCGATGGAGAGGTAATAGGGGCCGGTGAACAGCGGTGAAAATTGAGTCGACATAAAATAACTGGACCGCTTCGCGAAAGTTGCCAGGGGCTGGCTAGGTCGGGCCGGGGCGGCGGCGGCGGCGGGAGTTCATGCAGCTATATGAAAATTTGCCCTATTAGAAAATTCCTTCGTCGAATAGCTCAAGATGACTATCGATTAGATGATTTCGAGTATCACTGAGCTTGAACCTATGATGGCTAGCTTCCATCCCATCGCGTAAAGCAAAGCCCATGCATTTGCGTACTATTAGCCAGAATGTCTTTTCGTTTGCAGGAGTTTGGCGGGAGATCAACTCAATGTTGTCAAATAACTTTATGAAGCAGTCTGCCATCTTGGAGATGAATTCAGGGTTTTGCCTGGTGTGTCGATTCTTGAAAAGGAAATCTATGTCTGAATGGAAGTGATGTATGTGCGTCTTGTCAGGGCGAGAATGACTGGTGTTGATCACCTTTTGCACGTTGATCAATATCGAAGCAAGGGCGTTGTCTATGTCTAATAAGGAAGTTTCTCTTAGAGAATCCTCTACGTCATAGCGTTTTGAGACTTGGTCTTCTGGAGGAAGCCTGGTAATACTGTGCCCGTCCCATCCGCCATCAATGGTGGTTGTCCTGCTTTTAGCCCATCCCTCTATCCGGTCGAACCATTTTGAGTCGTTCGAGTACACTGCTCTCTGGGAAGCCCAAAGTATGAAATCCACAACTTGAGACCCAGGATTGCTTTTGTCGGAAGTTTCAAATTTTACATCGGGATAGTATTTGACGATGAATGGAGCTAAAAAGCAGTTTTGGCTCAATCCTCTCCATAGGTCCGGCCACCACTTCTCAAGAAGCTTTTGCACGTTTAACCCATTTCTGCCCTCAAAGATAAATGTCAGCTCTCGTGATTTTGAGAATAAGCCGACGACTGCAAGCTTTGATGCTAGGTCGTAAATTTCTTCAGTGTCAGAGAAGTTGTGTTTGTTTACGTGAAAAATATGCGATTTAAAATTGCCTTTTATGTGCTTGTTTATGGCGTTGCAGAGATGAGAGTGAGCGTTCTTGCTATCATCTGCGGCGTGAAAAAAACCTCTCTCCAGGGTCCTGTCGTCCATCGCTTTTTGAGGCTCCAAAAAACGATCAGGATCTTTCCTGAGGTTTTCGAGTGCCTCTTCTATAATTTCTCGGTCGATGCGCTTTTCAGTTATTAGGCTCGCATAACCGCTGAAAGCGCCTTCTCCAAACTCCGTCTCATCCAGATATACGAACATCTCGTGCTTCCTTAGCCTAAGGCAAAGAGATTGTGTCTGCTGTATTACTCAGGGGAGGCTATATTGCCGTACGTAAGCCCTCACCAGCCAACTGATGGCACCTTTCGTGCTATGCCGGTCTGGTTGGCGCAGTCCCAGGTCAGTGCTCACTGGTAGGTACCCCACGCGTAACACTACTCCCAAGGGAGGTCTACAGGGCTATCGAAAGATTGTCCGCTGCTCGTCTCCGCATGGCTAGATCTATACTCGGTAGCCGCTAGACTATTTCGTTGAATTGACTTGTTGAACTCAATGGCTGCTGGCAGGTGGCTAGGGTCGAGATAGGCCGCTTCACCAAGCAATCCTGCCAATTTGTACTCAAGTTCCTTTTTTGAAAACCCGTGAGTGCCTTTGCCGCTCGTAATCGCGGTCCTAATTAGCCTCATTTTCCTGTGTCGGGCGTTCGGTACTCGAATAACTCCATCATGGATAACGACCCCAGTGATATGAGCAGCTTTCCCATTTTCGAATACTTTAGTTTTGTTGCTGGCAACAACGTGTCCATACGCAGCGATAGTTTGTTCAATCTGCCACATAAAGCCATCGCTAATTTTGTCACCTGAGAACGTCAAGTCGTCAACGTAGCAGGTGAACGTTAAATTGTGGGCTTCTGCTATTTTGTTTATGACGTCAAAAAGGTTTCTGTTTGCGTAGAATGAAATTAATGGGCTGAGGGGACTGCCAGTAGGTAGGCAATTGTCAAACGTGATGAGGTCCGCGTATAAGTTGGCGACATCACCAGGTGCCTTCAGAGCTTCCTTGAAAAAATTGAATACCTTTGATTTTGAAGTGGAACCGAAGAAATTCCGAATGTCCAGCGTGGCTATGCTGTTTTTCCCAAGGTGCGACTCGGCGTTTACTTTATAAGACGTACCTTTCAGCGCAAATTGCATGTACTCAGGGACACGTACACACCTTAGAAGCTTCAAAATTCGCTCATGAATCACCATAAGGCGAGGCGATGGCTTCTGCACCTGTCGAGCTTTGGGTGGCTTGCCAGTCTTGAAGGGGTCTGGCTCTGGTATTAGCTGGAATTGGCGGTAATCGCCAATACACTCTCTTAACTCTGTGAGTTCAATTGAGAATAGCGAGGCTAACTTAAATTTGGTCGATGTGTTGTATAACGCGCTTTGGCAAATGTCGTAGGATTTACGTTCCCGCTTAAGTGTTTTTTTTCGTTTTTGCCTCATTTTTATTTTCCACCCATTCCAAGATGTTTATTACCTTTTTTGCAATGCTGGTTCGTAGCTTGGATGTTGGTTTAGGGGTGTCCATATTCTCAGAGAAAAAAAGTATGGAGGATAACGGTATCTCAAAGTGATCGCTGTACTTGGTGAGCAGCTCAATCGTAGGCTGCTTTTTTCCTGACTCAATCTCTGATAAATATGAGTTTGAGATGCCAAGCTCCTTACAAAGCTCGGTCTGAGACAAGTCATGGTAAGTGCGAATCAAGCGTAGCGCCTGGTTCAACATCATAGGGCTCCTTTACGGGTGACAACAGCGGGGGTAAGACAGTTAGAGCAGGTCACGTAAGCTTTCCGAGAGCTTGGGCCAGTGCTTGTCGACCAGGGATAACGCGAACCCGATCCAACGTACAGCACCGAGAATCACCTTTAGCCACTTCACCTTACGTCGTTTCTTCACTGTCGAGCGTCGCTTGGCGGGTTTATCAGTTTTCATTCTTTTATCCTCGTTGCCCTCCCAGAATTGAGAGGTCTCGCGTGCAACTGGACTGAAAACTGGAGCAAGCAATACTTTTCCCCCCTTCTGAGCACCTGCTTCCGTCTCGCGCGGAAGCAGTATCCCTTCGCTGCCCGGTGGCCAGTGGTGCTGAGGCCTCGGCGCGCGTGGGGAAGGGTTAGAGGCGAACCTCCACAGGGCCGAAGCCCCCACATCTGCGAGTAAATCTCCCTACCGCAGATGCAGGCTATGCTTGATCTTGCGAGAAGTCAAAAAATAAATTCGCTGTTAGCGAAAATATTTCGGCGGTGAGGGGCTCTAGCGCAGGTGAATAGGGCTAGCGTTCATCAGCAGTTCGGCGGATAAGGCCGCACGCCGATGAGTGGAGCGCGGTCAGATTCGATTGCGACGCGGGAAGGCCAGGCATTTTAATAGACGATCTTTGGGCAGGGAGGCTATCTATGTTCAATTTGCTGGTGATGGGGAACGGATGGAGCGGTCGGCGCGACGAACTGTCTCTCGGACGTGTCTACGTTGATGCTGCTTTGGGGGCAGAGTGGAAAACTGGAGATCTCCCCAATTTTGATCTCATGAGGCAATTGCCTGCCGTGTTTTCCCCGGAAAAATCAAGGTTTGAGCCTGATCGGGTCGCTCGTGTCGGAGAGATTACCAGCACGCGATTGCAGGGCGGCAATGTTGTTGTCGAGTATCGCTACGACCTTGATATCCCCCCGATTCCTCTGGATGATCTGATGGCACTTGCTCCCGCTTTAGGGATTCAGGTCCCGCGCCGGGGATTTGGCCCATTCGAACACAGCCATTGGGCTATCAAGGACGCTGATCTGTTCAGGATCTTGTTGACGGAGTGGCGACGACCCATTCGACAGCCTACGGTCTTCCAGCTGTCCACGCCTCAGCGCGTTCGCCCTGATTTACTCTCTGCCATGATGCCTTTCGCGGGTTTCGGGCTTGTCTGGGATGCCATTCAACGAGCGGCTACAGCGAATGGGATGGACAGTGGGCGGGCCGACAATAGATGGGACCACCCGGCGATTATCCAGGATGTCGTTGCTTTGATTGACGAAGCCGCGATAGTCGTTTGCGACTGCACTGGGAAGAATGCCAACGTCTTCTATGAGATGGGAATCGCTCATTCCTATGGCAAGGAAGTGATCATAATTACCCAAAACGCAGTTGACATCCCATTCGATATTGCACACCTACGCCACATTAGGTATCTCGGAAACGATCAAGGAATAGCGCAGCTTGAGGCGGATTTGACTGCAAGAATTCGGGCACTCAGGACGTGATTTGTAAATCCTGCCGCCGCTGAAATGGCGGCGCGTAGGCGGATGTCACTCAAGCTTGCTGTGCGAGAAATATGCAAATTGGGGGGATGGCTTTTAGGTCACGTGGCCGTCAGTGGTAATGCTCAATCCTTCTCTTTCAGCTCCAGCATCGCGGCCATGATTCGTCGCAAAGTCTGGCTGCCTTTCTCTCCGCTTGTCCCAGGCTCTTTACCCCTTGACCGGTCGAATGCCCACAAAATCAGGACCAAGGGGTCTATCTCCAAAACCTCAGCGATCTTAACGATGCGCTCCAGGGTCGGTGAATGCTCACCTCTCTCCAGGCGGCCGATGTAAGTGCGTGCTGCTGCTGCACCAAAAGCGTCCTGGTTGAGCTTGCTGTACTCGCGCATTTCACGCAGCACCAGGCCAAACGCCTCATCGATGTTCAAGCAGCTAGCTCCAGACTTCCCGAAAAGCTGGCATTTAAACGCAGACGACGCTACGATTAACGAAATGAACACTATTGTGATCATTTGTTGAAATTATGTCAGTGATGAAGCCTCTGGCTGGGCTCGCTATGCATGCCTGCTGCGCTTGGGGCTGGACAGCAGACTGGGGCAGGAAGATCAGTGATTTCACTCGCAGCATGGCTAAAGATTCGGGATCGCGTTGACCGCTATTTTCGTGCCCAGGCGCTTAAACCAGGTGGTGTACGAGTGGTCGGTAGAGGAGGGCTTCAAATCGATGTCGAAGATATCGAAGCCTCCGAGTCGGCGAAGCAAACCCGTCGAGCCGCGTATTTCGTGCTCGACCCTGCGTATCTGCCATACGTTTCTCCCACTGATGTGAGGGTGATGCGTGAGTCACTCGATGATCCACGCCCTCTGGCCACACTGGGGCATGTATGCCAGGCGATTGACGGTCGGTTTTTTCTGGACCTTGCTCCGGGCGCCTGTGAAGCGCTCGGATGGCGTGAAAGAGACCGCGTTGGCGCTCGAAGACTATTCAGCGGTGAGCTGCTGGTCTCAATCGACAGGAGGGCTCGGACGTAGAGTGCTTACGTTGCGGCCAATGCGCTGAATCCATCGAAATTATTTAGCGGGAAGTGCTTTTTATGAAAACGGGTGGGCAAATGACGCCGGGCGTTGAAAACGCAATCTCTCAATTGATCACCGACTCATGCGGTATTGAATTTACGGGGTTCATCACGATTGCCAGAGTGGCGCCGCCTCCATTGCTGGCAGGCGAGGTGTGGCGTCATGTAAGGGCAGAACCGTCTGGCCTATTTGCAGATGGCCACCGAATTCAAACGTCTCAGGTAGTTGAGGTCCACTTTGCAGGGGACAGTGTCTGGGTAGTGACTGAAACGGGTAGCCGATACGGCATCATCTCGTTCGCTGCTTCAGGATGGCAATGGTTCTTTAATTTGATGCGGGAGAGCGATAGACGTCCGACTTCGCCAGAATGTGTGATTCACCATGAAGAGGTATCTCCGGTGATCGGCAAAGGTTCTTTAAAGCCGCGATCTTTAAAGCTTCCTGCACGGCCCAAGGTTGTACCGGTCGATGTGGATTCGTCTCGGGAGGGCAAGCGCCACCCGTTCCGCCCTCCATCTGATGCAAAATATTTGCAGCAGATCGAAGCTAATTTCGACAGAACGATCGCTGAACTTCGTGAGCATGGCCTAGTTACATCGCATCGCAAGCTGTCTGGACCGTCAGAAGGGCCTGAGAATTGAGCACTTGGGGGCCAGACCTCCAGCTGCTTTTTGGCCAGCGATATCCGACTGTGTTTCGAGGCGAAGACGTGGTACTGATCGCCGCGTGCGGGCCTGGCTGGTTACCCATTCTGGAGTCGTTGTGCAGCCTGCTGCACGAACGAAATTTGCGCGGAGGTGAAGCTTCCGGCCATCTGCACGCCATTAAGGAAAAATTCGGCGGGATACGCATCCTGCTCAACGGTTCGTCCGAGGAGATGCAGGCGTGGGTCGATTTCGCGCTGACTCATTCAATGCGCACATGTGAATTATGTGGTGGCCCAGGCCGATTGGTTGTCACTGATGGATGGCAGCGCACTCGATGTGAGGTTCATCTCGATGCGCCAGCTCACCTGGCTGATTGACCATCGTATGGTTCAGCCGCTCCGGCGTGCGCATCTGGTAGAGTCGGGCACTGCTCTGGATGGCATATGGCCTTCAAGCAGCCTATTCACTATCAAGGCCTCAATCCATTCATGAACACCTTTTCTTTTAGGGCGGACACGATTCACCACGTGTTTGAACTGATGCTCTCGCCAGGCATGGGAGCTGTGTATCGACTCACAGTACTGCCAGATCAGATTTTTCCCGACGTCGAGGTTGAGCTGGTTACTGAAACGTCGGCAGATGATCTCGCACATTTGGTGGCGGCGATTGACGACGCACACGTCATCGCAGACACGCTTCGCCAGTGTGATCTGAAATCGAATTCACTCCATCGTGGTGAGGACCTCGATCCTCTGCCTGAATTGCCGGAGTTTTGAAGATTGGGAATAACCTGGTGAGCTAAGGCCGCAGCAGCTACCAGTGGCGCTTTTTATTTTCCATACGGCTCTTTACCCGAGGAAGCCGCTGCGCGGAAGTGGCCAGGGGGGGCGCTGGTCAGTTTAATTGGGCTCAGTTGCCACTGGCCAGACCACTGCTCAGGCAATTTCGTAATGCAACCAGTGGGGCAGATGATGAATGTGCAAGTGACTGTGGCGTGCATCGATCCCCGGGATGGCAGTGGCGACATTGTCATCGAACTGCCAGCTGAGGTTATGGCCGCGCTCAATCTTGAGTGCGAAGACGCGCTGAACGTCGAGCATATCGAATGCAGGCTGGTATTGACGGCGGTTCGCAGCGAATCTCTCTGATCTGGCGTAAGCGTTCCGACTCGCGTCGCGCGGTTGAGGCTGGAACCCTCTGGGGTTATCTACTTAGGTTTCCAAGGTTAGCGCGCCTGAGTGACTTCCGGATAGCGCAAGGAACTGACCTATGTAGCTGATGATCTGGTTCCAGTATTGGAAGAACCTCAAAGCAATTATTGGCCAGTCCAGGGAGCGTCCCGTGGTCCCGTTGCTGGGGCGTCAACGGCCATCCCTCTCAACATCCAGAAGCTGCTACTTGCCTATGTGAAGCAGCAACAAAAGATTGTGAATGGCAGCAAGGTGTCTGGATTGTCCGTAGCGGCGTTTTGTAAGACTGATGCTGGCGCATCCATACCTCCAGGGACGTTACGCTACTGGCCGGGCTCGTACACAGCCACAACAAGCGATTGAAAAGAAGCTCCGCCAGAGGTGGTGGGGTTTTTCTGTTTCTGGTGTTCAGGGATAATGGCTCATTGCGATTAAGGATGCGGGTATGCACAAGTCACTTAAAACACTTGGATGGTGGGCATTGGGCACTGTTGCAGCCGTACCGATAACCAAGGCTGTAGAAAGCCATTTTGACGTGTCCCTGTTCAGCCCTGCCATCTCTGGGCTGTGGGGCTGGCTTTTAAGTGTGGGCCATTGGTTTGCTAGGGACGTTACATTCCCTCTCTGGCTGATATTGCTCTTATGCCTCCTGATCCTGATTCTGCTGGTGCCTGCCAGTGCATTGATTTACGTGCGGTGGTTTGAGAAAGAGGAGACGCCGAAAGGCTCCCCCCTCACTGATGATCAACAGCGGGTGTTTGTGGTTGTGGGAAAATCCATTCAGGAGGGCCATCGCTTTAACCTTGATCACATCCGCGAACTCTCAGGATTGTCCAGAATCGCTACTCAGACAGCCCTAGACCACCTGCTGGGCGTGGGGCTAATTCGTCAGGCGTACGACAAATACGGGTTCCAATACGCTGACCTAACCCGACTTGGACGGGAGCACTACCTAGAGCTAGAAGGCCTGCTTGACTGACCATAAATAGTACTGAGAAAACTTGTGGCCTTGGCCTGATGTGCATTTAGGTAGGCGGCAAGCAAAAGCTGTTTGTGTCCGCTCACCTGGTTTGCGCGGAGTGCATAGTGCCCATGGCTGAACTGAGCCAGAGCGTTCCTGTTTTGACTGAGGGCTTTGACCTAAGATCGAGGGGGGGCTCCAAGCGGGAAATGCAGGTTGGGTGCCCCCAATGCAATGATTACACGGTCTCGATGCCGTCCTTCAAAGATGAATTCAATGACCAGCAGACCGCGCCTGTAGCTAGGCTATGTGATCAAGCGATTTGGCCATGGCGAAACAACTGTGATGGCTGATGAAGTTGCGTCCTACGTCAGGCGGGGCGAAGGCTTTCATTGTCGAATACGTCGGCTGGTTGATCGCGCTTGGAGTCCTGGTAGGGCTGGAATTTCTGGCTGCGGTAGCGCTTTATTTCAAGCGTCGCAGGGTCTAGCGACAGAGGATCCTTAGCTCAAATCGCCATCTTAGCTGCGCAGCTAAGATGGCGTTTAGGGCTAAGGATTCGGGAGCGTTAATCTGATGGCGGTCGGACCGTGCAGGTGCATCCTCCGCTGCTGCGATTTGCGGCGCTTGATGATAGAGGGCGTAACTAGAGGAGCAGCAGCTCTGGCATGCCTGGCTGGAGCCTTCGTGATGAACGAAGCCAGTGGCTCAGCATCTACTCGGATATGGTAAGGAATGCGAAGGGTTAGCAGTCATGACTGCAAACGAAGATTTGATTATGTGGAACACTCGCTGGCGACTTGCAAATGGGGTTGTGTCTTGCAGAACATGCCATTCCCAGCAGCCTGAGACGCATCGTGAAAAGGCTTTTGAACACCTTCCGGGTTGTGGCCATGCTGGTCAGCGTAGCGCGCCTTGGGATGACTTGGACGTGATCTGCGAGGCCTTCAAGCACGACAAATGAGCTGCACGCAGGATGTTGATTGTGGATGGAGTGCGGGACGGCTCACCTGTTGCTTTTCCGCTCAGGCTGGCATGGCTGATCCGATTGCTAGTCACACGAGTATCCGGATTTATCCTGGTACCAATGCAGGCGGTATCTCTACCATAGGGAAGCTAGCCCCCCTGGGAGGCTTCGGCGCAGCCGGTCGACATTCAATTTTCGCTAATACCTTCCCGCACCCAACGCATGGCAGTTTCGTTGCTCCTCTGTAGCTTTGCTGTGCTCGTCTCGCTCAATGGCAGTCACGGCCGGCCAGGTCGGTGAGTCCGCCCAACCGACTGATCTGAGCATGGACATCTTGTTTTTCGATGTCGTCAGTACCTGCCTTTTCACACGTGATCAGCTATTTCAGCTGCTCAAGCTCTTTCTTTACAACGGCGATCAACGCCTATTCCCAGTTGCTCGTCACAGTGCTGCACCTTGTGCCATTCGTGATGTGTTGTTCCGTCTGAATCGTTGCACGGACTATTTGTCACCTAACGTTGGCGCCGATATTCGCTAGGCGTGGAACCAGTTGCCTTGCGAAAGATACGCGCGAAGTGACTTGGGTTCGAATATCCCACCTCGTTTGCAACCGTAAGCACTGTCATTTCCGTCTCCCTCAGCAAACGGCTGGCTGCCTCCATCCTCAATTTGATCTGGTGCTGAGAAGGAGGAACGCCCATCGCGCGCTTGAACAACCGATTGAAATGGAATTCGCTTAGGCCTGCTTGCTCCGCGAGTACTGCCAGGCTGAACTCGTCAGCAAAATGCTTTGCCATCCACTCGGTGATGCGGCGTAGTTTAAACGCCGGAAGCGACGGTGCGGTTTTGCTGGATGCAACATTCAGGTCTGTGTAATTACGTGCAAGGTGAACGCAGATGGCTTGTGTGACGCTGCGGACGTATAGCTCGCTAGGCTCCTTGAGATCCGCTTCAGCCCGAAGGCACTGAAGAAACCCCACGAGGCGTTGATCTTCGAAGCCTGAAAGATCACGGAGCACTGCGTGCTCAGCTTGCTCACCATGCACATCCATGAGTGCCTCTTCGAAGGTAGGTAGGTCCAGCAATACCATCACGACCACGAGGGGCTCGGCGCTCAAGCGCTTCCAACTGAATTCATACGAGGCGCCTGCTGCGGTTAGAAACAACGATCCAGTGTGGATGTGATTCTTCAGCCAAGGACCATCAGGGTCTCGCTCTTGTGTTTCGGCCTCCCCAGCGGCGATCCAGGTGATAAAGGGCTCCGATACCGATGGCATGGTAAAGGTCTCAGAAATGGCAGTCAGCTCAAACACTGAAACCTTCACATTGCGCCATGCCGAACCGCTGGAACTGGCAATTTTCTTGCCTGCCGGGTACTCATCGAGGCTGTGGGCTGATGTCATCTGAGGGACCGGCCGGGTATTCATTTGTGTTGCTGCTCCGGAGAGTTCAGGGCGCCGCGATGACACGTTCTGGAGGGGCATCGTTGGCGTGAAGAGGAAAGCAAAATCACGACATGTCTCGCAAGAGTAAGGTGGAGGGGCTGGCCCCATCGGCCCAGACTAGCGCCATCGAATCAAACCGACAATTGGAGGTGATCCATGATTAAGCGCAAGTTGGGCAACAGCGGTCTGGAAGTTTCTGCCCTCGGCATGGGCGTTATGAATTTGAGCTTTGGCACTGGCAAAGCTGTGGATCAGAGCGAAGGCGTCAAGGTCATCCGCGCGGCTGTTGAGCGGGGCATCACCTTTTTTGACACGGCCCAGGCTTACGGCCCCTACGTCAACGAGATGCTGCTGGGGGAGGCCCTCATCCCTTTTCGTCATCAGGTGAAGGTGGCGACGAAATTCGGGTTCAAACTTGAGAATGGTGGGATTGTCGGGACGGATAGCCGTCCTGAAACTATTCGCGCCGTCGCTGAGGCATCACTGATCAGCCTGAAGACTGACTACATCGATTTGTTTTACCAACACCGCGTCGATCCAAACGTGCCGATTGAGGAGGTTGTGGGGACGCTAAAGGACCTGATCCAGGAAGGAAAGATTTTGCACTACGGCCTGTCTGAGGTTGGTGCCTCAACCATCCGCAAAGCACACGCAGTGCATCCTGTCACGGCGGTCCAGAACCAATACTCCATCTGGACGCGCGAGCCAGAAGCCGAAGTCATTCCCGTATGTGAAGAGTTGGGCATTGGTTTCGTACCTTGGGGCCCGCTGGGCACTGGCTTCCTGACGGGGACCATCGATGCCAATACTACGTTTGATGCTGCGACTGACCTTAGAGCGAATTTCCCTCGCTTCACCCCGCAGGCGATGAAGGCGAACATGCCAGTTGTCGACATGCTGCGCAGTATTGCAGCCAAGAAAAACGCAACCCCGGTTCAAATCGCCCTGGCATGGTTGCTGGCACAGAAACCGTGGATCGTGCCGATTCCAGGCATGGATAAAATTGAATACCTGGATGACAACATCAAGTCGATTCAAGTAAATCTGACAGCTAGCGAGCTACGAGAAATTGACGACCAGATGTCGGCTATCCAGATCCAAGGTGGGCGGTTGGACGAAGGCCTGCTGTCGATGTCCGAGCAGTAATCGATAAAGTTACGGCGCAGTTTAGGGGTAATGAATTTTAGTTTTCCTCTCTACTGCGTGCCGAAATACTGTATGAATGAGTCATTGCCTCTGTGGGCTATGGCTCTATGGAGATAAGGCAAATGAGCGCCCATAACTTACGGGTTTAATAATGATGTCTGCTGATGACCTTTCTGAAAAGCAGCTTCAAAGAGTTCTGACTGCGGTTGCTCGCTATCACGAAGCCATGGTGGCTGCTCATGTCGCTGATCTGAGTGACATGCTGGAGCCTGAGTATTTTCTGATTCATATTACCGGGTATCGGCAGCCTAAGCAGGAATGGCTCAGCGTTGTACGCTCCGGTGCTTATGACTATCACCGAATTGATGTCAACGCTAAAGAGCTTCAGGTCCATCTAGGCTCTGAGTCGGCGGTGGTGAGTGGAAGAGGCGTGTTTGACGCCACAATCCAAGGGATGCATGCTCCCTGGAGACTCAAGTTCAAGCTGGAATTAACCAAAGGGAGCAGTGGCTGGAAGCTGTCTCGTGCTCGATATGATGCATTCTGACGGTTTCTGATGAGTTCCTTTTCACTGACGATTGATCTGAATCATATGGGAATAAAATATGAAAGTGTTGATTCTGGGGGCGGCGGGGCAGATCGCTCGCCATGTGGTTGATTTATTGTCGACTATGCCCGCTGTTGAGCAAACGCTATATTTGCGCAATTCGAACCACATTCGGCTCTCCAGAACTGCGGCCTCGGCGCGTATCGTGGAGGGAGACGTAATGGATAGCAACCGGCTTGAGGCCGCGATGGTTGGGCAAGATGTCGTCTACGCGAACCTCTCTGGCGAGTTAGGGGAGCAGTCGCAGGCCATTATTGAGGCAATGCGGAAGACAAAAGTTTCGCGCCTGATCTTTGTCAGCTCAATGGGAATTTATGATGAAGTGCCAGGCGAGCGCTATGGGAAAATTCTTGATCCCTATCGAGAATCTGCAAGACATGTTGAGTCATCAGGTTTGAGTTACACGATTGTTCGGCCCGCGTGGCTTAACGATGATCAGGAAGTGAGTTATGGCACCACTACAAAAGGCGAGAACTTCAAGAATTCGTCCGACAGTGTTTCGCGGCGCAGTGTTGCAGATCTGATTGTGAAACTGATCACTGATCCCGGCGTGGGCATTCGCGAGAGCCTTGGCGTGCATAAGAAATAGCAATGTACGCCTGTGCGCTACAAATCGGCGAAGCTGAATGGGCGCGGAGTCCTCTGTGTGATATTGACCTTAAAGTAGCGCAGCCATATTGCCCTTCAGTTCGTCGAGCAAAGCCTGGAACGCTGCCGAATGTTCCCGGCGACTGGGGTAGTACAGGTGGTAACCCGTTATTTCCGGACTCCAGTCGTCCAGAACTTGGATTAGTTTTCCCTGCTCAATATACGGTCGTGCGACATCCTCAAAGACCATCCCTAAACCGTGTCCCTCCAGCGCAGCTTGTAGTACCAGGTGGGTGCTGTTGAATATCAGCGTTCCAGTGACGCGTACGCGGAGGTCTCGTCCATCCCCGTGGAACTCCCAGGCATAAAGGGCGCCGGATGTCGACAATCTAACGTTAATGCAGGTGTGCCTGGTTAATTCCTGAGGAGTGACGGGAGTGCTTCGAGTGCGCAGATATTCTGGTGTGCCTACCACGATTAGTCGCATATCAGCGCTGATCCGCATTGCGACCATGTCTCGCTCAACTTGTTGGCCCAAACGCACTCCTGCATCAAAACCTTCTTTCACGATGTCCGTCAGTGCCCCATCAGCACAAATTTCCACCTCTATATCTGGGTGACGTTTCACCAGCCGCGCGACTATGGGCCAAAGCACTTGCTGGGCGGCATGGGTGCTGGAAGTGATTCGTATGGTGCCTGCAACCGAATCGCGCATGTGATTCAGATCACCCAATGTCGCATTGATCATGCCAAAGGCCGGTCCCAAGGTATCGAGCAGACGTTGGCCTGCGGGGGTGATCGCCATGCTGCGCGTAGTGCGTGCGAGCAGGCGCACACCCAATCGTGCTTCCAGGCGCCGGATGGTTTGGCTGACTGCTGATTGGGAGGTTTCGAGCCGCGCCGCAGCGCGAGTGAAGCTCAGCTCCTTCGCAACCACGGTAAACGACAGCAAATCGCCAATTTCATTCCGATCCATTCATTAATCCAAAGTATAGGTTCGAGCTGATTCTACCCCTTAATCGGCGATATAGGTAGCGCATATACTAAGAGTAATTCCACTTGGAACTGCAATTACGCGGTCTATCTGCCGGAGGAACTGTAAGGCATGAGTTTATATGATCCGTAAGTCTTTGATGGTTCCTTCGCATGAAGCGATTCGCGCGACCTTTGATTTTTATCATCAGGCACTGATCAGTAGTGATTCCAACGCATTGTGTTCTCTTTTGCATGATGATTTTTCAATAGTGTTGGGCGGCGAGTGCACGCGGCGAAAGAAAGAGTTACTAGATCTGATCGAAAGTCATGCCGTGGAATGTCGTGAGATTGAAATTTCGGAAACTTTATCTGTCGACGTTGCTTCGGTCAAGGGAACAGTTTATGGGTATGGTGTATTTCACGCCACAGTAAATGGGCTGCATGCAGCATGGCGACTGAGGTTCAACCTAAAGTTCAGTCTTCACGGAGGTGAGTGGGGTATTTTGAAAGCCCGCTACATCGCCTCATCAGATTGAAAAATGTTTGGTTAATATTAATGGAGGATTTATGACTACTGTAATTAAAGCTATCGGCACCGCAGCAGCAGATCAGCCGTTAGGGGTAATGAAAATCCAGCGTCGGGATTTGCGTCCTGATGATGTGAAAATGGACATCTTGTATTGCGGCATTTGCCACTCGGATCTTCACCAAGCTAAAAATGACTTTGGCGGCACGACGTTCCCAGTCGTCCCTGGCCATGAAATTGTAGGCAAGGTGACATCCGTAGGCTCCGATGTAAACCGCTTCAAGGTAGGGGATATCGTAGCGGTCGGGTGCATTGTGGACTCGTGCCGTGAATGCAGCCCATGCCGCCACGACCTGGAGCAATTCTGCGAGAACGGCACCTCGCTGTCTTACAACACGCCAGATCCTCATCTCGGGGGTATGACTTACGGTGGTTTTTCCCAGACCTACGTCTGCCGTGAGCAATATGTCCTGCGGATGCCAGAATCACTGGACCCAGCTGCCGCCGCACCTTTGCTGTGCGCAGGTATTACCACCTACTCCCCGTTGAAGCACTGGAAAGCTGGTGCCGGTAAGGTCGTAGGTATTCTGGGTATCGGTGGTTTGGGCCATGTGGCAATCCGCATTGCCAAGGCCATGGGGGCACATGTGGTGGTCTTCACGACCTCTCCAGCTAAGGTCGCTGATGCAAAGCGTCTGGGTGCTCATGACGCAGTGTTGACTACTGACGCCGAACAGATGAAGGCATATACCTCCAAGGTCGACCTGATTCTCGATACGGTGTCGGCCCAGCATGATGTCAACGCGTATCTCAAGCTACTCCGCATCGACGGCACATTGGTGCTGGTTGGCCTTCCAGCCAAACCAATTGAGATTGGTGCTTTTAACGTGGTGAAGGGCCGGAGAAGCTTCGCTGGCTCCAACATCGGTGGCATTGCCGAAACGCAAGAGATGCTCGATTTCTGTGCCGAGAACGGCATCGTTGCCGACATCGAAATGGTCCGTCCTGATCAAATCAACGAAGCGTTTGAGCGCCTCGAATCAGGCGATGTGAAGTATCGCTTTGTTGTGGATATGAAAGGCTTCGACTGATTAGTGAAGCCACAATGTTTCTGCCCTACCTTTCTGCATGAAGGGTAGGGTATATCGACAAGTTTGTTTTATGTAGTTCAATATTTTTTAATCCGAGAAGAGAGTTTATACGAGCATCGATATGACGACAACGCTTCGCAAGCAACAAATGGTCGCTCTGGCGATTATTATTAGCAGTTATATGATGATTATTCTCGATACGTCGATTGTGATCACTGGGCTGCCCCACATCAAGGCCGATATCGGCCTGACTCCGTTGGAGCTTTCCTGGACCCAAAGTATTTATACCCTGTTCTTCGGTGGCTTTCTTCTATTCGGGGCTCGCAGCGGGGACATTATTGGTGGCCGAAAGGCTCTTTTTTTGGGCTTGTATATTTTCATGGTCACTTCACTAGCTATTGCCCTGGCCGAGTCACCGCTCTGGCGGTTGATCGCCCGAGCGGCTCAAGGCATCGGTGCAGCATTTGTGGCTCCGTCAGCCCTGATGCTAGTTTCAACGAATTTTGCAGAAGGCCAGGAGCGTAACAAGGCTTTATCTTGGTATGGATCTACAGCTGGGATCGGCGCGAGCCTCGGGCTGGTAGTTGGTGGTGTGCTAGCCGACACCATTTCTTGGCGTGCGGGCTTTGTCTTGAACCTGCCTGTCGGTGGTTTGATTCTTCTATTCGCCAAAAAATACCTGGAGGAAACCCCACGCACTCCGAACCGACTGGATGTTCCTGGAGCGATTTTGTCCACCTTGGGTGTGGGTACGATTATCTATGGGGTAATGGAGATGGCCTCGGTTGGTTGGGGAGCGGCGCAGGCCTTGGTGCCTATTGCGGCAGGGTTTGCAATTGTCGCCCTGTTTTTCATCCATGAAGGACGTGTTGACAATCCCCTGCTACCACTTCGCATTCTGATGCATCGCCGTAGGGCAGGCGCCTACATCATTCGTTTTCTCTTCTTGGGCGCCATGGTTGGTTTCTTCTTCTTTGGATCTCAGCTTTTGCAGGGAGTACGGGGCTTCAGTGCAGTCCAAGCCGCGTTTGGCTTTTTTCCAATGACCTTGTTTGCTTTTGTGGTCGCCCTGAAAGTACCTGGTTTGATTGGTCGTTTTGGGCCCAACGCGATAATTCTCTCGGGATTGGCCGCGTCGTCCTTGGGTTTGCTATGGCTGAGTCAAGTAACGCCAGAATCAAATTATTGGCTGTCGGTGGCTCTGCCAATGGTGCTTATCGGTTCCGGCCAAGGTCTAGCTTTTCCTCCGATGACGGCAGCTGGACTTGTCGAAACATCGCCAGATGAGCGAGGTGCGGCTTCAGGTGCTGTCAACGTTGCTCACCAATTAGGGGCATCTTCTGGTCTCGGAGTGTTGTCTTCTATCGCAGTGGTCGCGGAACAATCAGTTAACGGGCAACACGACACTCTTATTGTCGGCTGCCGTGCTGTGTTCCTTATGGGCGGCGGCACCCTAATTGCGGCGTTTCTGGTGACTTTGGCAATGTTGTGTACGTGGGGGATACAGAGTCATGTCCGCACCGTTTAAACCTAGTGCGGAAGGCTGTTCCCGTTATTGCGGACGTTATCAAACGTAGTATCTCTGGCCGGTATCCTGAGGAGTCATGAATGTTTCTGTATGACCTGACACAAGATCTCAGCCATCATGACTACCTCAAGGCAATTGAAAGATTTGATTACTTATGGGCGCAATCCCCGTCGACTCTCGTTTCTAACGAGATGGCGGTACTCATCCGCTTGATCGGGGCTCATGAGTCTAAATGCGATAACTGTGCAGAAACTTATAGCCCTCGTTCCTGAGGATTGCTTGAGGACCGCCTTTGGCGAAAGAGGCCAGGGGGCTTGAGTTGCGATGGGTTAGAAGTCCTATGCTTTTGAATAACTAGCTGGTTTTTCTACATATATAGGTACATAAATGAACAACACAGACCAAACAATCATCCGCGCGGGTAGTAAGCCATCGATCCAAGGCCCTGAAGCCTGGTTTACCGGCTCTGTGCGGATTGACAACATGTTCCAGGCGGCTGCTCCAGGAAGGGCTGTCGGTGCGATTGTCACATTTGAACCTTCTGCGCGCACCAATTGGCACGCGCATCCGATGGGGCAGACACTCGTTGTGCTGACAGGGGGCGGTTGGACTCAATGCGAGGGCGGTCCTCGCACTGAAATTCGAGCGGGTGACATGGTCTCCTGTGCCTGCGGAAAGCGGCATTGGCATGGTGCCTCCGCGACGACCGCGATGTCGCATTTTGCAGTTACAGAAACTGTTGATGGAATCAATACAGAGTGGATGGAGCCAGTCACCGACGAGCAATACCTGCAAGGTGAACTGGTCACAGAATGATGATCAGGCGTTGATCAGGAGGCGACGCTTTCTGCCTAAGCACTAGGCTCTGAGATCTCGGATACGGCTCTGCAAAGGTTAGCTCAGGGATTTCCGGCAGTAGGGCAGTGGTGTCTGTTGCAATCTATCGATTTGCTAGCTTATGAGGCGATTATGAAAAAGGTCGACGAGGTTATTGTTTTAGTAGGCACTGGCTCAATTGGCCAGGCAATTGTTCGGCGCGTTAGCGCAGGTAAGCATGTTTTGCTGGCCGATCTTCATAAAACAAACGCTGATGCCGCAGCGAAGCTTTTGTTGGATGCAGGCTTCGTTGTAACAACCGCAGAAGTTGATATTTCATCCCGTGAGTCTGTTTCGGCACTGGTCAAGCTTGCGACAGGGCTAGGGGCGGTTACAGGAGTCATTAACGCTGCTGGGGTCTCGCCCTCGCAAGCGCCAGTAGAAACGATACTCCGGGTGGATTTGTATGGCACTGCCCTCCTGTTGGAACTCTTTGGAGACGTTATCGCAGCCGGTGGCTCTGGCATCATCATTGCCTCCCAATCTGGCCATCGGTTACGGGCACTGACGCAAGAGGAAAACAAAGCCCTGGCCCTTACCCCTGCGGAGGATTTGCTAGAGTTGCCCATGCTTCAGTCCGACAAGATTACCGATCCACTGATGGCATACCAGGTATCCAAGCGCGGCAATTCTCTGCGGGTGATGGCCGAATCAGTGCGCTGGGGAAAACGAGGCGCCCGAATCAATACCATCAGCCCCGGCATCATCATTACGCCGTTGGCCCGTGATGAGTTGAGTGGCCCGAGAGGAGAGGGTTACAAGCGGATGATTGATCTAAGCCCTGCGGGGCGTGCTGGAACCCCTGATGAGGTTGGAGCGGTAGCTGCTCTACTCATGGGGCCAGAAGGAACTTTCATCACCGGGAGTGACTTTCTCATGGACGGGGGTGTTACCTCATCCTATTGGTTCGGAGAGCTTGCACCCCAGTAAACTCGTGAATTGAGGCCTTGGCCTGCTCCATTTGGATGTAGGCCAGTGGCTGCAAGGTCGCGGTCGCAGAAACAACCCAACCGGTGCAGCTCTTCATTCTTGATCAGCGCGGCTACTGAAGCACTCTAGCCGCATCTTGCCATGTTCTTACAGGTCTGCATCCAGCAATAGGTCAGACGGTTTGCATCCCAACGCAGCTGCGATTCTCATCACGTTCAACAGTGTGACATTCCGCTCGCCCCGTTCGATTTTCCCCATGTGAGACCGGTCGATTCCAGCCGCGTCAGCCATAGCTTCCTGCGATAGAACCATCGCCTTCCTGCGAGCACGCACAGCCGCACCCAATCGAGGGAGTGCGCCGTATGTGTCTGACTCTGCGGAGATTCTTGCCATCAGGCGAATGTGGCGGCATGATGGCTTTATGGCCACGGTATTTACGACCCATTAATTACCGCAGTGCATATGGCCTAACCCCCTCGGAGCAGGGAGGCCGTAGCCGTGGCCGAGCGGTGAATAAAGGAATGCAGTATGAAAACGGATGGCAAAGCCCGAAGACTCGCCATAGGGCTCACGGTCGCCTGCCTTGCCCTGGCTGGGTGTTCTGGCGGCGATGAAGCCCCGAAGAAGGCCGATAAAATTAGCCAGGCTCCTCAGGCTGACAAACAGCCGGTACTCAAAACAGACTCACCCGAAGCTCCGCAGAATCGCCCCTTGCGCGAAGACCTTCCTGCTGTCCCCATGGGAGACCTGTCGGCCTACAAAAACATCATCACTCCAGTTGCTCCGCTCCGCTATTACACTGCCTACAGGGGCTGGGATGAGTCCAACGAAGAGGTCCTTGAGGCTGTTACCGACAGCATCTCACCAGCCGTCAAGCGTGATAATCCCGCGCTGTATGCCGCAGGGTACGACTACATATCCGCTCAAGATGCGTTCAAAAAGCATGATGCGGCTAATGAGGTAATTAAGCTTGTTCAACAGGAAGGTGCAAGCGTTGCAGGCCGCCGATTGGTTCGTATCGACACGTTAGCGCAGTTGGATTCATATAATTTTTCTACTAAAGGCTTTGGTGTCAGTAGCTGCTTTTTCTCAGATAAAGAATATTATTCCGACAACGAAATGAAATCCCCGCAAGCTATGGCCAGGGCTGCCAAGCCTCGATGCCTGATGGCGACTGGGATGACTAATTATGCTGTTGGGATGATTGGTGGGTCTAAAGTTTCCTTCCCGGTTTCTGATGAAGGTCTTGCGCGAAAAATCGAAGCTGCGAAGGATAGTACACACCTTGTGGTGTACGGATATGTCGGCAGCGTGCAGCGCGAGCGACTGGGCGGGCGGTTGTTCAAAAAACGTTTCGTAATGGTAATCCCACAGCGCGTAGATCTCGTCGAGAATAAAACAGACGAAGTGTTGCTCTCGCAAATCCTCTAATTTTATTTCGTTGGATATTAGCGATGAAACCAATGGTGTTTTCAATGCGCAGCATTGCTTTGCCTGCTGTGATCGTTTTCGGATTGAACGGATGTGCCATGAACGGCAGCGTTCAGTCTGACTGTGAGTCAAATTTCTCCACGGAAGGTAGCATTCTTACAGGCAAACGGTTCACAACTGTATCTAGCTTGCCGGGTATAAAATCTGATGCGGCGTACAAGAGTCTTTACAAAATTTTAGTATCTGACGGGTACTACATTTCCAGCGCAGATGATCGCAAGAAAATGATCTCCGCTTATCAAAATGTCAATTTCAGTGACAAACGTGCGCCGCTGAATGCGATTGTCGAAGACGCCAGCGCTGGAGCGCAGGTCCGTCTTGTGTTCGTCGCGTCAGCGGGCATTTATACGCCCGAGGCGGGTGCTGAAAAAGAATTTTGTAAAATTATTTCCAGAATTCAACGGTAATCTAAATAAAGTATAGGAGAGCGCCATGACGCTATCTGTAGGCGTTTTTGAAGTGTTGAGTGCTGACCACACCAGCAGCGTGCGCGGTGATGCTGATCGCATAGAGACTACGCACAAGAAAGAGGGATGGATAAAGAACGTCGAAACACAGCAGGTGACGCAAGTTAAGCTAGAGGATAGCGAAGTCCCTCTGGTGGCCGGGACACGTATTGGACTTGCGTTTTTGTACGGTAAGCAAGTTATCGCGTTCAAGCGAAGCCGCGAAATTCCAGTAGAGATAGTCGGTAGGGACATCCGCTGGAGCCCAATCGTGCTGGCGCTTGGATTCAGCTTCCCCATCATCGGCTACTTGGCTGCTATGCTCGCCGGGTTAATCGCGTTGTTTATGGGGATGAGCCCCGTTGGGCGACGATTTAATAAAATATTTGCGAGTCGCCTGTATGGCGTAGTGATGATTGCGTATGGCGCCCTGGCATTTATTCAAGGTCAGACCATGACGCAGATGATAAATTATCATGTCACCTTGGCAATCGTTTTTGCTGTTTTACTCATGGTGATAAAGTTTTTTGTCGTTCGAACAGAAAATGGATTCGCGCTTGAAGCGTCCAAAAGACTTGAGCAAGCTTGGAGGAGGGTGGCCTAACTGCCTGTATTGAGTGCCAGCACCCAAGCGATCCGGCGAGGACCATCGTCCAAATCACGAGCAGATCTGGGGGGAAGGCTCTGCGCAAGCAGAGCCTTTTTGTCAATCCGCTTTTTTCAGTTGGGTTTGGCTGAACGGCCAAGTATCGCTGCCTTCAGCTTTTCTCATGAACTCACAGATCGATACGCATGAAAAATCCTTGATCTTGGTGGAAACGATAGTCGGATACAACGTGACCATCGCATAGCCGGCAAGCTCAAGCTTGGTCTCCAGATTGAATTTGCAGGCGAAGTGTTTTTCGACACTTTCCACGTTAGCCAGTACCCAGTTGTATTTCTTGATGAATTTGGCGCTGTAGCTGTTCGCCCCTTCGATGAACTTGGATTGATCATCTCGAAACATCCGAGGTTCGGTCGCATATCCGACCTGCTTGGCTTCAATGATCACCAGCAGTTTTTTCGCTTCATCAAATCCAAGGAAGTCAATCTCACCAACGTCAGATGGAATCCTCAGCGTTTGACCGTTACCGAGCGACAAGGTCTTGACCGACGATGATCCGATGATACCTATGGTTTTGAGGTTTCGCTCGACGACCTGCTCAAACCATCGTCCGGCTCTGAGTGACAGGACGTCGAGTGCTTTTTTTACGTTTGTAGAATGCCACTCGGGGGGCAATTTCTTGAACGGCACATCCGCGATCAGAATTTGCAGGCACTCTAAAGCCATACGATAGGAGAAAAATACCAAGTCAACGCCATCAACTGGATCTCTAAAGAAACCTCGCTTGTATGCGCGATACTCCTGTTTCGGACGGAACAGCTCCCGATCCTCCATGGTCTGCGCGCTAAGGCTAAAACCATTTAGGAGCAGCTCCGCCTGCTCCTGAGTGATGCGAAAATTTAGAGTGATCGTTTTGATCGCTTCTTTCCATTCGAACGCGACAAGTGCTTCGGGGTTACTTTTGTCGCTAAAGTAATCGATAATCCATGCAACAGTGCCCAGCGTATCCTTGTAGCTCAGGCCAAGAGTGTCCAGAAAGCTTGCATCCAGAATCTCAGCGTGCGCTTCCGTGTCTTGTAGGAACATGGGAGAAGGCACGTATTTTTCAAAGTCATGTACCGACTGACGAATGTCAAACTTGAGCTTGCTATCTTCTTCCACATGGAAGTACGTGAACCTATCCGGATCGAGTGTCAGCGTGGCTTCGTCCAAAAAGCCCCTGTAGTTGTCGCTCCTCATGTACAGGCTTACCAGTTCTTCAGCAGCGATGAAGACCATAGAGATCGCATCTTCCTGCTCTTCGTGCGTGCTGGCGACTTTGTCTGCTGCCATATTCGAGCGGCACAACAGCTCCAGCACATGCTTGATGCCCCTTCGGGAATTCAGCGCATATGCCTGCCAGAAATGGTCATCTTCTTCGGACAGCTCTTGGCGCTTATGGGCGTCGGAAACCTGACCATAGCGTTCGTACTCGGAAACCAAAAAGGTGACAAATTCTCGTGGTGGCACCATCGGCAGGAATTCATCCAGGATGGCGTAATACTCTTTGTACATCAGGTTCACGATTGTGACGATAACAGCCTTGTCTGTGTAACGACCCGGACTGAAACTCTTGAATACGGCGCTTTTGATCCTTTTGTAGACACGATCTTCGTGAGCAGGGCTAGCTCGAAAAATCTCAACACCGGCAATACTACGGCTTTTCAGCACAGCTATCTCCTTGAGCTGGTGACACGTTGGTGATGCAGCGCGGCGAATGGCTCAGCGCGTCGGTCGAGGTATTAGCTAGGAGCACAGTACTCTCATTTTTTTACGCTTCTGCGTCATTTTTACTATAGATCAATGTGGCTCACCCGCTGCCAGTCACCGTGAGACCCCCGCCTCATCAGCGAGGCGCTTGGGTGTAGGTTGCAAAGGTAAGCAGCTCTATTCCGCCAGATCCACGGCGTCACTGCGAATAACCTTAGCTATTTCCTGCTTCTTAGCTGTACAGCTAAGAAGCAGGAAATAGCTAAGGATCCTCCGAGCAAGTGTTTTTTGAGCTGTCCAGCCCCCGGTAAAAATGGGGGCTCCGATAGGCTATTCGAACGAAAAGCAGACTTGTTCGCCGTTTCTAAGCATTAGCCGTTAAGCCGAGCAGGGCGGCTAGCTTTTAGTTTGGAGTATTCTGCACCGATCCAATTTTGGACCTTTTTTCTGCCTTGTATGTCGGATGGCAACTTTTCATGGATCATCCATTCAATAGTCAAAAGGCCGTTAAGTGTATTCTTATTGTCCTTCCAGCCAATCGAGTTGATCATGTTCACGACCTCATATTTTTCTTTTCGACTGAACCTTTCGGCGTCCTCTTTGGTTTTAGTTGGATCATCTCCTGGCACGGCCTTGTCACTATAGTCAGTGTAAAACAATTCGGTCGGCTTGATTTTTCGCAGTTCAGGTTCGGTGCTGGTGCTCATGAGTTTTTCCCTTAGAGTGTTGAGTACACGATTTGTCTTTTGGTGATAATTGCTTTACCACCTGAAGCAATTTTTTACAATTGATTATCAGCCGGTAAACCAGTCCTGGCATTGGGCCTACCTATTTATAACCGCCGCATACGCTGCCCAGTCAATGGCAGGGACCGTGCCTAGCGACTGAAGGCGAGACAGAAGGCGGAACAGGAAATAAATGAGCGAGCCCTCCGATCCGACAACCTTTAGTTTTTCATCGAAGCTATCGAAAGCACCGTCATCCAATGCGCAACCACAATCCAAACGCTCCAGCTCCTCACCAGGCAAGTGCTTTAAGAAATGCTCCCCTAGACCATCGGCCCAGCTTGATTTAGGAGCGACTATGCCCGCAAGGATAGGGAAGAGGGGCTTAGGTGCGTAGGTTCCACCGGCATGAGCAATCGGTACGGAGGTACGATGCAGCTTGCGAACTGATGCCGCCTTGTTTCCTGCATACTCCAAATAGCTTTTGTCGAAATGTGGCTTGGACTCGAATATGGCGTATACCGCTTCGACGGGGATGTATCGGTGATTTTGCTGGTCGAGAAGTGTTGGAGTGAAATGACGGTCGAAGATGACGATGTCGATTTGGTCACTCCGGTTGCCTTGGCTGTCGATAACCAAGCCTGTAGCAACCTGATAGCGATTTGGAAGGTATGCCCTGAACACATCGATCCAATGATCTTCAACAACAGTACCGTGCGTCCCTGCGTGCGAGATGGATTGAGCAGCTCGCTTTAGCTTGAGAGCCAACTCTGCCTGGACATCTACGAAGGCATCCTTCATCCAGGCAGTGTCGGCAATGCGATCTTTTTTCGTGGCCATGGTTACTCACTCGCGGGGCACGGTTGAACGGCGCCTGACAGGCGTCCAGAATCAATGATCCTTAAATGCGGGGGTAGGTTGCATTTCTTGGGCAACTCGTACTGCTCTGGCAGGGACCACTGCCTGTGTTGGGTACGCGTCCAACACAATCGATGGAATTAGGCGCTGGGTCAGATCGGAGAAGGTAAATCCGGGAACATCCTTCGGGCGCGGGCCAGTTGCTTTCACGAGATCGTCCAGCGCGGCTGGAGAGATGCCCAGTGGTCCTAGGCGATGGGTGAGAACGCTGCGGCGTTGCTCTTCATTAGGTCGGCCAAAAGACAGAACTTCAGCTGCACGTCGCTTCACAGCCGGATCCAAGGCGCTGAGACGATTGGTGCACATGATGACTGCGGCTGGCAGTTGGGCATTTGCAATTCGATCAATGCCCCTGATGAAGGCGTTCACACCAGCCCGGTCCTCGTGATGCATCTGCGCATTTTCGCGAGATTGGGCCAATGCGTCTGCTTCATCGATCAGGAGGATCACAGCACCACGTGCGCGGCCACTGCCCGATTTGAGTTTTTGGGCTTCTTCAATGGTGTAATCGAAGGCTGCTGAAATCAGCTGAGTCATTTCACCGACTCGGCCTTGCCCGCGAGTTGACAGGCTCAATGGGAAGAGGGTGATGCCGATGTCTTCCTGACGGGCAACAGCATCCCCGATAGTCTCTGCCAGCTCGGTTTTACCACTGCCCACATCACCAGCAAGCACTACGAGAGGAGGGCGCCGTAGAACTGTATCGATCACAGATTCGGAACCGGGGTGGAATTTCTTGGCCCAGTTAGCGAGGCCGGATGAGTTAACCAGAAGGCCAAGGATTTTCGCTAAACGGACCTTCTGGTCGTCCAGGCCGACCAGCCTGGCCAACCGTTCTTGTGGTTCGAAGTCCGGGTAGCTGACGCGGTATTCGAAGAGTTCATCCAGCGCTGGCTTGTTCATCAGTAGCTCCTTACGGTCGAACGGTTGAGGGTGTGGCCCCCGGATGAATAGGCATTGTCTGAGGTCAGGTAGCCATTGACTTCCGGCTCATTGGCCTGGCCTCTGCTGACTGGCACTTGGCTCTTAACGGCATCTCGCTCGGTTTGGGATGCATTCCGCCAAGCATCGTTGTAGGTCATGTAGCTATAGAAGCTTGCCCCGGTGATGTCGGCATTCGGGCGAATCCGCCCTGGCGTATCGTCGACACCGCCGCTGGAAAGCTCAGACGCGGTGTATTTGAGAGTGGGTTCAATCCACTTCCCATCGCGTTTGAACCCATAGGTCACAGTGTCCAGGTAGCCCGCTTTCAGGAAGGCTGTCACCTCTTCCTCGTAATCCGAGATCCACTGAGTGCTTGGCTTGCCATAGAGGCGTTGAAGGCGCATCAGATCAGCGGCTACCTTGGCGGCCATGTGCTTGGCGTGCGTCAGGGTGAAAGTTTGAGATTCTGAAACCGAGTAGCTGGAAGACGACATGCTGCTACCTCACACCTGGAAGGTTGAACCGAAGACCTGTTGCCAGTAGCCAACAGTCAGTTGTTTGTTTGGCGCGTAGAGCGCTGCGTCGATGGCATCACCTGCGTCCAGGGCGGCCTTGATGAGCGCGTCGATGTTCTGCTGCGTGTAAAGCCGGGCCACGTTGTTAGTCGGGTTCACGGGATCGATAATCTGCAACGGGTCGGTGAAGGTGCCGACCTGCGATGCCGGGTAGTTGTCGGTGAAGAAGATCTTTTCGCGCAGTTCCGACCGGGCGATGTAGGTGAAGAAGGACTGAAGAGCCTCCGGATAATCTGAGAAGTCGACCCCGTCGTCACACAGCTTCGACAGGATCATCTCGATCATGAAGGACTTGAACCGGAAACCGTCGCGCTCACGCTTCATCAACGCTGCCCAGTATTTCACCAGCCTCACGACCTGGGCGTAATGCGTTGGCTGGGCACGTTTGCGTGCTTTCGCGAACTCCAGGTGGAGCGGGATACTCGTTTCCAGGAACGAGCCATCTTCCTGACTGATCAAGTTGCCCCGCCACTGGGGAAGCCCGTTGTAGAGTACGGGAACGATATCGACGTCGAGGCCTGACCCACGAAACGACACGGTAACCGAGTAAGTTTGCGGCACTACCTGATCAGGGCTGAAGTTGGCGAAGGCTTTTCGCAGCTTCTCGGCCAGGTAATCGATCAGCGCTTTGGTGTCATGCGGCGCATCGGAGCCGCTGATGTAGACGGCGACGTCGATGTCACTGAGAGAACGCAGAGCGGTCCCTTTTGCCAGGCTCCCAGAGACCAGCATTCGCTTGAGCGAGAAGTCTGGATGGTCGGAGAGGTAGCCTTCCAATTTTTCCTGCAAACGCCCGGCCTGCTCCCGATATGCGCTAGCCTTTTCCTTGGGCAGGTTCACTTTTTCTTCAGCGAACCGTGCGATGTCGCGGTGGTCTACGTGTTCTCTGGACATACCCTTCCCCCTAGGGATTTGCATTAAGTGAAGGCAGAACGACCACGCCACACAGCGCACATCGGCTAGCCAGGCAGAAAAGTTCGGTATAGCGAACTTTGTATTTACGCTACTCCGAATTTCGGTTTTGTCAAACACTTTGTTCGGAATAGTGGTACAATTTTTTGACCACAACAGAAAGGAGCGAGATCGTGACGACCCGTCTCGGTGAGAAGCTCCGCGAGCTTCGTAAGCAGCGCGGGCTTACCTTAGAGAAGCTGTCAGACATGGCTGGGCTGAGTAAAAGCTACCTCTGGGAGCTGGAAAACCGTGAATCCCAACGGCCATCAGCAGAGAAGCTCACGGCCTTGGCTGACGTGCTGGGCGTAGCGACCCAGTACTTTTTCGAGGAAGACGTAAGGGCCCCTGAAGAGCGCCATCTCGACGATGCGTTTTTTCGTGGGTACAAGAACTTGGAACCAGATGCCAAGGAGCATCTCCGGAAGATTCTGGAAACGTTCAAGAAGGGAAAATAATGGTCGACAAGCAGGTATGGACACCTCAGAAGGCAGCCAACCGGCTGTCCAAGATCATGGAGGCGTTCGATAACGCACACGGCGGTAGATTTCCAGTTGATGTGCCGATGCTGGCCATGGAAGCAGCCAGGATTTTTGGCTGGTCTGATCCGATCACAGAAGTCACTCCGGTCGACATCAAGAGCTTTGATGGCGCGTTATTTCCGGACGAAGAGCGAAAGAAATGGATGCTGCTGTACAACAGCGCAATGGCCTCCCCAGGTCGAATCCGTTTTACACAGGCGCATGAGCTAGGTCATTACATCCTGCATCGCCAGGACCGTCCGGCATTTCAATGCAGTGGCGATGACATGCTTGAGTGGGAGGAGAAGACCATTGAAGCCCAGGCAGATCTCTTCGCTTCCTACCTGCTCATGCCTCTGGATGACTTCAGGGCCCAGATCACTACTACCGTTGACCTTGACCTGCTCGGCCATTGTGCTGAGCGGTATGGTGTCTCCCTCACAGCCGCTGTTCTGAAGTGGCTTCAGTACACAGAAGAAAGTGCGGTTTTGATTCTGTCACGCGACGGCTTCATGCAGTGGGCATTTCCGAGCAGGCCAGCAAAGCGCGCAGGCGTCTTCTTCCCTACGCGTAAGCAAACCATCGAATTACCCGCAGGCTCTCTGGCAGTCGCCCCGGGCGTCAGGCACGAGCGTAAGGGAGTCGAACTGCCAGCAAAAATCTGGTTCGCGCATGCAGACGCTAACACTTGTGTGCGAGAAATGAAGGTTTCGTCCGACCAGTTTGACTACGTCCTGACTCTTCTTGTTTTGCCGCGCTCGGCCTCTGTTTGGCGCCCGAATGAAGACAGTTTTAGGCCCTGGGAGTTTAAGCGGCCACGTAGTTGACGCAGTTCGTTAGGTCGCTCACGTCCAGACGTATTCGAGCTGCTTGGCCAGGGAGGGGGCAACTGGTCTATCGTCTTCCCACATGCCTTCATAGGCGGTGATCGTACGGCCTCTCTGTGGGGCAACATGACACTTCCAGATCGCTGGCGAGCCCTATTGGTGGAGGGGCAATCGCATGCTGCAATGTGGTAGACTTAGCACGTTCGTCGGATGTCGGTTTACCTGCTGGAAGCCAGGGGCTGTAAGGGATATATTGGTTCTGCGGGTCAGAAAACGTCCATCAAGCTTCTGACACAATCGGAGTCACTCATGTCTGTCTCAGAGTCTATTTTCAACCGTATTAAGCACATGCCGAAGGGCAAGCCTTTTGCTGGCGCACTATTCGCGCAGGCAGGCACTCGCGCTTCGGTTGATAAAGCACTGTCGCGGATGGTGATCAGAGGCTCATTAGAGCGTGTCGCTCGCGGCGTCTACATGCGCCCTAAGCAGAGCGAGTACACAGGCAGGAAGGTCAGAGCCAATCCGATTCAGGTAATGGAAGCGGTTGCTAGGGCAAGAGGGGAGACTATCCAGGTGCATGGTGCTGAAGCTGTTCGCCGCCTCGGGCTCAGCACTCAGATGCAGGTGCTTCCGACCTACTATACCAGTGGATCAACTCGTGAAATTAGAGTTGGAAGCGCGGTTGTGCGGCTTCGGCATGTGTCAAGCCAGCGTCTACAGCAGGCAGGCACTAAAGTGGGCGTTGCGCTCACTGCGCTGCTGTACTTAGGACGAAATGAGTTGACTGAGTTGGTGGCCCAGAAGGTTGCTAACTCCCTCAACAGCGAAGAATTTAACAAACTCATGGCCTGCAAAATGCCTGAGTGGATACGCTTGGCACTCTTCAGTGCTGCTAAGGAATTTGAGTGTCAACGTCATACTTCGATCTCCCCAAGGCTGGTCAACGCGAAATCCTAGATGAAGCTTTCGCAGAAACTGGCCGCTCCCCAAGTGTGCTAGAAAAGGACATCTGGCTGACACTGGTTCTCCAGCTTCTGTTCGCGATGCCCGGCCGGAAAGCCATGGCTTTCAAGGGTGGCACTAGCCTTTCAAAAGTTCACGGCGTGATCAAGCGGTTCTCCGAGGACGTTGATATCACCGTGGACTACAGAGGATTGGGCTGTGAGCATACCGTTCCTGAGTTGTTAAAGATGTCTGGTGGTCAGCGTAAAAAAGTAAGCGCTGACCTTATTACAAACGTAGGGCGCTACACCCGTGAATCGGTCATGCCGTACTTGGTTGCTCAATTTCCAAGCTACGGGTGCGCTTCGGAATGCCAAGTTTCCGTGAGCGAGGATGGCGAATCGGTCCACATCTACTACCCAGCCGTCGCTGCCGACGCGAAAGGCTACCTGCGTGATCACGTCTTGGTTGAGTTTGGTGGTCGAAATATCATCGACCCCAATGAGGTTCATACGATCCAGCCTGACATTGCAGGGATGTTCGAGGGTATTGCTTTCCCGAAAGCTGAGGGAGTGGTTGTTCTGTCGCCGGCCAGGACCTTCTGGGAGAAGGTCACGCTGATTCATGCCCAGTGCAACAAGCCTATTCCCGAAGGCAAAGACCGAATCTCTCGGCATTGGTACGACCTTGCCATGCTTCTACAGCACAATGTCGGTGCCGAGGCTAAGAACGACCTCGATTTGCTCGCAGACGTGATTGCACTCAAGTCTGTCTTCTTCAACAGCGCCACGGCTCATTATGATCGGTGCATCGCTGGTGAAATGAACCTCATTCCTGGTGAAGAAAACTTCGCCCGCCTGGAAGGTGACTACTCTGCAATGGAGGGATCAGGTATGTTGAACGGCCATTTTTATCCCCTGAAGGGCATCATGGATGACCTGACATCGCTCCAGGAGCATGTAAATCAGCTTTCGTTAAGTCGGCAGGTGGAAGTGTAGTCGCTGTTGCCGGTCACCAGGCTGGAGGTGGGGCTCTCTCAGATGCCCCAGCTCGCGCCCCCGCTTGTCGAGGGCCAGATGAGTGTCGATACGCCATTTCGGGAACCACTAGATATTACCCTGCACCACTGCGGTAAAAGTCCTTTTCCCGCTGTCTAGTTCTGCCTGACGCATCGGCCAACGTCGCTATTTTCTTCCTAACTGACGCCGGGGGCAGCGGTATGACGAGTTCGATCTGGCCAAGGTCCCTTAGAGGCCTAGCTGCTGGCCTCTCACCTGAAGCCATGAACATGCAATCGGTCCAGGTTATCCAGTACATTCAGTGAGATGCACTATGCGTGAAGATTTAACGGAAGAGGAAATGCGCCAGGCGCTTTTCGGAGCGACCCAAGCGGCTGTGGCTGTTAACGCACGCGCTCCGGTAACCTCACCTGCCAGCGTTACGGCGCCGATCAAGGCCCCGGCTAAGCGGAAGGCCTCAAAACCGTTTACACCCCGGTTGAGAGTCGTCCTGGAGGTCAGCAATGAGTTCGAAGGGAAGACCTATGAATTTGTCCACGAAGCAGACACGCTCAGTACGCTGCTGGCACAGCAAGATGCCACGAAGGCCGCAAGAAAGAAGTACCGATACGTCGAAGTCGTGTCAGTGACGCCAATGTAGCCAGTGGGCTATAAGCCCCAACTGGCACTTGCCCGCACTCAGCCTTTGCAGCCATCGATAGCCGCCGGTCCAAACCGGCAGAAAATCGCCAGTGAAGGTACTCTGGTTCGGTCTACTGACGCCTAGTCAGAATCAGGACTCGGCACTATAAAAATTCAAATTCCGTCCTTACGAAATACTTCGGTAAGCTCATTGTAGTGATGGCTGTAGATTACTATGGTTCCGTTATTATATAGCTTGACAACGTGTTTGCTGTTTAGAGCTATGCTGGCAGGGTCTGAGTCTAAGTCTTTCCAATCGTCGAGAGAAAAGTTAAAGAAAAACATTCATCCAGACGATGAGCTGAAATCCAATGGTAGATTAGTTTCGCTATCTTCCACCTCGTTCACTATCTTGCAAATAAGTTTGTTTGCTTGCTCTCTATTGGCGACGGCAGGCTCAAGCTTTAGTTTTTCGAAAATAATTGCCAGCCTTTCTTTCTTGGTTTTCATCGAACCATAGTCCCTAATGTTCATTGTGATTGCTATCCATTCTGTGTGGGGCGGTGATATCTTAAAACCTTTGCTGGCCAGCAAGGCCTGAGCGAGCGGGGAGGGGGCATCACCCTTACGCCCCAACCCACCCCCACCTGGCATCGTTCGGCGCAGCCGGTTTCGTACTCAACACGATTGATACGAGGCCGTTTAGCCTCGCTCTCCAGTCGTCGCTGAGACGTCTTCGGCACTGAGCTTCGATTTCATCAGCTCATCCTCCAATATGGCCATTGCAGATTGAAGTTTCGAAATCTCGATGTTGAGCTTGCTGATCGTTTCCTGACTTTTCTTGTACTCAGCCATATAGTAGTCGCGTGCTTGGGCCGTCTGCTTGGTGGTTGCAGTAAGGGAACTCACACTCACGCGCGCCTCTTCAAGCTGGGTGAACCAGTAGACAATCTCCAGCCTACTCTGCTCCAGAAGCTGTTCAGGCGTTTTGGTATTGGCTTTCGCAATCGCCTGGTCCTTCTTCTGCTGCTCACGACCGGCCTTGATCCGCTTCAGCTCCGCTACAGGCCATTCGCGATGGTAAATGGTGTTGCGGTGCACGCTTGCCAGCTTTGCCAAGCTCGTGACGTTCACAGGCAATGAGAGGTCCCTCTCTAGCTTCTTGAGCGCTTCGTTCAGGCTGTACGTTACTGCGTCAAAACTGTCGGCATTCTTCGCGTCATACGGTGCTGCACTCATACTGAAACCTCCATGCCCAAGTTTCTCAGTACACCTTCTGCTTCAGCTATCGCCAGCTTCAGCTGTGCGACTGACGCTGCCGTCTCTTCAGATGCGCGAAGGTCAGCAAATGCTTCAGACGAGGCGCTCTCGATTTTCCTCAGTGCCAGGGTGTTCTGCACGTAGACCTCTTGCCATTTTGGCGCATTGGCAGGTGTCACTACCGCGTTTTTGCACCGGTTCGGGTTGCAGCGCAGAGAACCGATACAAGGTAGCGACGGATCTTGCGTATCGGTAGCGTTGCCGTAGCAGTAGCCCTGGCCGACGTTGATAACGGCAAAGCCCAACTCGGCCATGCGATCAAAAATCTCATCCTTCGAGTATCCAGCTTCGAGATAGCCCTTGAAATAGGCTTTCAAGCGACTGCGATGAGCGTCTGCATTATCGCCCGCGTATCCGCCTTCGGGGTCGCACGAGTTGACGATGAACTCTCGCTCAGCATCGTGGCGGGATGGGGCGTCTCTGCCGCCTCCAGACACCAGAGCGTCGCCGATGCCACCGTAGTCGATGGTCACCGTTTTGTGCCGACGTTGCTCGATTCTGCTCGCTAGGTGGCCGAAATGCTTCAGCTGGTACGAAATGAAAGGGAGCCCGACTGCTGCTCGGAACATCTGGTTGGCCAGGGAGTGCCTCAGGGTGTAAGGCGATACGGCCAGCGGCTCAAGCTCTTCCGGCGTCAGGACCTTCGTTAGAAATGCCAGGAGTTGATGGCCAAGCCCGCTACCGCTTACCGAGTTTGCGGAGTCTTGCATGCCAGGCTTGATGGTATTCATGTTCGTTATAAGAAACGGGTTTTGCTTGAAACGGTTCAGGATGCGCAGCACTTTCACAGCGTCAAGAACGGCGGGGATTGCCACCCATTTGTCCTCGAACAACTTTCCGTACGTTTCTCGACCTTTGAGCACGGTACTGACGATCAAGTCGTGACCGAAGTCATCTTTAACGAGGCAGTCATCAGCCAAGCACCCCGATAGCTCTGAGGGGCGCATCCCAGTGTACTGAGCGATGATATAGCCTGCACTATTGTTGACGTGCGTTATGTACTCATAAAAGTCATCGTCAAGCTGCGTGTCTGTCAGTTTTACAATCGCTGCCTTGTCTTTGAAAAGGCCTGGTCGTTGTGGGGACCAGTATTCTGTGTCCATCTTGTATAGGAACGGAGTAATCTGTTCGCCGGTATAACCACGTGAGTCCATGCGGATTGCGATGTAGATGTCATAAGCGCTTCGCGTGAGCTTAACTCCATTGGCTTCATCATAGCCGGAAAGTTTCAAGCGGCTTAAGGTATCAGTATCCCTAATCTCTTCATTTAAGGCTTTAAGGAAATCAACTACTGCAAATGATGCTGCGCGCGAGCATTTTTCAAAGATTTTATTAGGAAGCCATTTTTGTTTGGTTCTGACCTTTATCTCTTTTAGGCCATTTGTTTGCCAGCCTAAGCCCTCCAGGTCTACGTGGGCTAGTGGCTTTGCAAGCACGTTTTCGATCATAAAATTTGATCGTAAAATGTTAAAGCCTTGCAATGTTACACGGCGAAATGAACGATCAAATACCTTGGCCTCAGTCTGAAAGTCATCTTCGGTGAAGTCGGATAGGCTGAAGTGCGAATTCTCAAAGAAATCCTCACCGTGCTCCAGACGCTTGCGTTCAGACATCTGGTCGAAGAACGGAATGGTAGACTTGAAAATGTCGAGAATGGTGTGGGGCTTATAGAGCTTGGGTTTGTCTTGTATTCGCAACGCACCTGGAATCTCTAATGCACACAGCATCGCCATTTTAATCTCGAATAAAATGGTGGTGTTGATGCTGTCGTAGCTACTGAAATCGATTCGGGATTTGGCGCCTTGGATGTCCCTGGGCAGAATAGCTGTGCCGTCATTAAAGTCCCACACCGAGTCTTTTACCTGGCTTTTCTTACTGACGGGTAATTCCAGCAAGGCATTCATCAAGCTCAGAGCGTTAAATCCGCTCTCTGCATTCGCAGTTGTAGCTATGATTTGATTGCCTAGGTGCTGAAATAGCTGCTTTCGCACAGGCTTGAATTTACGTATCAACGTTTCAAAAATCATCACAGCGTTACTCCTTCGATCAGGGGACTTATGATGATGTGCTCTGACAAACGTTCTGCCTCTTCCAGTTGTTCGGCAGTGAACCCTTGCTCTGACGGTGTAAGGATGCTGTCCAATACCTCTACGTTCTCTAGTATGATCGCACCATACGGGGTTTGTGCAATATCGCTCGTTGCCAGCATGTCTTGGTATTCTCGGCGCATTGCGAACAACTCGGGCAGCTGCGATACGTTAATAATTGAATTGCTGCACGACAGGCATTTGTTCAGCAGTGAGCATGCATTGCCTTTCTTGTACGACGCCATTTTTTTGATGTCGTCGGGTGGATCGTACACATTTTTGCATTTAATCAAGCCGGTGTTAATTGCAACGGGTGCGTTCGCACCCTCTGTCGACGCGTCAGTTTCCGTAGCTGCATGCTCAGAATGGTCGGTAGCAACGGCTTCTTTGTGAATTTTTGCGAGTGCGCTCTCAAGAATATCGCGCGCAGTTTTACTGAACTCCATACGGTCCAGGTACTGAATCGTGGTAGACAGGGACTTGTGCCCCAGCATCACCTGTATCTCGCGCAGAGACACACCTTGCTCCACAAGCTCAGCCACCAGGCTGGGGCGGAGTCGAGATGCTGAGATGTTGATGTCTTCACCATCCTCACCTTTGAGTTGGTGATCACGTGCAAATTGAGTCATGACCCAGTTGATAGTCGTGGCGCTTTCAAAAGACTTAATTTTTCCCAACTCGCTCCAATGTCGAGAGTCAAAAATGAATAGTCGATCCCTCATGACCCCCTCTGCGCGTAGGCGAATATTACGGGTCAAGAACTCGACCTCAGCGAAAATCGCTTTGATTTCTTTGCTCTGGTTGATAGTCAGCCACGTTAAATCTGCGTCGATCAGATCCAAATGTAACTGTTTCTCCCCGTCTGAGCGCTCCTTCCAGTAACGCAGATATGGCCTTAGAGTGAGCGCATGAGATTCAACAAAGTCGTCAAGGTCTAATGTTTTAAGAGAGTCAGCGTTCAAGCCTGTTATCTGAGCAAGACGGGTGATGTAGGCTGCCATATGACGAGGCGTAATATGGTAAATGATACCCCAGGTCTCGTAAGTCTCGATCAGGCCCAGCCCCACGTAACTTAATATCCTTAAGAAGCATTTCTGATACTCATCGCCTTGGTCGGCAGACCCTGGCCCGATTACCTGGCAGTTCAGCTTGTTTTCGAAAATCCAACGAGCATTATCCAGTGATACAAACCCTCTCTTAAGCTCACCGTTCCCATCCACTGGGTCGCAGCCGCCCCCAAAAGGAACATAGTCCTTTGCAAGATTATTGAGTTTAAGGCGCTCTGCCTCACAAGCCTGTTTGATCTGAAGTCGAACCGATTTAGGGTAGGGGCGATACTCATCGCTATTCCGATGCTTTTTGAATCCTTCAATGTCAATAAAGGTTGTGAAGTCTAGTCCTTTTATCTTCGTCGCACGTTTGTACGTCGAACGAACAGCAGAGAGTATTGAGTCGGCTGTGTGTGTGGACAGCTTATCGCTCTGGACTTTCTCGACTAGAAATTTTCTAAAAACGGCCAGATAGTTGGCTTGAAAAAGATCGCGAACGTCCTGGGTCCCAGAAAAGCCAAGTACCTGGAGGTGCTCAATGGTAAATCTGAATCCTTCGCTATAGTTGATTTTGGTTGAGTCTGATCGTGCTCCCATCGAGGCTGCTGCGAACACATGGAGCAGCTTCCTGAACGGGATATTTGGGTCATCCTCCACTAGATCTTCGTAGCAGGTGACAGGAATCTCTCTCAACTCAAGAAGCAACATTCTGGGTGACGGTTTGCGAGGGGATTTAAGTTTCTGCTTCTTATCCTCAGTTTTACGCTCGGCCACCGTCTTGTAATCAGATTTGATAACGCCAAGGGCTATCAAGTCTCCAATGATCCAGTCGTAGGTCTCAGCAACTAAGGGGAACTTAGCGCGCGCCCACTTCAAGTTACCCATACCTTCCATGTCGTAGAGGCTGGCCCTAGAGCTAATAACCTTGGCGACAACCGGAATTTCTTTCCTCTCTGTTTCGGTGAGCCCCTCGTACCAGAGCAGAAGCTTGCGGCGCCATTCATTGGCGATTGAAGGATGACCGAGAACGACGATGTTTACTTCGACCATTCTCTGGAGAACTGAATCGAGTATTTCTCCACGTGAATAAAACACAGGTCCCCCACACCCCAACTCTCTTTTGAGGTACGTGAACGCCAAACAAGGCTCGCCTTTTTGGCCAAGCTGGACAGTAAGCAACGATTGTCGGCTACTTTTAACCTTTTCTGCCCAATCTCTGATCGACTGCGTAATCAATTCCTCATCACGCTTTTTCGGTTTGATTGCTTCTGGCTGCAAGGTTTGGCTGGGTTGGACGCTTGGCTCTTGGCCTTGTTCTTCTAGGGAGGGGGCGGTCGGCATCATCATTTCTTATCGCTTGTGTTTATGCGCTTGGTCGTTCTTTCTCGCAGCAGCCTCATCTCGCCTGCCTTGGTCTTCAGCTCGGTGCCGGGCTTGCGCAGCTTCTCGTAGATGTCGTGAGGGATCTTTGTGTACCCCTCCGACGTGGTGGCGCTGTTGTGGCCAAAAGCTTTGGCGAGAAGGGCTAGCCTTTCGTCATAGCCCTTCCCAAGGTCTGGGCTGCCGAGCATGAGATAGGCCCCGCCGTGTCGAAATTTATGCGGCGAGATCATCCGCTTGATTTGACCCCCTTTCAGAGCACGCTCGCACACCCGCTCAAGCAGCTTTTCTACGCTTTTGGTTTTGAATGGCGTGCCTTCAGCGTTGAAGAACGCGGGCGTTTTCTCTGGATCCTTGTAGCGGCGGGCCCTGGCGCGATACAGGGGTGTTTGATGGTATTTTTCGACACGCTCCAAAGAGGTACGGCTCACGATGGTTAGACGCGGCTTGATGGCGTTCTTCCTCGCTTTACTTCCTGCGATGTACAGCGGCGAGTAATCAGCATTGATCGGAATATTCGACTCGGATGAGACGATGTGCAGTGTCTGGTGGGCCAGGGCATTCCGAATGTCCTGGAGGGTAATCCGTGGGACCTCCGACACTCGGATCCCGGAGTCGTACATGATTTGCAGCAGGCACCGCTCACGCTCTGAGTGTGCTTTCAGGATTACAGCTTCAAGTTCCACCATGCTGCTGGGCTGGATGATGCCTCGCGTATGGGCAGCACCTCTCCGGATGGGGCCTCCCTCGTATGGGTTGTCTGCGCGGAGTGCAGGCTTGCCGCCAAACGACTTGCACAACTGATGCGTGAAGAAGTGGTTGTAGGTTGCATCGCGGGCTTGGACGGTCTTTGGGGCCAGTCCATCAGAATCTAGCTTGGAGAGGTACGCTTCAAGGTGACCCAGGCCGACCGTCAGCAACGCATCATCGCGATCACAGGTCTGGTACTCAGGTCTGGCATTCAGGTACGTCAGGAGGTAGGAGATTCGTCTGCCGTATGACAGCACGCTTGGATCTGCGAGGAGGATGTTTCGGTAGTGACGGTTAAGGTAGGACGTTACTAAGGGGAGGGCACGTTCATCATCGTCGAACAGGGCACTGCCAGTTACCTGGACTAGCGGATCGATGGACTCTGGCTGGGCTAGGAATCTCTCTCGGAATGGGCCATTGGCCAAGACTGACTCGCTGAGGTCTAGCTCCCGACCTCTTACTGCTACTACCTTCATTTTCTGTTACGTCCCACACATCAGTTTTACAGCTACTGATGTTCATTATCCTCTCATCGGTGAGGCTTGGGAAGCGTCTGGCTTGAGGGTTGTAGAGGGTGTTGTGCAGTTTAATGTAGGGGGGAGGAAATCACGGCCTCGGCAGCGTGGTCAGTACCGATCACCAGGCCGTTGTTGGCGTTCGCGATGGTGTACTGGGCCACCATGCGGATACGCGCCTTGGCGTTGCCGATGACGAAGTCGCGGCGGGCGTCGGTGAGGCCGTGCAAATGCGCGACCTGCTCGGACAGCCCCAGCACGGCGCCGGCGATATTGACGGTGTCTTCCACGTCCGCGCGGATGAACTGCATCGAGGCGGCGGCGTCGTGTTCGTCGTGCTGAATGTTGTAGGGCAAGCGCACGGCGATGAATTTATAGCCGTCGTCGCCGGTTTCGGCGCGCAGTTCTTCTACCGACAACTGCGCCAGGCGGCCTGCGGTGAGCGAGTCGACACCGCCGCTGATGCCCAGCACCAGCACTTTCACATGGGCGTTGCGCAGGCACTGCTTGATGAATGCCTTGCGCCGCTCCACTTCGGCCACCAGGGCGGCAGTGTCGGCGAAGCGCGGTACCACGTTGAGGGCCGCGGCGATTTCGATTTGACGGTTGCTCATGTCGAACTCCTGAGGGTGCGATTCAGACGCGAAATACATGTTTGAGGTAGGTGACGAAGTTCTCGTCCAGGCATTGGGTCTTGCCGGGCGTATCGGAGATTTTCGCCACCGGATGGCCGTTGCAGGCGGTCATCTTGATCACGATGTTCATGGGCTCGACCCCGGGTATGTCGCAGGTCAGGTTGGTGCCGATGCCAAAGCTTACATTGATCCGGCCGTGCAGCGCTCTATACAGTTCCAGCGCCTTGGGCAGGGTCAGGCCGTCGGAGAAGATCAGGGTCTTGCTCAATGGGTCGATGCCCAGGCTTTCATAGTGGCGTATGGCTTTTTGCGCCCAGGCCAGCGGGTCGCCGGAGTCATGGCGCAGGCCGTCGAAGAGCTTGGCGAAGTACAGGTCGAAGTCGTTGAGGAACGCGTCCATGGTGATGCAGTCGGTCAGCGCTATACCCAGCAGGCCGCGGTATTCGCGCACCCAGCAGTCCAGGGCGGCGATCTGGCTGTCGATCAGCCGCGGGCCCAGTTGCTGGTGGGCCATGAACCACTCGTGGGCCATGGTGCCGATGGGTTTCACCTCCAGCTCGCGGGCCAGGTGCACGTTGCTGGTGCCAACGAACCGACCGGGGAAGTCGCGCTTGAGGATGTGCACCACTTCTTCCTGCACCCGGTAGGAAAAGCGCCGGCGGGTGCCGAAGTCGGCCAACTGGAAACCGCTCAGTTCGCTGGGGCTGGCCTCGGCCTTGAGCCAGTCCAGCTTCTTGTACAACTGCTCGGTGGCCTGCTCCAGCACCACATCGCGGTAGCGGTAGCGGTTGCGCACTTCGCTGATGATCGCCAGCAACGGGATCTCGTAGAGGATCACGTGCAGCCACGGGCCGCGCAGGCGGATGCACAGTTGGCCGTCTTCGACGCTGGTGTGCACGTACCGCAGGTTGAAGCGGAACAGGCTCAGGAAGCGGATGAAATCCGCTTTCATGAACGGGATGCGTTCCAGGAACGCCAGCTGGTCGTGGGTGATGGAAATCTCGGCCAGGCGCTCGATCTGGTAGCGGATCTCCGCGAGGTAAGGCGTCAGGTCTTCGGCGTTGCGGCAGCGGAACTCCCATTCCACCTCGGCATTGGGGTAGTTGTGCAGCACCGCCTGCATCATGGTCAACTTGTAGAAGTCGGTGTCCAGCAGGTTCTGCACGATACGGTCGGCGAAAATACTCTCGGCCATGGTCAGGCTTCCTTGTTCAGGGCGGCGGCCAGTTCGGCGGCGCTGGCGTACAGTTCGATGCCTTCGGCCTGCATCTGTTCGCAGGCAGCCTGGGCGGTGGCCTGGGCGATGGCACGGCAGGCGGGCAAGTAAACACCTACCCGAAAGCCGGCGCGGCGCAGTTGCAGGGCGGTGGTCTTGACGCAGTAGTCCAGCGCCAGGCCGCCCACCAGCACGCAGCCCACGCCCTGCTGGCGCAGAAACTCGATGGCGCCGGTGCTGCGGGTGTCGGCCAGGTCGTGGTAGCAAGCCCCGTAGGGGTGCAGGTCCGGCTCGATGCCTTTCCACACGAAGAAGTCATACTCCAGCGGCGTGGGCAGCTCATCCAGCAGCTCGAAACCAGGCGTGCCGGGCACGCAGTGGCTGACCCAGGTGATGTCGGCGTTGGGCAGGCTCAGGGGTTGCAGCATCTGGGCGTGGCTGGGCACCACCCACGCGGCATGTGGCGTGTGGGCATCCTTGCTGCCCAGGCGCAGGTCGGCGTAGCGGGCCAGGTGGTTGAGCGCCGCGCCGATCAGGTGGCCTTCGGGCACCGGCAGCTCGGCCGGGCAGAGGGGGGTGAAGCCCTTTTGGGCGTCGATGTCGAAACTGGCGATCTTCATGGCGGCAACTCCTTGCTTCGCTGTGCGTGACTACATATTCCACCTGATGTAATATGTGGTCAAGCAAAATTATGCTGTGCAAGAGGGAGGCACCATGAGCAACGCCCAGATCCTGGCCAGTGTCGACATCGTCGCGCTGCGCCTCAACGAGCAACAGCGCCTGGAACTGCTGCTGATTCGCCGTGCTCGCGAGCCTTTCAGAGACCAGTGGGCGTTGCCAGGTGTGCTGGTCAATGGCCGCTGCGCCGACCCCAGCCTGGACGCCGCCGCCAGCCGCGCGCTGGAGGAAAAGGCGCGGGTGGCCCCCCGGTACCTGGAGCAGGTCGCCACGGTAGGCAGCGCCAGCCGTGACCCGCGTGGCTGGTCCATGAGCACCATTTACCTGGCGTTGCTGTGCCCCACCACCCGGCTGGAAGGCGAAGACCTGCGCTTCTTCGCCCTGGATGATGTTCTGCAAGGCCGCCGGGCGTTGCCGTTCGACCACACAGAGCTGGTGGCCCAGGCCCACGCGCGGCTCGCCGCCAAGGCGGTGTACACGGCGCTGCCGCTGCACCTGTTGCAGCCGCGGTTCACGGTCACCGAAGCCTTGGCGGCATTCGAAGCCTGCCTGGGCCAGGCAGTGCAGCACACCACTTTGCGCGGGCGTCTGGAGCGCATGAAGGACAAGGGCTGGATCGCCGACACCGGGGACAAGAACCGGCCGCCCATGGGCCGCCCGCAAACCCTCCTGGAGCACCGGCCGGAGCCGGGCCGGGTGTTCGTGTTCGACCGCAGCGTGTTGGTGTGACGGGCGTGCCTGAGGCAAGTTTCACGTTAGTGGGAATCATTGCCCGTTAAAATCGGCGCGTTTTTTTACCCGCCGAGGTTTCCGATGCGTCGCCGTGCAACCCGCTTCCCCCGCGCCACAGGCTGGTTCGCCGCCGTGGCATTCAGCCTGTTCAGCCCGTTGCTGCTGGCCCAGACGGTGACGGATATCGCCGGGCGCACGGTGCAGGTGCCCGACAACCCTCAACATGTGTTGCTGGGCGAAGGGCGGATGATCTATGCCTTGGCTCTGCTGGAAGGCCAGCAGCCCTTCAAGCGCGTGGTCGGTTGGCAGGGCGAGCTGAGTTCGGTGGACAAGCCCGGTTATGACGCCTTCAAGGCTATTTACCCGGCGATCGGCAAGGTGCCGACCATCGGCACCACCTCCGAAGCCAGCGTCAGCCCCGAGAAAGTACTGGCCCTGAACCCCGATGTGGCCATCTTCGGCGTCGCCGGCCACGGCCCGGGCCTGGACAACCCCATCGTCAAGCAATTGCAGGACGCCGGTGTGCCGGTGGTGTTCATCGACTTCCGCCAGCACCCCCTGCAGAACACCGTGCCCAGCATGCGCCTGCTGGGCAAGGTGCTGCACCGCGAGCCCCAGGCCCAGGCCTACATCGATTTCTACCAGCGCCACCTCAAGCGCGTACAGGACGTGGTCAACGCCGTACCGCGCGACCAGCGCCCCAGCGTGTTCATCGAGATGCTGGCCGGTGTCGGCAAGGGCGGGGTGCCCTGCTGCCACACCGCCGGCAATGGCAACATGGGCGACTTCATCGAGGCAGCCGGCGGCAATAACATCGCTGCTGGCCTGCTGCCAGGCGTGATCGGCGACATCAACCTGGAGAAACTCATCGCCGCTGACCCTCGTTTCTACCTGGTCAGCGGTACCCGCGACAACACCGCCACCGATGCCGGCTACAAGGCCGGCGGTGGCGTAACCGTCGCCAACGCCCGGGCCAGCCTGCAGACGCTGGTGGCTCGCGAGGGCATCAACAGCCTGACCGCCGTACGTGAAGGCCGGGTGCATGGCCTGTGGCACAACTTCTACAACTCGCCGTTGAACATTCTGGCGGTGGAAGCCATGGCGAAGTGGTTCTACCCGCAGCAGTTCGTCGACCTGGACCCGCAGCAGAGCAAGGCCGAACTGCAGAAGTTGCTGCCCGAGGACATCAGCGGCGCCTACTGGGCTGATCTCAAGGCCACCCCATGAATGCGCCGAGCGAGGCGACGCTCATCATGGATGACTACCAGCGCGTGCTGCGTCGCCGTGTACTGCTGCTGGGGCTGTTCCTGGCAGCCATCATTGCTTCCCTGGTGCTGGACTTTACCCTGGGGCCCTCCGGCCTGACCCTGCCCGACCTGTGGCAGACGCTGCTGCACAAGGCCTCGGTCAACCCCGGCCAGCAGGTGATCGTCTGGAGTATTCGCCTGCCCCAGGCGCTGATGGCAGTGCTGGTGGGCGCCGCCCTGGGCCTGGCCGGCGCGGAGATGCAGACCATCCTCAACAACCCGCTGGCCAGCCCCTTCACCCTGGGGGTATCCCATGCGGCGGCGTTTGGCGCGGCGCTGGCCATTGTACTGAACCTGGGCATACCCGGGGTGCCGGATGAATGGCTGGTGGCGATCAATGCCTTCATCTTTGCCCTGATCGCCACGTTGCTGCTGGACCTGCTCGCACGCTGGCGCAAGGCCGATACCAGCGTGGTGGTGCTGTTCGGTATTGCGCTGGGGTTTACGTTCGGCGCGCTGGTCTCGCTGATCCAGTTCGTGGCCACGGAAGACTCGTTGCAAGCCCTGGTGTTCTGGACCCTGGGCAGCCTGGCCCGGGCCAGTTGGCTGAAAGTGGGGCTGCTGGCGCTGGCCGTGGCCTGTGCCTTGCCCATGGCCCTGCGTCGTGCCTGGCAACTGACGGCCTTGCGCCTGGGCGAGGACCGGGCCGCCAGCTTCGGTATCGATGTGAAACGCTTGCGCCTGGGGACGTTGTTGCGGGTCAGTGTGCTCTCGGCACTGGCGGTGGCCTTCGTCGGCACTATCGGTTTCATTGGCCTGGTGGGCCCGCATATCGCCCGCCTGCTGTTTGGCGAAGACCACCGTTTCTATCTGCCGGGCAGTGCCCTGGCCGGGGCGCTGATTCTGTCGCTGGCGTCGGTGGCGTCCAAGAACATCATTCCCGGGGTGCTGATTCCGGTGGGCATCGTCACCTCGCTGGTGGGCATTCCGTTTTTCCTGTCCATCGTGCTGCGTCGCAACGGAGGCCACTGATGAGCGCCCATCAACTGCGTATCGAGCAACTGGATGTCAGCTATGGCAAGCGACGCATCATTGAACAGCTATCGCTGACGGGCGTGTGCCACGGTGAAGTGACGGCGTTGCTGGGGCCCAATGGCAGCGGCAAGTCGACCTTGCTCAAGGCCATCGCCGGACTCACCCCGGCCCGTGGCCAGGTGCTGCTGGACGGCGCCGACCTGCTCACCGCCAGCTACGCCAGCCGAGCCGAGCGGGTGGTGTACCTGCCGCAAAGCCTGCCAGCCAGCGTGCACCTGCGCGTGTTCGAGTCGCTGTTGGTGGCCCGCCGTGCCAGTGGCAATACCTCGCGCCAGCAAGACATCGATGAGGCGCGGGCGTTACTGGAGCGCCTGGGTATCGCACATCTGGCCATGAGTTTCCTGGACCAGCTGTCCGGCGGCCAGAAGCAACTGGTGGGGCTGGCCCAGGCGTTGATCCGCAAGCCGGTGCTGCTGTTGCTCGATGAACCGCTGAGTGCGCTGGACCTGAATTACCAGTACCACGTGATGGACGTGATCGGCCTGGAAACCCGCGAACGCAACATGGTGACGTTGATCGTGTTGCACGACATCAACATCAGCCTCCGCCAGACCGACCGGGTGCTGATGCTCAAGGGCGGCCAACTGATTGCCCATGGCGCGCCGGACCAGGTGATCGACCCGGCCAGCCTGGCCCGGGTCTACGGTGTGCGCGGCCGCGTGGAGCGCTGCTCGCAAGGCAGCGCCCAGGTGATGATCGACGGCCTGGTGTAAACCCCGCAGCCGCTGCCGCCAGGCTGCAGGCTACTTGCGAGCCTTGATCACGGCGCGCATCGGCGCTGGCAGGCCTTCGATGGTGCGGCTGTGGTCATTGGGGTCGAGGAAGTCGCCCAGTGACTGGTACTTCATCCATTCGGTGCTGCGCTGTTCCTGCACCGTGGTGACGCTCACGTCCACGCACTCGATGTCGCTGAACCCGGCGCGGCGCAGCCACAGTTCCAGGGCTGCCACCGAGGGCAGGAACCACACGTTGCGCATCTGCGCGTAGCGGTCTTCCGGTACCAGCACCTGGTGCTTGTCGCCGGGCACGACCAGGGTTTCCAGCACCAGTTCGCCGCCCTTGACCAGGCAGTCCTTCAGCGCCAGCAGGTGTTCGATGGGCGAACGGCGATGGTAGAACACGCCCATGGAAAATACCGTGTCAAAGCCTTCCAGGTTCGGCGGCAGGTCTTCCAGGGCGAAGGGCAGGTGCCAGGCAGGCAGCTCGGGCAGGTAGCGCTGCACGGCCTGGAACTGGCAGAAGAACAGCCAGTTGGGGTCCACGCCGATGACGCTGTCGGCACCGGCGCCGAGCATGCGCCACTGGTAGTAGCCGTTGCCGCAGCCCACGTCGAGCACGCGCTTGCCCTTGAGGTCCAGGTGCGGGGCTACCCGGGTCCATTTCCAGTCCGACCGCCACTCGGTGTCCACGTGCACGCCGAACAGGTTGAACGGGCCTTTGCGCCAGGGCGACAGCCCCATCAGGGCGTCGTGCAGCTGCTGGCGGGTGGCGTCGTCGCAGGGGCAGTCCAGCGTCAGGCTCTGGGCCAGCTCGATGTCACTGGGTTGCAGCGCCGGCAGGGCATCGAGTGCCGCCTGCCAGCGCTCCAGGTCACCGTGGCCTTTCTCCATCTTGGCGTCGAGCTGGGCCTGCAGGCCCTCGCTCCACGTGGCCAGGGGCGTGCCCGCCATGCGGCGGACCAGGGGGGCTAGATCAATCATGGCAGGGCAATCAACGAGGCAAAGTTAAGGCATTGGAACCATGGCACCACTTTGGAGAAACCGGCCGCCAGCAGGCGCTCGCGGTGTTCTTCCAGGCTGTCGGGCTTCATCACGTTTTCGATGGCGCTGCGCTTCTGGGCAATTTCCAGTTCGCTGTAGCCATTGGCGCGCTTGAAGGCGATGTGCAGGTCGGTGAGCAGGTCGTGTTCCTGGCTGTCGGCAAAGCGCAGCTTTTCCGAGAGAATCAGCGCGCCACCCGGCACCAGGGCCTGGCGGATGCGTTGCAGCAGGCCCAGGCGCTGGTCGCGGGTGATGAATTGCAGGGTGAAGTTCAGGGCGATGACCGACGCCGGCTGGAAGTCCAGGCTAAGAATGTCGCCGTCGATGACCTGCACCGGCAGCAATTCCTGGAACATCGAGTCCTGGGCATTGAGGTATTCACGGCAGCGCTCGACCATGGCGCTGGAGTTGTCCACCGCGATCACCCGGCAGTCGTCGGTGCGCACGTGCCGGCGCAGCGACTGGGTAACGGCGCCCAGTGAGCTGCCCAGGTCGTACAGCGCGGTGTGCGGCTGGGCGAACTGGGCGGCAAGCACGCCGAGGTTCTCGACGATGGTCGGGTAGCCGGGCACCGAACGCTTGATCATGTCCGGGAATACCCGCACCACGTCTTCGTTGAAAACGAAGTCGGGCACCTGGGCCAGGGGCTGGGCGAAAATGCGGTCGGGTTCTTTGCTCACGGCGGTTCCGGCGGGTCGGTAAAATCGAGGGGCGGCATTTTACCGGGAATGGCGGTTTATTGCAGGTATGCCTGATGAATCGCGTCGTCTGTTTCCCGAGCTACGCCTGGCCCCCCATTGGCAGGCGTTCTCATGTGGGACCGGGCGCGGCTCGGGAAGCAGGCGACGCTGATCTCACTTGACGGTGATGGCGCAGTCGAACACCTGCACCGGCTTCACCTCAGGCGCCCACGGCTGCTGCAGCACCAGCAGCAACTGCCCCTGCCCGGCGGCCTTGGCCTGGAAGCGCCATGTCGATTGCCCGGCAGCGCCTACCAGCCCGGCGTCCTCTGGGTTGCTGTACACCTCCGGGCTCAGTACCCGCAGCACGGCGGGCGCGGGGTTCTGCATCAGCCAGCGATAGCCGGTGGTGGGGTTGCTGGGCAGGGTGAGGGTGAGGGTTTGGCCATTGACCAGTTTCAGCGGGCATTCGCTCTGTCTGGCCAGCTCGACGTTGTGCGCCGGTTGCTGGGCGCAGGCGGCCAGCAGGGCAATGCTGGCGGGCAGGAGAAGGCGGGCGGCGGTCATGGGCGGCTCCATGGGTGGCAAGGATGGCCGCCAGCATAACCGAAAAAATGGGGCTCCGACCCTGTGGGACCGGGCGAAGCTCGGGAAGCAGGCGCCGCGAACCTTCAGGTATTTCGCGTTGCCTGCTTCCCGAGCTTCGCCCGGTCCCGCAACTAGTCAGAACAACACTTTCGCCACATCGGCAAAACGCTTGGCAAAGTGCACCGTCAGGCCTTGCTTGAGGTAGTCCGGCAGCTCTTCGAAATGCCCGCGGTTGGCTTCCGGCAAGATCAGTTCATTGATCTTCTGCCGCCGCGCCGCGATCACCTTCTCGCGCACACCGCCAATCGGCAGCACGTGCCCGGTCAGCGTCAACTCACCGGTCATGGCCACGCCTTTCTTCGGTGCCTGGTCACGGGCCAGGGACAGCAAGGCGCTGGCCATGGTCACGCCGGCGCTCGGGCCGTCCTTGGGCGTGGCGCCCTCGGGTACGTGCAGGTGCACGAACGCCTCGTCGAAGAAGCTCGGGTCGGCGCCGTACTGCTGCAGGTTGGAGCTGATGTAGCTGTGGGCGATTTCCGCCGACTCCTTCATCACCTCACCCAGTTGCCCGGTCAGCTTGAAGCCGCGGTTGTGGGTGTGAATGCGCGTGGCTTCGATGGGCAGGGTAGCGCCGCCCATGCTGGTCCAGGCCAGGCCCGTGATCACGCCCTTGCCCGACAGCACCTGTTCGCTGCGGAACACCGGCATGCCCAGCGAAGCTTCCAGGTCCTTGGGGCCGATCTTGATGACGCTGTCCGGCGCATCCAGCAGGCGCACCACGGCCTTGCGCACCAGTTTGCCCAGCTGTTTTTCCAGCTGCCGCACGCCGGCTTCGCGGGCATAGCCTTCGATCACCGCGCGCAGTGCGGTGTCGCTGATGCTCAGCTTGCTCTTGTCGACGCCGGCCTTCTCCAGTTGCTTGGGCCACAGGTGGCGCTTGGCGATGGCCAGTTTCTCTTCGGTGATGTAGCCGGACAGGCGAATCACTTCCATGCGGTCAAGCAGTGGCCCGGGGATCGAGTCCAGGGTGTTGGCGGTGCACACGAACAACACCTTGGACAGGTCCAGGCGCAGGTCCAGGTAGTGGTCGAGGAAGTCGACGTTCTGTTCCGGGTCCAGGGTCTCCAGCAGCGCCGAAGCCGGATCGCCCTGGTAGCTCTGGCCCATCTTGTCGATCTCGTCGAGCATGATCACCGGGTTCATCACTTCGACGTCTTTGAGCGCCTGCACCAGCTTGCCCGGCTGGGCACCGATGTAGGTGCGGCGGTGGCCCTTGATTTCGGCCTCGTCACGCATGCCGCCCACGCTGAAACGGTAGAAAGGCCGGCCCAGGGACTCGGCGATGGATTTGCCAACACTGGTCTTGCCCACGCCAGGCGGGCCCACCAGCAGTACGATGGAACCACTGATCTCGCCTTTGTAGGCGCCCACGGCGAGGAATTCCAGAATGCGGCTCTTGATGTCATCAAGGCCGGCATGATGCTGGTCCATGACCTTGCGGGCGAACTTGAGGTCCAGCTTGTCTTTGCCGTACACGCCCCAGGGCAGGGCGGTGGCCCATTCCAGGTAGTTGCGGGTCACCGCGTATTCCGGCGAGCCGGTTTCCAGGATCGCCAGTTTGCCCATTTCCTCGTCCACGCGCTTTTGCGCCTGGGGTGGCAGGGTCTTGCCTTCCAGGCGCTGCTGGAACTGCTCGAGGTCGGCGCTGCGGTCGTCCTTGGTCAGCCCCAGCTCCTGCTGGATGACCTTGAGCTGTTCCTTGAGGAAGAACTCACGCTGGTGCTCGCCGATCTGGCGGTTCACCTCGGCGGAAATCTCTTTCTGCAAGCGCGCTACTTCAACCTCTTTGCGCAGCATGGGCAGTACTTTTTCCATGCGCTTGAGCATGGGCACGCAGTCCAGCACCTGCTGCAGTTCGGCGCCGGTGGCGGAAGTCAGGGCGGCGGCGAAATCGGTGAGCGGCGAGGGGTCGTTGGGGCTGAAGCGGTTGAGGTAGTTCTTCAGCTCTTCGCTGTACAGCGGGTTGAGCGGCAGCAACTCCTTGATGGCGTTGATCAGCGCCATGCCGTAGGCCTTCACCTCGTCGGTGGGCTCGGCGGGTTGGTGCGGGTATTCCACTTCCACCAGGTAGGGCGGGCGGTGGTGCTTGAGCCAGTTGCGGATGCGAACACGCGACAGGCCCTGGGCCACGAACTGCAGCTTGCCGTTTTCGCGGCTGGCGTGGTGGATCTTCACCAGGGTGCCGTACAGCGGCAGGTTGGAAGTGTCCAGGTGGCGGGTGTCCTGGGGCGTTTCCATGAAGAACAGCGCCAGGGAGTGATGTGGCTCTTTGGCCACCAGGTCCAGGGTCTCGGCCCACGGCTCTTCGTTGACGATCACCGGCAGCACTTGCGCGGGGAAGAACGGGCGGTTGTGGATCGGGATGATATAGACCTTGTCCGGCAGGTTCTGGCCGGGCAATGCCAGCTCGGTGCTGGAATGGGTGGAATGCTCGATGTGTTCGTGGTCCAGGGGGGCGTTCGGGTGTTCGGGGAAATCCTGCTGGTCGCTCATGGGGCACCTGCGCAAATGGCTATGCCCGTTTAGATGGGGCGGCCGGGCAGTGGTTTCAATGGCGGCACTCCAGCTTTACCAAAACCTGACGATAACCTTCACATAGAGCGGCCCCGGGGTCGCGCGACTGCGTCACTGGCATAAAGTGCTACGCTCCTGACTGGGTTCGCCTCCTTTCGTCGGGAATTCAGGGATGATAGCAATAAGCCATAATCATGGCGTGATCTCTGGAGCCAGGGTGTTTATTCTGGCTCGGCTGCAACTGCCAGGGCTGGCGATATCTGTTTTCCGACCTTGGGTGCCAACATGGCAAGAATCCGTGTGCAACTTGCTGTATTGATACTAGCCCTGGGAGCATCGGCGTTCTGCGCCGCCGCCCCGCTCAAGGCACAGGTGCTCGACGCCCAGGGCAAGCCGCTGGCCGGGGCAGTGCTGAGCCTGTCCGGTGACAACACCGCGGGCAATGCCGTGCCCACCGCCAGCATGGACCAGGTCAAGCAGGAGTTCGTGCCCCACGTGCTGGCCGTGCACACCGGCACCCGGATCCGCTTCCCCAACAGCGACAACATTCGCCACCAGGTGTACTCGTTCTCGCCGGCCAAGCGCTTTGAACTGCGCTTGTACGAAGGCACCCCGACCGACCCGCTGCTGTTCGACAAACCCGGCGTGGTGGTGTTGGGTTGCAACATCCATGACTGGATGCTGGGTTACATCTACGTGACCGATGACCCCTGGTTCGCGGTCAGCGGGGCCGACGGCACACTGAGCCTCGATGTGCCCCCCGGCCGCTATCAGGCCACCCTGTGGCACCCGCAGTTGCCCGACCAGCGCGTGAGCCCTGGAGGCACCATCGACGTTGCCGCCAGTGGCCTGCAGCGCTCCTGGACCCTCACGGTAGAGCCGCTGACGGCTGATACCCCTCATGCTCCTGAAACGAGTGGCTTCGGCGATGCGTTCAATAAAGCTGTCCGTGAAACTGAGAAGTAGTTTCCAGGCACGCATTGCCTGCGTCCTGACGCTTTTGCTGCTGGTGGTGATCGCGGCCTTGACCCTGTCGGTCAAGCTGGCCACCACCGATGCGGTACGGGTTCAGGCCAGCGAGCAGTTGCAGGTGGGCTCGCGGGTGTTCGAGCGCCTGCTGGACGTGCGCGGCAAGCGCCTGAAAGATGCCGCGCAACTGCTGGCCGCCGACTTCGGTTTCCGCGACGCCGTGGCCAGCGGCGATTCGGCCACCATCCGCTCGGCCCTTGCCAACCATGGCGCGCGCATCGGCGCCAGTGACATGATCCTGCTGAGCATGGACGGCAAGGTCATGGCCAGCACCGTTGCCGAGCTCGAGGACGGCAGCCGTTTTCGCTATGACCAGGCTCTGCGTGACGCACGGCGGCAGAACCAGGCCATGCTCATCGTGCCACTGCGCGGTGAGCCACACTTGCTGGTGGAAGCACCGGTGATGGCGCCGTTGCCGATTGGTCGCGTGGTGATCGGCTTCGTCATGGACGATGCCCTGGCCCAGGAACTGCACAACCTCACCAACCTGGAGGTGTCGTTCCTGTCGCGCGACGATGGTCAGTTGGGCAAATTGGTCAGTACCCAGCCCGCCGGCTTGCAGCCGGCCATCACCAACTGGATGCTGGAGCACGCCAACAGCAACCATGTGTCCCAGGCCACCCATGATGACCGCACGTACCTCAGCCAGCCGCTGATGCTCGACAACAACGATGGCGGCCAGGTCATTGCCCTGTTGCAGAGCCCGCTGGACGAAGCGTTGCAGGCATTTTCGGCGCTCGACAACACCATCCTGTTCATTGCCATCGCCGCCCTGGCGGCATCGCTGATCGGTGCCCTGCTGCTGGCGCGCAGTGTCTCGCAACCCGTGCAGATGCTGGCGCAGGCCGCGCAGCGCATTGGTACCGGTGACTACCAGACCCCCGTGGACCTGGAGCGCCGGGACGAATTGGGCGTGCTGGCCAACGCCTTCAACCACATGCGCGTGGGCATCGCCGAACGCGAGCAGCAATTGGCCCACAATGCCCTGCATGATAGCCTCACCGGGTTACCCAACCGTACCCTGGCCATGGAGCGCTTGAGCAGCGCCATCGCCGCCCAGCGGCCGGTTGCCCTGGTGTACCTGGGTATCGATAACCTGCGGGCCCTCAGCGACGGCGCCGGCTCGGTGTTCATCGACGGTCTGCTGCACCAGGTGGGGCAGCGCCTGCAGGCCACCCTGACGCCGGGCGACACCCTGGCCCACCTGATCGCCGACGAATTCCTGCTGCTGCTCGAACATACCGACAGTGACAGCGCGGTGGCTCGTGCGGACAAGATTCAGCAACTGCTGCTCAAGCCGCACCGTTTCAAGGGGCATGACGTGGCCATCGATTGCCGTATCGGCATCGCGGCCTACCCGGCCGATGGCGACCACGCCGAAGCACTGATCAGCCGCGCCGCGGTAGCCCTCAAGGACGCCGCGATGATGCCTGGGCGCCTGCAGGTCTACGAACAGGGCCGCGACCTGGCCCACCAGCGCCAGATCCGCCTGATCCGCGACCTGCGCCGCGCCGCCGACAATGGTGAGCTGCTGCTCAATTACCAGCCCAAACTGGACATCCGCGACGGCAAGGTACGCCAAGCGGAGGCCCTGTTGCGCTGGCACCACCCGCAACTGGGCATTGTTTCGCCGGGGGAATTCATCGAGCTGGCCGAACGCACCGGCAGCATCCAATTGCTGACCCGTTGGGTGATCGAGGAGGGGATTCGGCAGGTGGGTGAGTGGAACCTTCGCGGCTTGCGGGTGCAGTTGTCGTTGAACATTTCGGCCGATGACCTGCTGGGCCAGGACCTGGCCGATCGCGTCAACACGCTGTTGGCGCTGTACAGCGTGCCGGCCAGCCAATTGATCTTCGAGATCACCGAAAGCGCGATCATGCGCGAGCCGGAGTCGGCCCTCAAAGTGCTCAACCGCTTGCGCGAATGCGGCATCAGCCTGTCGGTGGACGATTTCGGCACCGGGTATTCATCGTTGGCGCACCTCAAACGCCTGCCGGTGCAGGAACTGAAGATTGATCAGTCCTTCGTGCGCAACCTGGACGAAACCAGCGAAGACGCGGTGATCGTGCGCTCCACCATCGAAATGAGCCACAACCTGGGCCTCAAGGTGGTGGCCGAGGGCGTCGAATACGAACACAGCCTGCGCCTGCTGGAGCGCTGGCACTGCGATACCGCCCAGGGTTACCTGATCAGCCGGCCGCTCACGGCGTCGGCGTTCGAGGCCTGGATGAAGCTACCCCTGCCTACCCTGTCTGCGATGGTGCACTGAAGATGACGCGTCGATTGTCCCTGTTGCTGTGTTCCCTGTGCCTGTCCTCGGTGGCGATGGCCGACCAGGGCCGCCTGCTGGCCACCGGCGGCGCCTCCAGCCTGGACGGTCCCGCGGGCGGTGGCATCAACCCATGGGCGGTGCTGGCCGGCTACGGCGAGCAGGGCGAGTGGGGGGCGACGGCTTTCGGCACCCACGTAGATCTGCCGGACTACAACCTGGACGTGGTGGGCCTGGCCGCCAGTTACGACAACCGCGTGGAGGTGTCTTACGCTCACCAGCGGTTTGACCTGGGCAGCCTGGTGCACAAGTTCGGTTTGCCGCAGGACAGCCTGGGGCAAGACATTTTCGGCGTGAAAGTGCGGCTGTTCGGCGACCTGATCTACGACCAGTTGCCCCAGGTGTCCCTGGGCCTGGAGTACAAGCACGACAACAACTTCGAGATTCCACGGCTGGTGGGCGCCCAGCGCGACTCCGACGTGGAGGGCTACCTGGCCGCCAGCCGGCTGTTCCTCGGGGGCGCCTTCGGTTACGACGTGCTGCTCAACGGCAACCTGCGCTACAGCCGCGCCAACGAACTGGGCGTGCTGGGTTTTGGTGGCGACCGCCGCGATACCCGCAGCGTGCTGAAGGAAGCATCGGCGGCGGTGCTGTTCAACCCACGCTGGGCGCTGGGCGTTGAGTACAAGGAGAAGCCCGACAACCTGTCGTTCTCTGGCGAGAGCGACTGGGCCGACGTATTCGTGGGCTGGTTCCCCAACAAGCACATCGCGGTGGTGCTGGCGTACGCCCGCCTGGGCGAAATCGCCACGCTGGACAACCAGAATGGCACGTACCTGTCGATTCAGGGGAGTTACTGATGATCCGCCGCGTGTTGCTTGCCTCTGTGTTGCTGCTGGGCGCCTGCGCCGCCAACACCCAACCGCCCACGGATGACAGCCTGTACCGCGACCTGGGCGCCACGCCCGGGATTACCGCGATCGTCGAAGGCATGCTGCTGCACATCGCCCACGACGACCGCATCGTCGAGCATTTTCGCAACGTCAACATCTCGCGCCTGCGGGACAAATTGGTCGAGCAGTTCTGCGTGGAGGCGGGTGGGCCTTGCACTTACACCGGCGACACCATGGCTGAGTCGCACAAGGGGCAGAACCTGACGCGCAGTGATTTCAATGCCCTGGTGGAGGACCTGATCAAGGCCATGGAGGACAGGAATGTGCCGGTGCCGGCG
>NZ_JAPYKM010000019.1:0-118494 GCF_029623465.1 Pseudomonas sp. RIT-To-2 | reverse complement strand
ATGAACGCACAGAAGCCCCGCTATATCGTCGAGCCGGGCGATGGGCACGCCCCGGCGAATCCAGTTGTTGACGTGCTGGGGCAGGACATTGCGGTGCAGGGCCAGGTCGGACGGGGACAGGTGGCATTCCTGAAGCAGGGTTTTGAGGCGGTCGCCGGAGGTGATCATGGGCGCGGGACTCCCGGGCTGGTGGGTTCGCGAGGGAGTGTGGCGGGGGGATTGGCGTGGGGATGTAGGACGTTTCTGAATAACGAGGGGGGCGGGACGTGAAAGCGCGAGCATGAAAAAGCCCTGCGCGAGGGCAGGGCTTTTTCGGGCCGGGTGGCTTAGCCTTTGAAGGCAGCGACCGACTTGGTGATTTCGGCACGGGCGGCGTCTGCGTCGCCCCAACCTTCGATCTTGACCCACTTGCCTTTTTCGAGGTCTTTGTAGTTCTCGAAGAAGTGCTTGATCTGTTCCAGCAGCAGGGCTGGCAGGTCGGTGTATTCCTTCACGTCGACGTACAGTTGCGACAGTTTGTCGTGCGGTACGGCGATGACCTTGGCGTCGCCGCCGCCGTCGTCGGTCATGTGCAGGATGCCGACCGGACGGGCGCGGATCACCGAGCCAGGGGCTACTGGGTACGGGGTGACGACCAGCACGTCCAGGGGATCACCGTCGTCGGCCAGGGTGTTGGGGATGAAGCCGTAGTTGGCCGGGTAGAACATTGGGGTGGCCATGAAACGGTCAACGAACAGAGTGTCGCTGTCCTTGTCGATTTCGTATTTGATCGGCGCGTGGTTGGCCGGAATCTCGATGGCGACGTAGATGTCGTTCGGCAGGTCTTTGCCAGCCGGAATCTTGCTGTAGCTCATTGGGCGTTGCCCCCGTTGTAGGCCAGTAAAAATGGCCGTCTAGGCCAAAAAGTGGCAGGGATTATTGCATAGTTTGTCGGCGTTGCCACGCCCGGCCGGACCGCCGTCTGCCTCAGCCGTGGTGGGGCTGGCGGTAGTCCGGGTGGCTGGCCTGCAGGGCTTGCAGGCGGGCAAGTGGATCCTGGCGATAGAACGCCTGGAGCTGCGTATAGACACGCGGGTAAGCCTGGTGCAGCAGGTCAGGGGCGCTGAAGAAGTATTCGCTGGTAACCGCAAAGAATTCGGCCGGGTTTTCCGCGGCATAGGGGTCGATGGCGGTTTCGGCGTCGGGGTTCTTGTCCAGTTGCCGGTTCATGTCGTCGTAGGCGTGCTGCATGGCCGTGGCCCAGTCGCTGACGCGCATGTCACTGTGCAGGGGCGGCAGGCCATTGGCGTCGCCGTTGAGCATGTCGAGCTTGTGCGCCAGTTCATGGATGACCAGGTTGTAGCCTTCCCAGCCGCCACTGGCCAGCACCCCAGGCAGCGCCAGGATGATGGGGCCTTGTTGCCAGGCCTCCCCGCTATGTTCGCCGTCCCAGTTGTGTTCCACGCCGCTGGCATCGCGGTGGCGCTGGGGGCTGAGGAAGTCGTCGGGGTACAGCACGATCTCGTGGAAGTTGCCGTACCAGTTCAGGTCGCCCAGGTGCAGCAGCGGCAGCTGGGCCTGGGCGGCCAGCAGCAGGCGAGTGTAGTCATCCAGTTCCACGCCGGGCAGGCTGGTGAGGTGCTTGTCCAGCAGGAACAGAATGCAGGCTTCCTGCAGCCAACGGTCTTCTTCGACACTGATGTCGTCGAGGATCGCCAGCTGGTGCCGGACCTGTTTCCACAGGTCCATGTCCAGAGGGTGCCTGGCCAACGCCCTACGGCGCCGCCAGGCGCGCAGTGACCACATGGCTTAGCGCGAGGAGGCCTTGGCGGCCTTGCCACCCATGCGGCTCTTGACGATGCCGATGACCATGGGTACCAGCGAAAGGAGGATGATGGCCAGCACCAGCAGCGACAGGTTCTTCTTGATGAACGGTACGTTGCCGAAGAAGTAGCCCAGGGTTACCAGGCCGCCGACCCAGACCACGGTGCCGACGACGCTGAAGGCCAGAAAGCGCGGGTAGAACATCTTGGCGATACCGGCCACGAACGGTGCGAAGGTACGCAGGATGGGCAGGAAGCGGGCCAGGGTCACGGTCTTGCCACCATGGCGTTCGTAGAAGTCGTGGGTCTGCTGCAGGTAGTCGCGGCGGAAGATCTTCGAGTTGGGGTTGCTGAACAGTCTTTCCCCGGCGGTGCGGCCAATGACGTAGTTGGTGCTGTCGCCCAGGATGGCAGCGGCCATCAGCAGCGCGCCGACCAGCCATGGGTCCATGCCACCCCCCGCGGCCACTGCACCGGCGATGAACAGCAGCGAATCGCCTGGCAGGAAGGGGGTCACCACCAGGCCTGTTTCGCAGAAAATGACCAGAAACAGGATCGCGTAGATCCAGGGGCCATAGTTGTTCACCAGCAGATCGAGGTACGTATCGAGGTGGAGGATCAGGTCGAGCGGGTTGAAATCCATGTGCAACACCTGTGCAGGGCCCGACGCTACGGGCTTGGGGCTACTTGAGTGGGGCGTGGTCGTACGGTAACAAATCGTACAACTTGGCGAGCCGGGATTATACGACCGACGAGCGCCAATACCCCATGACTTTGTAGCCAGGCATTGCGGATTGCCCATTGCGACAACGGGTTTTTGCAGACGCTGGCTTTCCGGTGGGTATTTCTCCCCTGAAAGCTCGCGGGCAAGCCAGCGCCTGCACAAGGCGTCGCTGCCGGTCAGTCGGTGGTAATGGGCAGTACGTAATTGAGGAATTCGGTGTCCTGGTGGAACCCGATGGACTCATACGTCTTCTGCGCCACTTCGTTGCTGGCGCTGGTGGACACCCGCAGGCGCACGGCCTGGGTTTCCTTGGCCATCTTCTTGGCGGTGCGGATCAGGTGGTCGGCTACCAGCTGGCGGCGGGCGTCTTCGGCGACATAGATGTCGTTGAGGATCCACACGCGTTTGAGCGATAGCGAGGAGAAACTGGGGTAGAGCTGGCAGAAGCCCAGCAGCTTTTTGTCATCATCGTCCGGCAGGGCCAGGTAGATGGTCGATTCCTCGCGTCGAAGGCGTTTTTCCAGAAAGGCGCGGGAAGAGTCGGGGTAGGGCAGTTCGCCGTAGAACTCGCGGTACTTCACGAACAGTGGAGCGATCAGGTCCAGATGCTCCAGCGTTGCTTGAACAATTCGCATATCGGGCCTCGCGTGCTGGACAGAGAATGGCAACCAATACCACGGCATGCCGTCGGTCCGATGCTGCCTCAAAACAATTAGAAAGCGCAATCAAACGGACGCTGAAATGAATCGGCCCGGTCATGGGACCATGACCGGGCCGACCTGGTTTCAGCTTAGAAGAAGCCCAGCGGGTTGATGTCGTAGCTCACCAGCAGGTTTTTGGTCTGCTGGTAGTGGTCCAGCATCATTTTGTGCGTTTCACGGCCCACCCCCGATTTCTTGTAGCCACCGAAGGCCGCGTGGGCGGGGTACAGGTGGTAGCAGTTGGTCCACACACGGCCGGCCTTGATGCCGCGGCCCATGCGGTAGGCGCGGTTGATGTCGCGGGTCCACACACCGGCGCCCAGGCCGAACTCGGTGTCGTTGGCGATGGCCAGGGCCTCGGCTTCGTCCTTGAAGGTAGTGACGCTCACCACCGGGCCGAAGATTTCTTCCTGGAACACCCGCATCTTGTTATTGCCCTTGAGCAGCGTCGGCTGGATGTAATAGCCGGTCGAAAGGCTACCTTCGAGTTTCTGTACCGCGCCACCGGTCAGCAGCTCGGCGCCCTCGCCCTTGGCGATTTCCAGGTACGAGAGAATCTTGTCGAACTGTTGCTCGGATGCCTGGGCGCCCACCATGGTGTCGGTGTCCAGCGGGTCGCCGCGTTTGATCTGCTCGATCTTCTTCATCACTTCTTTCATGAAGGCCGGGTAGATCGACTCCTGCACCAGCGCACGGGAGGGGCAGGTGCACACCTCGCCCTGGTTGAAGAAGGCCAGTACCAGGCCCTCGGCTGCCTTCTCGATGAAGCTCTGCTCGGCTTGCATGATGTCTTCGAAGAAAATGTTCGGCGACTTGCCGCCCAGTTCAACGGTAGACGGAATGATGTTCTCGGCGGCGCACTTCATGATGTGCGAGCCCACCGGGGTGGAGCCAGTGAAGGCGATCTTGGCGATGCGCTTGCTGGTGGCCAGCGCTTCGCCTGCTTCCTTGCCGAAGCCCTGGACGATGTTGAGCACGCCCGGTGGCAGCAGGTCGCCGATCAGTTCGACCAGCACGGTGATACCCAGCGGCGTCTGCTCGGCCGGCTTGAGCACCACGCAGTTGCCGGCGGCCAGGGCCGGGGCCAGTTTCCAGGCAGCCATCAGGATGGGGAAGTTCCAGGGGATGATCTGGCCGACCACGCCCAGCGGCTCGTGGATGTGGTACGCCACGGTATTGCCGTCGATTTCCGCAGCGCTGCCTTCCTGCGCGCGCAGGCAACCAGCGAAGTAGCGGAAGTGGTCGGCGGCCAGCGGAATGTCGGCATTCAGTGTCTCACGCACGGCCTTGCCGTTGTCCCAGGTTTCGGTGATGGCCAGGGTTTCCAGGTGTTGCTCGATGCGGTCGGCGATTTTCAGCAGGACCAGCGAACGGGCCTGCACCGAGGTGGTGCCCCAGGCGTCGGCAGCGGCGTGAGCGGCGTCGAGGGCTTTGTCGATATCTTCGGCAGTGGAGCGGGGGAATTCGGCGATAGGCTGGCCATTGACCGGGGAAGTGGTGGTGAAGTACTGGCCCTTCACCGGCGCCACGAACTCGCCGCCGATGTAGTTGCCGTAACGGCTCTTGAAGTTGACCAGAGCCCCTTCGGTACCGGGATGTGCGTAACGCATGGTGAGTTTCTCCTTGGTTTTTTTACTTTTGGCTGGAGGACGCGTCTGTGGCGTTCAATAGCGTAGAGCAAGTGTCGGGCCAGCGCCTGACAACCCAGTGAAACCGCGGCTTGCAGCGGTGGGCATGGCCCGCTGTCGCACGCTTTGGTGACAACCACGCGACAGGTGGCGTGACACTTTGTGCCAGCCACGTGACACTACCCACCACGGGGCCGAAGGTGGCATTGCATTGGTGCGATGGCTGGAGGATGCTGGGGGAAACCCACTGGGAGAATAATAAAAAGTGCACAGTGACCATCTCAGCCGTCATGCCCGCCAGGTACTGACCGTCACCCGTGGCCCGGCCCCATTGCGTGGCCCGGCCAGCGACCCTTCCATCGCCCGTTCCTGGCTGCGGTGCCTGGAGGACTACCACCTCGACCCGTCAGTGGCGGTGGCGCCCACCGTATTGGAACACGGGCGTATCCTCGAAAGCCGCGAGCGCATGCAGCAGGTGCTGCAGATCGCCGGCGGGGAAATGGCCAGCCTGCACCAGCAGTTGTCCGGTGCTGGCCACGCGGTGCTGCTCACCGACGCTCGTGGCGTGATCCTCAACTGCGTGACCGCGCCCACCGAGCGCAAGGTGTTCGAGCGCGCCGGCTTGTGGCTGGGCGCTGACTGGAGCGAAGCCCGGGAGGGCACCAACGGGATCGGCACTTGCCTGGTGGAGCGACAGGCGTTGACCATTCACCAGGACGAGCATTTTCGCGGCCGTCATACCGGGTTGACCTGTTCCGCCAGCCCGGTGTTCGACCCCAATGGCGAGCTGTTGGCGGTACTGGACGTATCTTCGGCACGGGCGGATGTGTCGCGCCAGAGCCAATTTCACACCATGACCCTGGTCAACCTCTCGGCGAAGATGATCGAAAGCAACTATTTTCTGCGTCATTTCGAAGACCAGTGGTTGCTGCGCTTTCACTTGCAGGCCGAGTCCGTGGGCTTTTTCAGCGAGGGCTTGCTGGCGTGCGATGAGCAGGGGCGCATTGCCGCTGTCAACCAGAGTGCCTTGAACCTGCTGGCGCGCGGGCGCAGCACGCTGGTGGGCCAGCCGGTGGACAGCTGCTTCGACTGCTCACTGGGTGAACTGCTGGGCCGCGCGACCTTGGAGGCCAGTGCCAGTTGGCCGCTGCGTACCCGTGACGGCCGTTTGCTGTTCGCCAGCCTCAAGGGGCGTCCGCCGGCGTTGGCAGTACCGTTTGCCAAGGCAGCGGTGCCGACGGCGGATATCTGCCTGGGCGACGAGCGCTTGCAGCTGGATTTCCGTCGCGCGCTGAAAGTCTTCGAGCGTGACGTGCCGTTGATGGTCCATGGCGAAACCGGATCGGGCAAGGAGGCCTTCGCCAAGGCTGTGCATCAAGCCAGCCGCCGCGCCGGCAAAGCATTCGTGGCGCTCAATTGTGCTTCGTTGCCCGAAAGCCTGATCGAGAGCGAGCTGTTCGGCTACCGGGGTGGCAGTTTCACCGGCGCGCGCAAGGAAGGCATGCGCGGCAAACTGCAGCAGGCCGATGGCGGTACCTTGCTGCTGGATGAGATCGGCGACATGCCGCTGGCGTTGCAGACGCGCCTTTTGCGGGTACTGGAAGACCGCATGGTGGTGCCGCTGGGGGGTGAGGCCGTGGCAGTGGACGTGCGCATCATCAGTGCTACCCACCGCGATTTGCTGGAGCGAGTTCGCGATGGCAGCTTCCGCGAAGACCTCTATTACCGTCTCAATGGCCTGGAAATCGACCTGCCCGCCCTGCGTGAACGCACCGACAAGCCCGCCTTGCTGGCCTTCGTCCTGGGCCAGGAGGCGGCCGGTGAGCCGTTGCACCTTGAGGAGCGTGCCCGCCAGGCATTGCTCGCGTACTCTTGGCCGGGCAACGTGCGGCAGCTGCGCAATGTGCTGCGCACGCTTGTGGCTCTGAGCGAAGGTGGGCGGGTGGCGTTCAGCGACCTGCCGGCTTATGTGCGTGAGCAGGGCGTGGAGGTACCGCAACCCGAGCAACCACTGGCGCAGGCCGAGCGTACCGCGTTGATCGGTGTGCTGGAGCGCCAGCGCTGGCACATGACCCATGTGGCCGAGGAGTTGGGGGTCAGCCGTAATACCTTGTATAGAAAGCTGCGCAAGCACGGTATCAGCCGGCAGATGAATGCCTGAGTCTCGATCAGGCGTGAAGGCGGGCCCGCAGCGATACACCCGGCGGCGTGCAACAATCAACGCGTGAGATTTTTCCTACCGTGGGCTACCCTGCCTCGATGTTTTGCGAGGTCAATCATGCACATTCACATTCTCGGTATCTGCGGCACGTTCATGGGGTCGCTGGCGGTTCTCGCCAAGGAATTGGGGCATCACGTCACCGGCTCCGACGCCAACGTCTACCCGCCCATGAGCACTCAGCTGCAGGCCCAGGGCATTGAGCTGACCCAAGGCTATGACGCAGCCCAACTGGACCCGGCGCCAGACCTGGTGGTCATCGGCAACGCCCTGTCGCGCGGCAACCCGGCGGTGGAATATGTGCTGAACAAGGGCCTGCCTTATGTGTCAGGGCCGCAATGGCTGGCTGACCATGTGCTGCAAGGCCGCTGGGTACTGGCCGTGGCCGGTACCCATGGCAAGACCACCACCAGCAGCATGCTGGCGTGGGTGCTGGAACATGCCGGCATGGCGCCAGGCTTCCTGATCGGCGGCGTGCCGCAGAATTTCGCGGTGTCGGCGCGCCTGGGGGATACCCCGTTCTTCGTGGTCGAGGCCGACGAGTACGACAGCGCCTTTTTCGACAAGCGCTCGAAGTTCGTCCACTACCGCCCGCGTACGGCCATCCTCAATAATCTGGAATTCGACCACGCCGATATCTTCCCGGACCTGGCGGCCATTGAGCGCCAGTTCCACCACCTGGTGCGCACCATTCCCAGCGAAGGCCTGGTGATTCATCCCACCACCGAGCCCGCGCTCAAGCGCGTCATCGACATGGGTTGCTGGACGCCGGTGCAGACTACCGGCCAGGGTGGCCAGTGGCAGGCTCGGCTGTTGAGTGAAGACGGTTCGCGCTTCGAAGTGCTGTTCGAAGGTAAGGTGGAAGGTACGGTGAACTGGCCGCTGACGGGCCAGCACAACGTTGCCAATGCCCTGGCCACCTTGGCGGCCGCGCGCCATGTGGGCGTGGTACCGGCCATGGGCATCGAAGCGCTGAGCGCGTTCAAGAACGTCAAACGGCGCATGGAAACCGTGGCCCAGGTGCAGGGTGTGACCCTCTACGATGACTTCGCCCACCACCCGACCGCCATTGCCACCACCCTCGATGGCCTGCGCAAGCGTATAGGCGATGCACCGCTGATCGCCGTGATCGAGCCGCGTTCCAACTCCATGAAGCTCGGTGCCCACCGCGACGGCTTGCCGGACAGCGTGCGTGATGCCGACCAGGTCATCTGGTACGCGCCGCCCAACCTGGGTTGGGATCTGGCGGCAACCGCCGCGCTGTGCCCGGTTCCCGCCATCGTCGCCGATTCGCTGGAGGCCATCATTGCCCGGGTGCAAAGCCAGGCTCAACCCGGCACCCACGTGGTCATCATGAGCAACGGCGGCTTTGGCGGCCTGCACCTGAAGCTGGCCGAGGCGCTCAAATGAGTGGCCCGGAACGTATCACGCTGGCCATGACCGGCGCCTCGGGCGCCCAGTATGGTCTGCGCCTGCTCGATTGCCTGGTGCGCGAAGACCGTGAGGTGCATTTCCTGATCTCCAAGGCCGCGCAGTTGGTGATGGCGACCGAGACCGATGTGGTATTGCCGGCCAAACCCCAGGCCATGCAGGCTTTTCTCACCGAGTACACCGGTGCGGCGGCGAACCAGATTCGCGTGTACGGCAAGGAAGACTGGATGTCGCCGGTGGCCTCGGGCTCTGGCGCGCCGGCCGCCATGGTGGTGGTGCCCTGTTCCACCGGGACGTTGTCGGCCATCGCCACCGGCGCCTGCAACAACCTGGTCGAGCGTGCGGCCGATGTCACCCTCAAGGAGCGCCGTCAGTTGATTCTGGTACCCCGCGAGGCGCCGTATTCCAGTATTCACCTGGAGAACATGCTCAAGCTGTCGCAGATGGGCGCGGTGATCCTGCCGGCATCGCCGGGCTTCTATCATCAGCCCCAGACCATTGATGACCTGGTGGACTTCGTGGTGGCGCGGGTGCTCAACCTGCTCGATATCCCGCAAGACATGCTGCCGCGCTGGGGTGAATACCACCTGGGCGGCGATGAATAAACGACTGATCGGCCTGCTGGCGGCGCTTCAATTGACGGGGTGCGCCACTGTCAGCACGTTGAACGCCGCCAAGCCAGGCGCCCCGGTGGTGTACTCCGGGGCGCGGCTGGATTGGTACGCGATCGAAGGCGGTTGCTGTGCGATGGATCACTTCGGCGCGCAAGCCCCGGCCTGGCCGCGGGTGGACCTGCCGTTCAGCACCTTGCTCGATACACTGCTGCTACCGATATCGGCGTTGACCGTGCTCGGCTTCGGCGTGCAGGCCCACGGCGGGATGTAACCCTGCGCCTGACTGGCGCATCTCTGTGGAGTAGGGCGACAGGGCTATTTGCCTAGCCGGCGCAATTCGTCGGACTCGACCACGCGAATGCCATCCTGTTCTTCCAGTGCCAGGCGCCACAAGGCTCGGGCCAGGTCGCACACTTCGATGCCCCGGTACTTGCCCGGAATCAGCTTCGACAGCGGCCCTGCCAACTGTTCGCCCAGACGCGGTTCCAGGCGTTGCCCCAGCAGCAGCGACGGCCGCACGATGGTCAACTGCGGCCAGTTCATGGCCTTGAGGTCGCGTTCGGTCTCGCCCTTCACACGGTTGTAGAAGATCTTCGACTTGTCGTCGGCATCAATCGCGCTGATCACCAGCAGGTGCCGTGCGCCCAGTTCCCGCGCGCGTTTGGCATAAGCCACCACCAGGTCATGGTCGATCTGGCGGAAGGCTTCCTGCGAGCCGGCCTGCTTGATGGTGCTGCCCAGGCAGCAGAAGGCAATATCGACCCGGCCGCTCAGGCCAGGCAACAATTCGTTGAACGCCCCCACCGGGTTTTCCAGGTGCGGGTGCTCGGCAAGGGGGCGACGGGTAGGGGCCAGAACACGGCTCACGGTGGGTTCGCTGAGCAGGCGGTCAAGCAGATGTTCACCGGTCAGCCCGGTGGCTCCAGCAAGCAGGATGTGCTGCGGCGTCAAGTACATGATGTCTCTCCCTTGATACAGGAAGTTTAGTGGCTTCCGGTATTTTTTGCCTCTCCCGTGACACCCAGTGAGGCGCTTTGCAACGCATGCCTGGCTTGCTGCTGGCGCAGCCGCTGCCAATGCGCCAGCACGCCTTTGGGCGCCCAGATCTGTGGGTCGGACGCTTCGAAACCGTCCGTCGCTTCACGTTCGGCAACATGCTTGCGGGCAAGTTCGAATGCCTGTTGCAGGTCATCGGTTTCGTTCAGCGCCTGGGCGAACAGGGCATCGCCGAAATACGTGAAGTCCGACTCCTCCGAGCAGCCGAACGACACGCGGTCGGCCCGGGAAGCCGTCATGACCAGCGTGTGGTCGTCCTTGATGGCGGGAATGAAACCACCGGAGTAACAGGCGGAAATCACCACGACCTTGTCACGGTTTTTCAACGGTGCCAGCACCGCCGCCAGTTCGTCGGGCGGCAGGTCTGACAGCTGAAGGCGGGGTTGGTCCAGCACCAGTTCGTTTTCGTGGGTGCCGTGGCTGGTGAGGTAGATGAACACCAGGTCGTCGGCCTTGCTGCGCTGGGCAATGGTCTGTACTGCGCGGCTCAGGGTTTCGCGGGTCGCCATGGGGCGGTCGTCGAGATGGTCGCGGTGGTTGATCAGGTTGATCTGGCCCACGGCGCCGAATCGGCTGGCCAGCATGTGGTTGACGTAGTCGGCTTCGCGCATGAACACGCTCTGCTTGCCATCCCCTGCCAGGGTGATGGTGTACAACTGCACGTCGTTGCCCGTGGCAGCGGGCACGGCGGCCAACGCCTTGTCCAGCAACGCGCCCTGGTTCAGCAGGCCCAGTTCAAGGGTGTCGGGCAACAGCTTGCCCTGGGCGTCGCGCACACGCTGGCCGTTGGCCCACAGGCCGCTTTCGACTTCGCCGTCCTTGTGGATCAGCGTGCCCTTGCCGTCGTAGGCGTCCTTGTCGAAATTGCCGACGTAGGCGCTGCCATCGGCCAGGGACAGGCTGCCCGGGCCTGTGAAGTGCCAGTCATCGAAGCGGCCCTTGTAGTGGCTGCCGTCGCTGCCGAACATTTCGCCTTCGCCGCTCAGCGCGCCTTCCTTGAACTGGCCTATCCACACGTCGCCCTCGGCGCTCTCGTACCGGCCGCGACCGTGCAGTTGGCTGCGGTGGAAGTCGCCGATGTACTGGTCACCCTCGGAGCTGCTGAACGTGCCATGGCCTTCCAGCTCGCCGTTGGCGAAGGTACCGGTGAACTGGTTCCCGCTGGCATCGCTGCGCACCCCTTCACCGTTGGGCTTGCCATGGGCGAACACGCCCTGGTAATCGCTGCCGTCGTCGAGTTCCAGGTGGCCGGCCCCCGAATACTGGTCGGCCTTGAACTCGCCGCGGTAAGTCTGGCCAGGCTCCTTGAGGGTACCTTCACCGTCGCGGCGGCCCAGTTTGAAACTACCCACATACGTTGTGCCGTTGGCGCTCAGGTTGCCCTGGCCGTCGAACAGCCCCTGCTGGAAGCCGCCGCGGTATACCTCGCCATTGCTGCCGTGCCATTCGCCCTGGCCATGCCACTGGCCATTCTGGAAATCGCCGGCGTACCAGCTGCCGTTGGGATAGTCGATCCGGCCCTGGCCCTGCAACAGGCCATTGACCACCTCGCCCCGGTACCGGCCGCCGTCGGGCAGGCGTGCATCAGGTGGGGAAAGGGACTCGCCATCGCCACAGGCGGTGATCAGCAGGGTCAGGGCGAGGGGAACGAGTGGGCGCATGGCGGGATCCGGGCAAGTAAGGCGCCGAGTATGCCGCACAACACCCCCGGTGAAACAGCCACCGGGGTGGTTTGAGCGCTGGCCGGTATTAAACGAAGCAGAGCGACAACGGTTCAGCTATATAGGCCGGTTTTTCCTGACCTTCGATTTCCAGCGTGGCGACTGCCTTGAGCAACCACTGGCCGGGCTTTTTCTCGGTGACCTCGGTCAGTTCCACCTTCAGGCGCACGTTGGAGTCGACCTTCACTGGCTGGATGAAGCGCACGCTGTCCAGGCCATAGTTGACCACCATCTTCAAGCCCTCTGGCACTACCAGCAGGTCTTCCATCAGCTTGGGGATCAGTGACAGGCTGAGAAAACCATGGGCGATGGTGCCGCCGAACGGGGTCTTCGCGGCCTTTTCCGGGTCCACATGGATGAATTGGAAGTCACCCGTGGCCTCGGCGAACAAGTTGATGCGGGCCTGGTCGATTTTCAGCCATTGGGAATACCCCAGTTCCTTGCCCACGTACTGCTTGAGTTCTGCAACAGGTACAAACGGCATCGAGACTCTCCTTGTTGAGTGGCGCGTTGGCGTGCGCCCGCTTAGATCAGCACGCTGTGCCGGGCCGGTCAAGCCTCCATGGCGTTGGCGAATGCCGGTTTATAGGCATCAACCTTGCGTGCTTATAATGGTGCCGGATGCCGGCGGGGGAGGAAAATATGTTGTTACGTGGTTTGACGTGGCTGATCGTGTTCCAACTGTTGGGCACCGCGCTCAATCACTTGGTATTGCGCATGCTGCCTGGGCCGATCATCGGCTTGCTGCTGTTGCTGGGGTTCCTGATCATTCGGGGCGAAGTGGGCAAGCCGCTGGCCGATGCATCTGCCAGCCTCCTGCGTTACCTACCGTTGCTGCTGGTGCCCCCCGCCGTGGGCGTGATGGCCTACGCCAGCGACATTGCCGCCGACTTCTGGGCCATCGTCGGCACGCTGTTCATCTCGGTGCTGGTGTCCATGGCCCTGGTGGGCAAACTGATGCAGAAAATGCTCGCTCGCCGCGGGGAGCACCCATGAACCTTGACTGGCACGGCGCACTGGAATCGGTCATTCACCACCCGCTGTTCGGCATCGGCATTACCCTGGGTGCCTATCAACTGGTGCTGGCGGGGTACGAGCGTACCCGTTGGGTCTTTCTGCAACCGGTGCTGGTGTCGATGCTGCTGGTGATCGGGGTGTTGCTGCTGACCGGCGTCAGCTATGGCGAGTACCGCAAGAGCACCGAGATACTCGGCACTTTGCTGGGGCCGGCCACGGTTGCCTTGGCGGTGCCGCTGTTTCTCAACCTGCGGCGCATCCGTCAACTGCTGGCGCCGGTGTTGGCTACGCTGGTGATAGGCGGGGTGTTTGCCACCGGCCTGGGGCTGTTGCTGGCGTGGTGCTTTGGCGCCGAGCACATGATCCTGATGACCATGGCACCCAAGTCGGTCACCTCGCCCATTGCCATGCTGGTGGCGGAGCAGATTGGCGGTGTAGCCGCCCTGGCGGCGGTGTTCGTGCTGATCACCGGGGTCATCGGGGCGATCTTTGGCCCCGCGCTGTTGTCCATGCTCAAGGTGCACAGCCCCGAGGCCCGTGGCATGGCCCTGGGCATGACCGCCCATGCGGTGGGCACTTCGGTGGCCCTGCAGGAAGGTGAAGAGTGCGGGGCGTTTGCCGCATTGGCCATGAGCCTGATGGGGGTATCGACCGCGGTATTCCTGCCGCTGGCCGTCAGCCTGTTCGTTTAAGGAAACCACTATGACGTTGCCGCTTTTTCCCCTCAATACCGTGCTGTTCCCGGGCTGCATCCTCGATTTGCAGATTTTCGAGGCACGCTACCTCGACATGATCGGGCGCTGCATGAAACAGGGCGGGGGCTTTGGCGTGGTCTGCATTCTCGACGGGCAAGAGGTTGGCCCGGCGCCGGCTGGGCACGCGATGGTCGGTTGTGAAGCCGTGATCACCGACTTTCAGAAGCAGGACAATGGCCTGCTGGGCATTCGCGTGAAGGGCACCCGGCGGTTCAAGGTAACGGCTACCGAGCTGCAGCGCGACCAATTGCTGGTGGCGGATGTGGAGTGGCAGGACGAGGCCGCTGACCAGCCGTTGGTGGAAGAGGATGACGACCTGGTGGCGTTGCTGCATGCCCTGGCCGAACACCCCATGGTGGCGGCGCTGGACATGGGCACCGAAGTGCCCGGGCGTCAGTCCCTGGCCAATCAACTGGCCTATCTGCTGCCGTTTCCCGAGCAGGACAAGATCGACCTGCTGACCCTGACTGACCCGGCTGAACGGTTGGCTGGCATTCAGGTGCTGCTGGACGACTTGCAGGGCGAGCTCTTCGCCTAGTGCTCTACCGCGCGATTTGCGGCGGCCTTGAACGGTTAGTAGGCATACCGCAGCAAAGTATGGGAGAAGTCCCGCGTAGCGAAGAAGCCCAGCGACACCACTATCACCGGCATCACTGTCCACCACACCCGCGGTGGCATCGCTGGCAATGGCTGGCGCCACTGGTTCAAGGTCAGGCTGGCCGCGCAGACGAAGCACGCCAGCAGGGTGCCCGCCAGAATATCCGTCGGCCAGTGCGCCCCCAGGTACACGCGCGACAGGGCAATGCCCGCTGCCGGCAGCCCCGCCAGTACCAGCCAGGCCAGGCGCAGACGCGGTGGCTGGCCGCGCCCGGCCAGCACGCCCAGGGTCAGGAACAGCGCGAACGCCGCCGAACTGTGGCCGCTGGGCATGCTGTAGGTGCCCAGCGGGTGGGTCATCACCTCCGGGCGAATGCGCGCGAACACGTGCTTCATCAAGCCGTTGCCTAGCGCGGTAAATAGCAGCGTGCCCATGGCGAACATCGCAGGGCGCCACTGGCGCTGCACCACCAGCAGTCCGCATACCACGGCCGCCAGGAGGAACTGACTGCGAAAATCACCCATCTTCGTCAAGGCGATGGCGACGTCGTCCATGAACGGGGCGCGGTGCTCCTGAACCAGGGTCATGATCCCCTGATCGAACTGCACCAGGTGCGGCCAGCCGAGGAAGACCCCGACCAACAGCACCAGGCACATGCCCGTGACCAGGCGCGTGCCATGGGGCCGCGAGCGCCATGCGGCACTGATACTCAAGCCAACGAGCACGGCGAAGCCCGCCGCCAATACCCCGGCCTGCCCCCAGAACCCCTCTGGCAGCGGCAGTCGCATGGCCGCGCCGGTCGCCCAGCCCGGCATCAGGTACACCACCGACCAACCGGCGCCCGCCAGCAGGCTGACCCCCACGAAGCGCAACAATGGCATGTCGAACATGCCCGCCACCATGGGCAGCATGGGCCGCAGCGGGCCGATGAAGCGGCCCACCAGCAAGCTGGCAATGCCATAGCGCTGGAAATAGCCCTCGGCGCGGCCGATCCATTCCGGGTGGTGGCGCAGCCCGGGCAAGCGGCGGATGTTCTGGTGGAAATGGCGGCCGGTGAAGTAGGACAAGCCGTCACCCAGTAATCCGCCGATGTAGCCCAGCAACAAGGTTTCACCCAGCGACAGCGCACCATTGCCGGCCAGCACGGCAATGGCGAACAGCAGCACGGTGCCGGGCACTATCAGCCCGACAATGGCCAGGCATTCGGTGCACGCCACCAGCACAATCGCCAGCCCCAGCCATTGGGGGTGTGCGGACAACCAGGCGGTCAGCCCGTCGAGCCATGGGCCCATGTTTCAATTTCCTTGCGCAAGGGTAAAAAAGTCGCGACCTTCGACTTGGCCGCGGCGCAAGGGGTTCCTTGTGCAATGGCGGGCATGCTCGGCGTCCACGAAACGGTACGGCAGATGTTCGTCGCGCCCGTGGGGAATGCCCAGGCGAGTGGTCTGGATAATTTGTTTCGGGATGATGCCAAGGTCATCGACAAATAATTGTTCATGGTCGAACCGCTTGGCGTCCCAGTTCGGCACCTTCAGCCCCATGGCCTTGCACAACAGTGTCTGGCCGGCACAGAGGCGCTCGATCGGGCGCGGGTTGCCGGCGGCGTCGGGGTTGTTCAGTTGCATCTGGGCCAAGGCGTTTTCATCGGCATGGGCGTCCACCCAGGGGTAGCCGGACTTGATCAGCACTGCGTTGCCAGGGCCCTGGGCGCTGAAGTTCAGCGAATCACCGCCCCGGGCGTAGTACATGTAGATGTGCCCGCCATCCAGGAACAGCGCCTTGCGTTTCTCCGTGTAGCCCAGCGAGGCGTGGCTGCCCTTCTCGGCGCAGTAGTAAGCCTCGGTCTCGATGATGCGGGCCGACAGCCAGTACGGGCCCTGCTTGTGGCGAATCACCTTGCCCAGCAATTCGCGGGCAAGCAGTTGGGCGTCGCGGTCGAAAAACGCGTCGGGCAGAGGGCGTGCGTCTGGCCAGGGCAGGGCATTGAGCAGCATCGGCGATTTACCGCAAGTTACGAAAGAACCTGCAAGGATAATATTCATTCGTGGCTTAATCACGGCTGAATCATTGCCCTGGCGCAGACTGTTTTCGACCATCCGCCTGCCGCCGCTGTCAGTGGCCGGTCGAGACAGCTATAATCAGCCGCTTTCCTCTTTGCCAAGACCACAGAGACCATGACTGAGTCCGTTCTTGACTACATGACCCGTCTGGGTCGCGCCGCCCGCGAAGCCTCCCGCGTGATCGCGCGCGCCAGCACCGCGCAGAAGAACCGCGCCCTGCTGGCTGCTGCCAACGCGTTGGACGCTGCCCGTGGCGCGCTGACTGCCGCCAACGAACAGGACCTGGCCGCTGGCCGCGCCAATGGCCTGGAACCAGCCATGCTCGAGCGCCTGGCGCTGACCCCGGCACGCATCGACGGCATGATCGTTGGCCTGCGCCAGGTGGCCAGCCTGCCAGACCCCGTGGGTGCCATTCGCGACATGAGCTATCGGCCGTCGGGCATCCAGGTGGGCAAGATGCGCGTGCCCCTGGGGGTGGTCGGGATCATCTATGAGTCGCGCCCGAACGTGACCATCGACGCAGCCAGCCTGTGCCTGAAGTCCGGCAACGCCACTATTCTGCGCGGCGGCTCCGAGGCCATCCACTCCAACCGTGCCATCGCCGCCTGCGTCCAGCGCGGCCTGGCCGAAGCCGGCCTGCCGGCTGCCGTGGTGCAGGTCGTGGAAACCACCGACCGCGAAGCCGTGGGCGCGCTGATCACCATGCCCGAGTACGTGGACATCATCGTGCCCCGTGGCGGCCGTGGCCTGATCGAGCGCGTCAGCCGCGACGCCAAGGTGCCGGTCATCAAGCATCTGGATGGCATCTGCCACGTTTACGTGGCCGCCGACGCCGACCTGGCCAAGGCCGAGCGCATCGCCTTCAACGCCAAGACCTACCGCTATGGTATCTGCGGCGCCATGGAAACCCTGCTGGTGGACGCGGCCGTGGCCGCCGACTTCCTGCCGGCCATGGCTGCCCGGTTCGCCGAGAAAGGTGTCGAGCTGCGTGGCTGCGAGCGCACCCGCGATATCATCCAGGCGCTACCGGCCACCGAAGAAGACTGGCACACCGAGTACCTGGCGGCGATCCTGTCGATTCGCGTGGTCGATGGCCTGGAACAGGCCATCGACCACATCAACCATTACGGTTCGCATCACACCGATTCCATCGCCACCGAGAACTTCGGCGAAGCCCGGCGCTTCACCGCCGAGGTCGACTCCGCCTCGGTGATGATCAACACCCCGACCTGCTTTGCCGATGGCTTCGAGTATGGCCTGGGTGCCGAGATCGGCATTTCCACGGACAAGATCCACGCCCGTGGCCCGGTGGGCCTGGAAGGCCTGACCTGCGAGAAATACATCGTGATTGGCGACGGCCAGTTGCGCGGCCAGGAGCCTGCCTGACTTGGGTGACGTCAGCCGCCCAGGCAGCCAGCCCGTCCCGCGCCGTATCGGTGTGCTGGGCGGCACGTTCGACCCGGTGCACATCGGCCACTTGCGCAGCGCGCTGGAAGTGGCCGATGCCCTGGGCCTGGACGAGCTGCGCCTGACGCCCAACGCGCGGCCGCCCCACCGCGACACCCCGCAGGTGACGCCCCAGGACCGCCTGGCCATGGTGCGCTGCGCCGTGGAGGGCGTGGCGCCGCTGACCGTGGATGCCCGGGAGCTGCAACGGGACAAGCCGTCGTACACCATCGACACGCTGGAACTGATGCGCGCGGAACTCGCCGCCGACGACCAGCTGTTCTTGCTGCTGGGCTGGGATGCCTTTTGTGGCCTGCCTTCCTGGCACCGCTGGGAAGAACTGCTGCAGCATTGCCATATTCTGGTATTGCAGCGGCCTGACGCCGACAGCGAGCCGCCGGATGCCTTGCGCAACCTGCTGGCCGCGCGGTCGGTCAGCGACCCGCTGGCCCTTGAAGGGCCGGGCGGGAATATTACTTTCGTCTGGCAGACACCCCTGGCGGTGTCGGCCACCCAGATCCGTCAACTGCTGGCCAGCGGGAAGTCGGTACGTTTCCTGGTGCCTGACGCGGTACTGGCCTACATCGAGGCGCACGGGCTGTACCGTGCGTCCAATTGAACTGAACGAGTTTTATATGACCAAGCAAAAAATCAGCGTATCCGGCGAAGAGCTGGTTGAACTGGCCAAGGCCGCCCTGGAAGACGTCAAGGCCCAGGACATCCTGGTGATCGACGTGAAAGACAAGCACAGCCTGACCGACTACATGGTGATCGCCACCGGTACCTCGAACCGCCAGATCAACGCCATGCTCGACAAGGTTCGCGAGAACGTCAAAGCCAAGGGCGCGCAGCCACTGGGCGAAGAAGGCAAGGGCGAAAGCGACTGGGTACTGCTGGACCTGGGCGACGTGATCGTGCACATGATGACCGCCGCTGCCCGCCAGTTCTACGACCTGGAACGCCTGTGGCAGGGTGCCGAGCAGAGCCGTGCCGCCAGCGGTGCGCACCACACCCCAGGCAACGAATAAGGCCGGGCCATGCGTCTGCGTCTGATTGCTGTCGGTTCGCGCATGCCCAGGTGGGTGGAGGACGGTTGGCAGGAATACGCCAAGCGTCTGCCGTCCGAACTGGCGCTCGACCTGGTGGAAATTCCGCTCAACACCCGTGGCAAGAACGCCGACGTGGCGCGCTTCATCCGTCAGGAAGGCGAGGCCATGTTGGCCAAGGTTCAGCCGGGTGAGCGTATCGTCACGCTCGAAGTGCACGGCAAGCCGTGGAGCACCGAGCAGCTGGCGGTGGAACTGGACCGCTGGCGGCTGGACTCGCGCACCGTCAACTTCATGGTCGGCGGCCCCGAAGGGCTGGCGCCGGAAGTCTGCGCGCGCGCTGACCAGCGCTGGTCGCTGTCGCCGCTGACACTGCCGCACCCGTTGGTTCGTATCCTGATCGGCGAGCAGCTGTATCGCGCCTGGACCGTGTTGTCCGGGCACCCTTACCACAAATAAGCGTACAAGCCGCCTTTCATGTCCCAGCCGATTCACCTCAAGGATCACGAGAAGGACGCACGCCTGGTGCGTGGCCGCGTCGTGGTCGGTGCAATCGTGGTGATGGTGATGGTGTGCGCGCTGGTGGCGCGGCTGTATTACCTGCAGGTGATCCAGTACGAGTATCACTCCACGCTGTCGGAGAACAATCGGGTGCACGTGCAGCCGATTCCGCCGTCGCGTGGGCTGATCTACGACCGCAACGGCGTGATCATCGCCGACAACCGCCCCAGCTTCAGCCTGAGCATGACCCGCGAACGCGCGGGGGACTGGGCGCAGGTCCTGGACCTTATCGTCCAGGTGCTGGAGCTGACCCCGGATGACCGGGCCATTTTCGAAAAGCGCATGAAGCAGGGGCGCCGGCCATTCGAGCCGGTGCCTATCCTGTTCGAACTCAATGAAGAGCAGATCGCCCGCATCGCGGTGAACCAGTTCCGCCTGCCGGGCGTGGAAGTGGTGGCGCAGTTGGTGCGCCATTACCCCCAGGGCCCGCATTTCGCCCATTCGGTGGGCTACATGGGGCGCATCAACGAGAAAGAACTCAAGGCGCTGGACTCGACCAACTACAGCGGTACCCACCACATCGGCAAAACCGGCGTCGAGCGTTTCTACGAGCCCGAGCTGCACGGCCAGGTGGGTTACGAGGAAGTCGAGACCAACGCCCGCGGCCGCGTGCTGCGGGTACTCAAACGCACCGACCCGGTACCTGGCAAGGACATCGTCCTGAGCCTGGACATCAACCTGCAGGAAGCGGCCGAAGCGGCCCTGGGCGGGCGCCGCGGCGCCATCGTCGCCCTGGACCCGAAAACCGGCGAGGTGCTGGCCATGGTCAGTCAGCCGAGCTTCGACCCCAACCTGTTCGTCACTGGCATCAGCTTCAAGGCCTACGCCGAGTTGCGTGACTCCATCGACCGCCCCCTGTTCAACCGGGTGCTGCGCGGCCTGTACCCGCCTGGCTCGACCATCAAGCCAGCGGTGGCCATCGCAGGCCTGGACACCGGCGTCGTCACCCCTGCTACCCGGGTGTTCGACCCCGGCTATTACCAACTGCCGAATTTCGACCACAAGTACCGCAACTGGAACCGCAGTGGCGACGGCTGGGTGGACCTGGACACCGCCATCATGCGGTCCAACGACACCTACTTCTACGACCTGGCGCACAAGATGGGCATCGACCGCCTGTCCAGCTACCTGAACCGCTTCGGTATCGGCCAGAAGGTGTCGCTGGACATGTTCGAGGAGTCGCCGGGCCTGATGCCGTCGCGGGACTGGAAACGCATCACCCGCCGCCAGGCCTGGTTCCCGGGTGAAACCCTGATTCTTGGGATCGGCCAGGGCTACATGCAGGCCACCCCGTTGCAACTGGCCCAGGCCACCGCGCTGGTGGCCAACAAAGGCAAATGGAACCGGCCGCACCTGGCCCGCACCATCGAAGGCCAGCCTCCGGTGGATGACAACCCCATGGAAGACATTGTGTTGCGCGACGCCAATGACTGGGACCGCGTCAACCACGGCATGCAGCAAGTGATGCACGGCGCCCGGGGTACCGCGCGCAAGGCGGCGGTCGGCGCCCAGTACCGTATCGCTGGCAAGAGCGGTACCGCTCAGGTCGTCGCCATCAAGCAGGGCGAGAAATACGACCGCACCAAGCTTCAGGAACGCCATCGCGACCACGCTCTGTTCGTGGGTTTCGCGCCGGCCGACAATCCCAAAATTGTAGTTGCGGTGATGGTGGAGAACGGCGAGTCCGGTTCCGGCGTCGCGGCGCCCGTCGTGCGTCAGGTGATGGATGCCTGGCTGTTGGGGCCCGACGGCCAGCTCAAGCCCGAATACGCCAGCAACACCGCAATGGAGACAACCGCACGTGAAGAGTAATTTCGATCGCATGCTCTCCAGCGAGGACGTGATGCGCCGCCGCGCCACCTTGCTGCAGCGCATCCATATCGACGGCCCGCTGTTGATCCTGCTCCTGACCCTGGCCGCCGGCAGCCTGTTCGTGCTGTATTCGGCCAGCGGCAAAAGCTGGGACCTGCTGATCAAGCAGGCCACCTCGTTCGGCATCGGCCTGGTATCAATGCTGCTGATTGCCCAACTGGAACCGCGCTTCATGGCCCGCTGGGTACCATTGGCCTACGGCCTGGGGGTGATCCTGCTGGTGGCCGTGGATGTCATGGGCCACAACGCCATGGGGGCCACGCGCTGGATCAACATTCCGGGGGTGATTCGCTTCCAGCCGTCGGAATTCATGAAGATCATCATGCCGGCCACCATCGCCTGGTACCTGGCCAAACGCACCCTGCCGCCCACGCTCAAGCACGTGGGGGCCAGCCTGGTGCTGATCGGCGTGCCGTTCATCCTCATCGTGCGCCAGCCGGACCTGGGTACCTCGCTGCTGATTCTGGCCTCGGGTACCTTCGTGCTGTTCATGGCCGGCCTGCGCTGGCGCTGGATTGTCAGCGTGGTCGCCGCCGCCGTGCCGGTGGCCGTGGGCATGTGGTTCTTCATCATGCACGACTACCAGAAACAACGGATCCTGACCTTCCTGGACCCCGAGAGCGACCCCCTGGGCACCGGCTGGAACATCATCCAGTCCAAGGCGGCGATTGGCTCGGGTGGCGTATTCGGCAAGGGCTGGCTGCTGGGTACCCAGTCGCACCTGGACTTCCTGCCCGAAAGCCACACCGACTTCATCATCGCCGTGCTCGGCGAGGAGTTTGGCCTGGTGGGTATCTGCGCCTTGCTGCTGCTGTACCTGGCCCTCATCGGCCGCGGCCTGGTGATCACCGCCCAGGCCCAGACCCTGTTCGGCAAGCTGCTGGCCGGCAGCCTGACCATGACCTTCTTTGTGTACGTGTTCGTCAATATCGGTATGGTCAGTGGCCTGTTGCCCGTCGTAGGCGTGCCGCTGCCCTTCATTAGTTACGGCGGAACTTCGCTGGTGACGCTGATGTCAGCGTTTGGGGTTTTGATGTCGATCCATACCCATCGCAAGTGGATCGCGCAGGTTTGATTAAGGTGAAGAATTTCATGCAAGCAGTCTGCAACTGGGCCACCCGGTGCATTCCCTGGGTCGGCCTGGTCGGCATCCTCGGTTCGTCGCAGCAGGCAGTGGCCGGCGACTACGATGGCACCCCGCAGTTGGCGCAGTTCGTCGGTGAAATGACCCGCGACTATGGTTTTGCCGGCGAGCAGGTCATCGGGGTGTTCCAGGAGGTGCAACGCAAGCAAGCCATTCTGGACGCCATTTCCAAACCCGCCGAACGCGTCAAGCCGTGGAAGGACTACCGCCCGCTGTTCATCACCGATGCGCGCATCGCCCGGGGCGTGGACTTCTGGCGCCAGCATGAGGCTGCCCTCAAGCGTGCCGAACAGGAATACGGCGTACCGGCCCAGATTATTGTGTCTATCATTGGTGTCGAGACGTTTTTCGGTAGAAATACCGGCAACTACCGGGTGATCGATGCACTTTCCACACTGGCCTTCGATTACCCGCCACGGGCCGACTTCTTCCGCAAGGAGCTGCGCGAGTTTCTGCTGCTGTCCCGCGAAGAGCAGGTCGACCCGCTGAGCATCAAGGGCTCGTACGCTGGCGCCATGGGGCTGCCGCAATTCATGCCCAGTAGTTTCCGCGCCTATGCCGTGGACTTCGACGGCGATGGCCACATCAATATCTGGAGTGACCCCGATGATGCCATCGGCAGCGTCGCCAACTACTTCAAGCAGCACGGCTGGGTGATGGGCCAGCCTGTGGTGAGCCGCGCCACGGTGCGCGGCGAGCATGTGGACGAAGGCTTGAGCCCGGGCATTGATCCGGTGAAGAACGTTGGGCAGTTGCGAGCACTGGGCTGGTCGAGTCATGATGCGCTGCGCGACGATATGCCGGTGACTGCTTTCCGCTTCGACGGTGAGTTCGGTCCGGAATATTGGATGGGGTTGGGCAACTTCTACGCCATCACTCGCTATAATCGCAGCGCCATGTATGCCATGGCCGTCTATCAACTGTCGCAAGCACTGGTTCAAGCACGGGGCGTCAAGTAAATGCGGACACTGCAGATTCGCACACCTTTGAAGCTGATGGGCTACGCGGCCCTCGCCATGCTGGTCGTCAGTTGTTCGTCCACCAGCCGCACGCCGCAAAGCGGTGGCTACGTGGTGCGCTCCCAGCCGGGGCTGGACATCAACCGGGCCCACAAGGACGGCGCGCCGTGGTGGGACGTGGACGTATCACGCATTCCCGACGCCGTGCCCACCCTGCACAGCGGCCCCTACAAGGCCAACCCGTACACGGTATTGGGCAAGACCTACTTCCCGCTCACCGATGCCAGCCATTATGCGGCGACTGGCACGGCGTCCTGGTATGGCACAAAGTTTCACGGCCAGAACACCGCCAATGGCGAAGTCTACGACCTGTACGGCATGAGCGCGGCGCACAAGACCCTGCCGCTGCCCAGCTATGTACGCGTGACCAACCTGGACAACAACCGCAGCGTGATCCTGCGGGTCAACGACCGCGGGCCGTTCTATTCCGACCGTATCATCGACCTGTCCTACGCGGCGGCCAAGAAGCTCGGCTATGCCGAGATCGGCACCGCGCGCGTCAAGGTCGAGGGTATCGACCCGGCCCAGTACTGGGCTCAGCGTGGCCGTCCGGCGCCGCTGATGCTTGACCAGCCGCAGGTGGCCCAGGCGCCGCAGCAGCCAGTAATCACCGCGTCGGCGGGCACCATCGAGCAATGGACGCCGCCGCCGCAACAGCACGCCGCCGCCGTCCTGCCCGCGCAGATCGACGCAAAAAAAAACGCTTCTGTTCCAGCGTCTGGCCAGTTTCTCCAGGTGGGAGCGTTCGCCAACCCGGACGCTGCGGAGCTGCTGAGGTCCAAGTTGAGCTCGATGGTTCGGGCCCCGGTGTTCGTCAGCTCGATCGTGCGCAACCAGCAGACACTGTATCGAGTGCGGCTGGGGCCGATCGGCACGCCGGGTGAGGTGCAGCAGACCCAGGACAGCGTGCGCCTGGCCAACCTGGGCTCGCCCAGCGTGGTCACCGCCGAATGATTTTCCCGGCCTGGCGACAGGCCGGACCCCGGTTGCCACTTGCCCTTGGGGGCGGGCGGCAGCCGCATGAACAACGGCCCGCAGAAAGGCCGCGCAAACAACCAGGGCCACGGCCCACACAAACAGATTTTGCCCGCGAGGGCATGTGCCCATTAGCAATTTCGAGAGACGGATGAACATCACCACCTTTGCCAAACGCCTGTGCCTGCCTGTACTGCTGCTGATCGCCCCAGTTGCCATGTCGGCCGAGCAAATGACGCCTGCAGCCCCGCAACTGGCTGCCAAGGCCTACGTACTGATGGAAGCGTCCAGCGGGCAAGTCCTGGTGGACAGCAACGGCGACCAGCGTCTGCCGCCAGCCAGCCTGACCAAACTGATGAGCGCCTACATCGCCACCCTGGAGATCAAGCGCGGCCAGATCGGCGAGAACGACATGGTCACCGTCAGCGAAAACGCCTGGCGCACCGGCGGCTCGCGGATGTTCATCAAGGTCGGCTCGCAGGTCACCGTCAGCGACCTGCTGCACGGCATCATCATTCAGTCGGGTAACGACGCCACCGTGGCCCTGTCCGAGCACATCGCCGGCAGCGAAGATGCCTTCGCCGACATGATGAACAAGACCGCCGGCGACCTGGGCATGGAGAACAGCCACTTCATGAACCCTACCGGGCTGCCGAACCCGGACCACTACTCCACCCCGCACGACATCGCCAAGCTGGCCCGCGCGATCATCAACATCGACCCGGCCCACTACGCGATCTACTCGCAGAAAGAGTTCTTCTGGAACAACATCAAGCAGCCTAACCGCAACTTGCTGCTGTGGCGCGACAAGACCGTCGACGGTCTGAAGACCGGCCACACCGAAGAAGCCGGTTACTGCATGGCGGCTTCGGCCGTTCGTGATGGCATGCGCCTGATCGCCGTTGTGTTCGGTACCACCAGCGAAGCCGCGCGTGCGGCCGAAACCCAGAAGCTGCTGACCTACGGTTTCCGCTTCTTCGAAACCCAGACCTTCTACCAGAAGGGCACCGAGCTGGCGAAGGCGCCGGTCTGGAAAGGCGCTACCCACGAGATCCGCGCGGGCCTGGCCGATGACCTGACCATGACCCTGCCAAAAGGCCAGCTGAAAAACCTGACCGCCACCATGACCATGAACCCGCAGCTGACCGCGCCCATCGCCAAAGGTGACGTGATCGGTAAAGTGGAAGTCAAAAACGGTGAGCAGGTCGTGCACAGCGCCAACCTGATCGCCCTCGACGCGGTCGAGGAAGGTGGTTTCATTCGCCGCATGTGGGATAGCATTCGTCTATTCTTCTACGGCTTGTTCAACTGATTACGTGAACAGCATGCCCCCGGGACCGCGCCGTGCGGACCGGGGGTTTGTCCGTCTTCACGGCTTGCGAGGCCGTTACTGCTATGACAGACACCGAAGTCAAGGCTCCTAAGATCGAATTCCCCTGCGCCGATTATCCGATCAAAGTGATTGGTGACACCGGGGCGGGCTTCAAAGACCAAGTGATCGCCATCGTTGCCAACCATGCAACCATCGAGCACGAGAAAACCGCCGAGCGCCAGAGCAGCAACGGCAAGTACACCACGTTGCAGCTGCACATCCTGGCCACCGGCCAGGACCAGCTCTACAACATCAACAGTGAGCTGCGTGCCACGGGCGTAGTGAAAATGGTGCTCTGATGTCCGGTTGCCTGGGCTTTCGCGAGCTGGGCCTGATGGCCTACGAGCCGGTGTGGCATGCGATGCAGCGCTTCACCGACCAGCGTGGCCCGGCGACGGGTGACGAGGTCTGGCTGGTGCAACACCCTGCGGTGTTCACCCAGGGCCAGGCGGGCAAGGCCGAGCACTTGCTGGTGCCGGGTGATATTCCGGTGGTGCAGGTGGATCGTGGCGGCCAGGTGACCTACCATGGCCCGGGCCAGATGGTGGCCTACCTGCTGCTGGATGTGCGGCGTCTGGGTTACGGCGTGCGGGAGCTGGTCACGCGCATCGAGCAGACCATCGTCGCGCTGCTGGCTGAATATGATGTGCCGGCAGCGGCCAAGGCCGATGCGCCCGGTGTTTACGTCCAGGGGGCGAAAATCGCTTCCCTGGGCTTGCGGATCCGTAACGGGTGTTCCTTTCATGGCCTGGCCCTGAACGTGGACATGGACCTTGCGCCGTTCCGCCGTATCAACCCCTGCGGATATGCCGGGCTGGCGATGACCCAGTTGTGCGATCATGCAGGCCAGATTGAATATGCCGAGGTTGGTGCCCGGCTGCGCGCGCAGCTCGTCAAGCACCTCGACTACGCTGAGCAGACGACCCTGACGGGCGGAATCGATTGATATGACTACCGCGCTAGACACAGCTGAATCCGTGCAAACCATGATCCCCGTGACCAACGTCACGCCGCCGCGGCCCAAGGTCGAAGCCGGTGTGAAGCTGCGTGGCGCCGAGAAAGTCGCACGTATTCCGGTGAAGATCATCCCCACCGAAGAACTGCCGAAGAAGCCCGACTGGATCCGCGTGCGCATCCCGGTTTCGCCGGAAGTCGATCGCATCAAGCAACTGCTGCGCAAGCACAAGCTGCACAGCGTCTGCGAAGAAGCGTCCTGCCCGAACCTGGGCGAGTGCTTCTCGGGTGGCACCGCTACCTTCATGATCATGGGCGATATCTGTACCCGTCGCTGCCCGTTCTGCGACGTCGGCCACGGCCGTCCGAAGGCTCTGGACGCCGATGAACCGATGAACCTGGCGGTCGCCATCGCCGACCTGCGCCTCAAGTACGTGGTCATCACGTCGGTGGACCGTGACGATCTGCGTGACGGCGGTGCCCAGCACTTCGCCGACTGCCTGCGCGAAATCCGCAAGCTGTCGCCAGGCGTACAACTGGAAACCCTGGTGCCGGACTACCGCGGCCGCATGGACGTCGCCCTGGAAATCACCGCCAAAGAGCCGCCGGATGTCTTCAACCACAACCTGGAAACCGTGCCACGCCTGTACAAGGCTGCGCGTCCGGGTTCGGACTACCAGTGGTCGCTGACCCTGTTGCAGAAGTTCAAGGAAATGGTGCCGCACGTACCCACCAAGTCCGGCCTGATGCTGGGGCTGGGCGAGACCGATGAAGAAGTGATCGAAGTGATGCACCGCATGCGCGAGCACAACATCGACATGCTGACCCTGGGCCAGTACCTGCAGCCGTCGCGCAGCCACTTGCCGGTGCAGCGTTTCGTGCACCCTGACACCTTCGCCTGGTTCGCCGAGGAAGGCTACAAGATGGGCTTCAAGAACGTGGCCTCCGGCCCGCTGGTACGTTCTTCGTACCACGCCGACCAGCAGGCGCACGAGGCCAAGATCAAGCTCTGATCCGCGCCTGAGGTACCGATGCCGGCCGCCAGTTCCCGCAACTGCCGCCGGCATCGTTGTTTCCGGGGTTTGTTCATGGGACGCACGGGGTTACAAGGCTATGCTGTTCTGTCATGGGGATCGCTCTACAGTAGGCATCTTCGATCAATGCAAGGAGCCTGACGAATGAAACACACACCCACGCCCGCCGCTTTGCCGCGTCGCGTGCCCACCCAGGCGCAGATCGCCCTGATCGCGCCGGCCGGCCCCAAGGAATTCAGCGTAGAGGCCGCGCAGCGCTGGGTCAGCAGCCGGGGCCATACGCTGAAGGTCTACCCGGGTGTGCTCGAACACCAGGGCTACCTGGCGGGCAGCGATGCCGTGCGCCTGCGCGACCTGCATGACGCCTTCGCCGACCCGGACATAGACGCCATCATCTGCTTGCGCGGCGGCTACGGCACGCCGCGGCTGCTGGATAAAATCGACTACGACCTGATCGCCCGGCACGCCAAGCCCTTCATCGGGTACAGCGACCTCACTGCCTTGCACCTGGCGTTTGCCCGCTACTGCAACTTCGTCACCTTCCACGGGCCGATGCTCACCTCAGACCTGTTGGCCAACCGTCAGGCGCCCACTGAAGACTCCATGCGCCGCTTGTTGCGCGGGCAACTGCGCAAGGGTGACCTGCTGGTCCACCCCGTGGCGCACCCCTTGACCTGCGTCGAGCATGGGGTAGCCAGCGGTCGGTTGACCGGGGGCAACCTGTCGATGATCTGCGCCACCTTGGCCACCGATTACGAAATCGACCTGCAAGGCGCCATCCTGTTTCTGGAGGACGTGGGTGAGCCTCTCTACAGGGTTGACCGCCTGCTGACACAGTTGCGCCTTGCCGGACGTTTCAAGGGCCTTCGCGGGGTATTGGTGGGGGATTTCGCCGGGCTGGATGTGCCACGGTTGACGCCATTGCTCAAGGAGATCTTCGAGCCAATGGGCATTCCGGTGCTGGCCGGTTGGCGCAGTGGCCATTGCGACCCGAACCTGACCCTGCCCCTGGGCGCCCAGGTGCGCCTGGACGCGGGGCAGAAGACCTTGATGCTGGAGCAGGATGTGGTCAGGTAATCGGTGTCGCCTGGCCCCACGTGATTGACTGTGGGACCGGGCGAGGCTCGGGAAGAGAGCGACCCTGTCTCAAGGCTGGCGCAGGCTATCCAGCAACTTGTGGTTGGCATACCCATCCGCCGGCCAGCCCAGCGACTGCTGGGCCAGGCGAATGGCCTTGCGGGTATTGGCGCCGATGATGCCGTCCGGGTTGCCTGCCTCATAGCCCTTGGCCGTCAGCAGCGTTTGCAACTCGATACGCTCGGTGCGGCTCAATGGCAGGTCATCGCGCGGCCAGTCACCCATCACGTAGCCACCCCCGTCGAAGCGCTGAGCCAGCAGGCTCACGGCCAGGGCATAGGACGACGAGTTGTTGTACTTGAGAATGGCGCGGAAGTTGTCCAGCACCAGGAACGCAGGGCCACGGTAACCCGCTGGCAGCAGCAGGGCGGCCGAAAGCTGCTCGCTCCCGGCAGGCAAGCGCGTGCCAGCCGGCAGCTTCACGCCCATCTGCAGCCATTCGGCCACTGGCTTGCGCAGGGCACCATCGGCCTGGGCGTAGTCGAAACCAGGCGCCAATTGCACTTCGAACCCCCAGGGCTGGCCACGCTGCCAGCCCGAGCTTTGCAGGTAATGCGCGGTTGAGGCCAGGGCGTCTGGCGCGCTGTTCCAGATATCGCGACGGCCATCGCCGTCGAAGTCCACGGCATGGGAGTTGTAAGTGGTGGGGATGAACTGGGTCTGGCCCATCGCGCCCGACCAGGAGCCCAGCATGGCCTCGGGCTGGATGTCACCGTTCTGCAGAATCTGCAGGGCAGCGATCAACTGGTCCTGGGCGAAGCTCTGGCGGCGGCCTTCGTACGCCAGGGTCGCCAGCGAGCGGATCACCGACTTGTCGCCCTGGAACTGGCCAAAGCTGCTCTCCATCCCCCATACCGCCACCAAGGCCTGGCGGTCGACGCCATAGCGCTGCTCGATGCGCTGCAGGTCATCGCCGTACTGGTTCATCAGCGCCTGGCCTTTGCGAACGCGCACGGGCGAGATGGCGCCGTCCAGGTATTCCCACACCGGGCGGGTGAACTCTGGCTGGCTGCGGTCGGCCTTGACCACGCTCGGGTCCGGGGTGACGCCGGTGAAGGCGCGGTCGAACACATCCGGGCGGATGCCGGCCTGCAACGCCTGCTGGCGGAAGCCGTCTTCCCACTGGGTAAAGGTTTCGCTGGGCAGCATCACGCCATCGGCATCCACGGGGGCTGCGGTGGTCAGCGGGGCAACCGGCGAGGTCTTTTGCGCAGGGGTGGGCAGGGCATCGGCGGCAACCGTTGGCTTTTCAGCACAGGCGCCCAGCAGAACGAGGGTGGAGGCAGCGAGCAGATGACGCATTTGCACACGCTGGAGACGACGAAGAGACATTCACAGGTCCAGGTATTTCAAGTCAGATGCGGACCATATCATGAGAGCGGGGGGCAAGGGGCAACGCGTAGGAAAGTTCGTGGTAAACGGTGTTTTCAGGCTGCCAGAAAAGGAGAAGCCTCCCAGTTTTTCGACTGGAAGGCTTCGCGTTGGTAGCTGCCCTTGCCCTTGGCGGGTCGTTCCTGGCGGCTGCGGAACAGGGGTTGGGCGACGATGGATTTGGCCTTGTTGGGGCGCTTTTTGCTCATGACGGCACTCCTTGATTGGAGCGCCGATCATACGCCGATCACGCTCCCGCGCAATCCCTGTGGCCTTGGCAGGCCGCGTGTATCCCGCACCGGGCTATTGGGCAGGAAGTACGTTGCGCTGCCCGGCCATCAACAGCGACAGGCGCGACAGGCTGATCCACACCGAACCCTGGGCCTGGCCCTTGATCTGGGCGTCGATGTGCTGGGCGTCCTGCAGCAGTTCGCCCCAGCGCTTGGCCGAATGGCGTTGCAGGGCTTTGCTCATCAGCGGTTTGCGCTTGTCCCATACTGGCGGCTTGGCGCTGCTGAAGGCTTTGTCCAGCGGCGTGCCCTGGCTGTATTGCAGGGCAATGCTGGCCAGGGTGCGCAGCTCACGGGCCAGGGCCCAGAGAATCACCGGTGGCTCCACACCCTCGCCGCGCAAGCCCTCGAGCATGCGCAAGGCGTGGGCCGCTTCGCCGTTGAGTACCGCGTCAACCAGGCCGAATACGTCGAACCGTGCACTGTCGGCCACCGCCGACTGCACCGTTTCCAGGGTGACCTGGTTGTTCTCGGCCAGCAGCTTGAGCTTCTCGATTTCCTGGGCGGCCGCCAACAGGTTGCCCTCCACTCGCGCAGCAATGAGCTCGACGGCATCCTGCTGGGCAGCCAGGCCCGCCTGGGACAAGCGTTGGCGAATCCACTGCGGCAGCTGGTTGGCGTCCACCGGCCAGATCTGCACGAACTGGGTCTGCTGGCCGTCGATCAGGGCCTTGCCCCATTTGGTCTTCTGCGCGCTGCCATCAAGCTTGGGCAGGCTGATCAGTAGCAGGGTGTCTTCGGCCGGGCGGTTGCAGTACTCGATCAACGCCGCGGCGCCCTTGTCGCCAGGCTTGCCCGAGGGCAGGCGAAGTTCCAGCAGGCGCCGCTGGGCGAACAGCGACAGGCTGGCACCGGCCTGCAGCAGGGTGCCCCAATCGAAGTTGGCGTCGGCGCTGAAGACCTGGCGTTCATCGAAACCTTGGGCGCGAGCTGCGCTGCGCACGGCATCGGCGGCTTCCTGGCACAGCAACGGGTCGTCGCCGCTGATCACGTAGATCGGCGCCAGGCTGCCTTGCAGGTGTTTGTTGAGTTGGGCGGGGGTCAGTTTCATGGTGATGAAAGAAGGGGCGCCTGAGCGCCCCGTTCCTCTTTTACTTCGAAGGGATCTGGATCGGCGACTGTTGCGGCGTCGCGTCACGGATACGCTGGGCTTCGGCTTCCTGCTCGGCCAGGGCCTTGGCCTTGGCGTCAGCATCGGCCTGGAGCGTGTCCAGCTGCTGCGGGGTGATCTGCTGCAGACGCAGCATCAGGCGCTGGATAACTTCGCGGCGGATTTCTTCGCGAGTCTCCTGGGCCACCTGGTCGGAACCTGCCAGGTTGTTGCCGTCCTGGGTGTAGGTCTTGTCGACGATGATCTTGTCGCTGAGCAGGTTCAGGTTCTCGTGGCCGACGATGTCATAGCTCAGGGTGGTGGTCAGTTCGTACTCAGCCGAACGCGAACCGCTGGTGTAGCTGGCCGAACGCTGTTGCTCGTCCTCGTGGCTCAGCACCAGTTTGTACGGTGCGCCGTCGTAGACTTTCACGCCACTGGCACTGATTTGCTTGCGCAATTGGGTAACGGTGGGGCCGTAGGCATCGCGGGCGGTGACGTTCAGTTCTTTGAGCGCCAGTTGGCTGGTGCCGGTGCCGCGCAACTGGAAACCGCAGGCGCCCAGCAGCACGGCCAGGCCCATAACCAGTAGATTGCGTTTGATCATCTTGATGCTCCCTAGAAACCTTGTGGGCCGACTCTGTAAAGGGCGCCCGGCGTACCGGGCGCGCTGATACGATCAGCTGGCGACGATATTGACCAGTTTGCCAGGCACGACGATGACCTTGCGGATCGTCAGGCCATCGATGAAGCGCAGCACGTTTTCGTTGACCCGGGCGGCGGCTTCGATTTCTTCGCGGGTGGCGCTGGCAGGCATTTCGATCTGACCGCGCAGCTTGCCGTTGACCTGGATCACCAGGGTCAGGCTGTCCTGTACCAGGGCGCTGTCGTCCAGCACCGGCCAGCCGGCGTCGATCACGGGGCCCGTGTGGCCCAGCGCATTCCACAGCTCGTGGCAGATGTGCGGGGTGATCGGGGCCAGCAGCAGGGTCACGGTTTCCAGGCCTTCCTGAATCAGGGCGCGGTCCTGTTCGGTGGCTTGCGGGGCTTTTTCCAGCACGTTCATCAGGGTCATCACCTGGGCGATGGCGGTGTTGAACTTGTGGTGTTGGCCGATATCCTGGCTGGCCTGCTTGATGGCCAGGTGGGTGGCGCGGCGAATGACTTTCTGCTCGTCCGACAGGCTGGCGATGTCCAGTACGGCAGGCAGGCCCTGGCCGACATGGGCCTGGGCCAGGCGCCAGACGCGGCGCATGAAGCGGTGCGAGCCTTCAACGCCCGAGTCGGACCATTCCAGGCTCATGTCGGGCGGCGAAGCGAACATCATGAACAGGCGGCAGGTGTCGGCACCGTACTGGTCGATCATCGACTGCGGGTCAACGCCGTTGTTCTTGGACTTGGACATCTTCTCGGTGCCACCGATTTCCACCGGCAGGCCGTCGCTGATCAGCTTGGCGCTGATGACCTTGGCCTTGCTGTCGCGTTCCAGCTCCACGTCGGCCGGGTTGAACCAGGTCTTGCCGCCGTTTTCTTCCAGGCGGTAGTAGGTCTCGGCGACCACCATGCCCTGGGTCAGCAGGTTCTTGAACGGCTCGTTGGAACTGACCAGGCCTTCGTCGCGCATCAGCTTGTGGAAGAAACGTGCGTACAGCAGGTGCAGGATGGCGTGTTCGATACCACCGATATACTGGTCCACGGGCAGCCAGTGGTTGGCCGCGGCCGGGTCGACCATGCCTTGGTCGTACTGTGGCGAGGCGTAGCGGGCGTAGTACCACGAGGACTCCACGAAGGTGTCCATGGTGTCGGTTTCACGCTTGGCCGCCGCGCCGCATTTCGGGCAGGTGCACTGGAAGAATTCAGGCATGCGCGCCAGCGGCGAACCGGCACCGTCCGGGACTACGTCTTCTGGCAGCTTGACCGGCAGTTGGTCTTCCGGCACCGGCACGTCGCCACAGGTGTCGCAGTGGATGATCGGGATCGGGCAGCCCCAGTAGCGCTGGCGGCTGATGCCCCAGTCGCGCAGGCGGAACTGGGTGCGCGACTTGCCGAGTTCCTTCTTGATCAGTGCCACTTCGATGGCATCGAAAGCGCCGGCGAAGTCCAGGCCGTCGAATTCACCCGAGTTGATCAGGGTGCCGTGCTCGTTGTACGCGTCCTGCCAAGGGGTAGGGGTCAGGTCGCCCGCGCTGGTGCGCACCACCGGTTTGACCGGCAGGTGGTATTTGACAGCGAACTCGAAATCACGCTCATCGTGCGCGGGCACAGCCATCACCGCACCGTCGCCGTAGTGCATCAGCACGTAGTTGGCGACCCACACCGGCAGCTTTTCACCGGTCAGCGGGTGCTCGACGAACAGCGGCGTCGGCATGCCTTTCTTTTCCTGGGTGGCGACGTCGGCTTCGGCGACGCTGCCGCTCTTGCATTCATTGATGAATGCCAGCAGCTCAGGGTTGTTCTGCGCCGCCAGGGTGGCCAGCGGGTGCTCGGCGGCCACGGCCACGTAGGTGGCACCCATCAGGGTGTCCGGGCGGGTAGTGAATACTTTCAGGGTACCGGTTTCGCCGATCGACGCCTGGTCGTACGGGAACTGCACTTCCATGCCCCGGGACTTGCCGATCCAGTTGCGCTGCATGGTCTTGACCTGCTCAGGCCAGCCCGGCAGTTCGTCGAGGCTTTCCAGCAGCTCTTCGGCGTACGCGGTGATCTTGAAGTAGTACATCGGGATTTCGCGCTTCTCGATCAGCGCGCCCGAACGCCAGCCACGGCCGTCGATGACCTGCTCGTTGGCCAGCACGGTCTGGTCCACCGGGTCCCAGTTCACCGTGCCGTTCTTGCGGTAGATCACGCCTTTTTCGAACAGGCGGGTGAACAGCCATTGCTCCCAACGGTAGTAGTCGGGCTTGCAGGTGGTGACTTCGCGCGACCAGTCGATCGCCAGGCCCAGGCTCTTGAGCTGGGTCTTCATGTAGGCGATGTTCTCGTAGGTCCACTTGGCCGGCGCGACGTTGTTCTTCATGGCGGCGTTTTCCGCCGGCATGCCGAAGGCGTCCCACCCCATTGGCTGCAGGACATTCTTGCCCTGCATGCGGTGGTAGCGCGAGATCACGTCGCCAATGGTGTAGTTGCGCACGTGCCCCATGTGTAGCTTGCCGCTGGGGTAGGGGAACATCGACAGGCAGTAGAAGGTCTCCTTGCCTGGCTGTTCACTTACTTCAAAGGACTTTTGCTCGTCCCAGAACGACTGGGCGGCGGCTTCGATTTCGCGGGGCTGATAGAGTTCGTGCATGGCTACTTTGCGCTGAGAAATGGGTGACCTTATCCAGGCAGCGTGAAATCCGCTACACCCGGCAATCCGGCGGCGATCTTTAAACGCCGTAGCATACATGACCCCACTCGAAGGTGGGAAACCCTGATTGCATCAAAGCATGCGGCCCAGGGCCGGCCGAATGTCAGCAAACGCCCGCAGGCGTTGGCCGTTGGTCGCGGCGGCGGGCCGGTTTTGCCTGCGCCGCTAAGCTCATCAGTGGGGAACGTGTTTTATTTTCAATGAGGTGAACGGATGGTTGAGTCACATGTTAAAGGGATGAAGCCGGAGCTGTTTGAACGTTTGATCGATCGCCTTGGCCTGGCCCTGGATGTCGCCAGGACCTCGGTGCGTTTGCGCAACGAAGCCCCTGCCGAACTCGAGCTGCGCGGCCTGAGCCGTGCCGAGGTTGAGCTGATCAATGCCTACCTGGACACCATGCCCGTGGGCGTGCATGCCGGCGCGGTGGTTCGCGACCCCCGGGAAGCCGTGCCGCCCGCCAGCAATAACGTAGTGTGGATCAAGGACAAGGCACCGAAACGGCCCGCCAGCAAAGCCCGGTCGATGCAGTTCAAGTAAGTGTCGAGGTGATGCACCTTCCTGCACGCCCCCGGCACATTCATATTGTTGTGTCCCGTTGTTACCCTTAGGCTTCGAGCATCCATGGAGATGCTCGATGCCTTTTCGTTACTTCATCAAACAGTTGCTGTTGCCCCCGGGCATTCTTTTCATCTTCCTTCTGCTGGCCTGGTGGCTGCGGCGTTCACGGCCGCGGCTGGCCTGTGTCTGTTTCGTGGTGGGGCTTGGCGGCCTCTGGTTGATGAGCATGCCCAAGGTGGTGCAACTGGCAGCCCATGTACTGGAGCAGGAGCCCGCACTGACCGCCGCGCAGTGGCCGCAGTTGGCCCAGCGTGCCGATGCCATCGTGGTTCTGGGCGCAGGGCGCGAACGTGGCGACCCGGCCTGGGGCGGCGAAGACCAGCCCACGGGCGTCAACCTGGAGCGTGTGCGCTATGCCGCCCGGCTCGCCAAGGCTTCCGGGCTGCCGGTATTGACCTCCGGCGGGTTGCATTATGGTTCGCCGCCCAGCGAGGCCTACATCATGGCTACTTCATTGCAGGATGACTTCGGTGTACCGACCCGCTGGCAGGAAGGCGCCAGCCGCACCACCTGGGAAAACGCCACCCTGAGTGCCGACATCCTCAAGGCCCAGGGCATTCATCGTGTCGTGGTGGTGACCCAGGCCTGGCACATGCCGCGGGCGCGCTGGAGTTTCGAGCATGCGGGGTTGGAAGTGGTGAGTGCGCCGGTGGGCTTTCTGGGCATCGACAATGCCCGGGCATTGGGAGGGTGGATGCCGGAAGGCAAGGCCTTCTGGCAGAGTGGGCAGTTGTTGAATGAGGCGGTGGGGTTGGTTGGGTATCGCCTGTTCTACCGGTGATGAGTAGTGCCTGGTTCCCGAGCTTCGCCCGGTCCTGCGAGGGAACTGTGTAACCTGCAGGGCCGGGCGAAGCTCGGGAAGAGAGCGACGCCGATCTACACGGTTCTTGCAACCCGCCCAGCCAGGAGCGCCCAGCCGAACAGCATCAGGCACAGGATGATCAGCGGCCACGAGCGCCACTGCAGGTACGGTGTGAGCTGATGCATCGGCACCACCTCGCCATACAGAATGCCTTTCTGGAACTGCGGAATCTGCTCGGTGATTTCCCCATAGGGGTTGATCAGCGCCGTGACGCCGTTGTTGGTGGCACGAATCATCCAGCGGCCGGCCTCCAGCGCACGCATCTGCGCCATCTGCAAGTGCTGCAGCGGGCCGATGGAGGTGCCGAACCAGGTGTCGTTGCTGATGGTCAGCAGCAGGTCGCTACGCGCGGCCTCGCCAGCGGCAAACTCCGGGTACACCACTTCATAGCAGATGAAGGGCGCGATTTCGTAGCCCTTCGCCTGCAGCAGCGCCTGGTCGGCGGGGCCGCGGGCGAAGTCCGACATCGGCAGGTCGAAGAAGGCGATCAGGCCGCGCAGTACATCCTGCAGAGGCACGTATTCGCCAAACGGCACCAGTTTCTGCTTCAAGTAGGTGCCGTCGCCCTGGCCCGTCACGGTGATGCCGTTGAAGTACTTCTTCTCGTGACGCACCAGCTGGCGGATCGGCACGCCAGTGATCAGCGCCGAATTCCGGCTGCTGGCGAAGTTGCCCATCATGTCCAGGTAGCCCTGGGCATTGTCCATCAGGATCGGCACCGCGGTTTCCGGCCAGATGATCAGGTCGGTACGCTTGGCGGTGAAGGTCATGTCACGGTATAGCGCCAATTGTGCATCGACCTGGGCTGGGTCCCATTTCATTTCCTGTTCGATGTTGCCCTGTACCGCTGCCACGCTCAGGGGCTGGCCCAAGGGCTCGGTCCAGGCATGGTGCTTGAGGCCCTGGCCGATGATCCAGGGGCCGGCCAGCAGCGCCAGCGCCCCGGCGAGGGCACCCTTGCGCTGGCGCAGGCGGTGGAGGTTGCACAGCAGCGCGGCGCTCAGTGCCAGCACGAACGAGACCAGCCACAGGCCGCCGACCGGCGCCAGCCCGGCCAGTGGCGCGTCGAGCTGGCTGTAACCGGCGTAGAGCCAGGGGAAACCGGTAAGGAACCAGCCGCGGAAGGCCTCCTGGGCCACCCACAGTGCACCGAAGGCCAGGGCATCGGCCAGCGGCGCCTCGTTGCGGCGCAGCCACCGCGCCCACAGCCAGGCAGGCAGGGCGAAGAACAGCGCCACGGCCATGCTGAACAGCAACATGAGGAAGCCGGCCAGCAGTACCGAGGCACCACCGAAGTTGTGGATGCTGACGTAGATCCAGCTGGTGCCGGCGCCGAACAGGCCGAAGCCATAGCACCAGCCGCGCCCGGCTGCCTGACGCGGGCTCAGCCCGCGCAGGCCCAGGTACAGCAGCGCCAGTGACAGCAGCGACAGCGGCCAGATATCGAATGGCGCCAGGGCCAGAGGGGTCAGTGCACCGGCCGCCACGGCCAGCAGGTTACCGGGCCAGCCGGGGCGGGTGATCCAGCGCATTGTGATCCTTAATGCGTTTTCAGCGAGAGATAGGGGTCAGGCGCAGCAAGTGTATCCGGCGGCTGTCGGCGTTGAGAATACGGAACCGGTAAGCACCGATCTCCGTGGTCTCGTTACGCTTGGGCAGGTGGCCGAAGGCGCTCATCACCAGGCCGCCCACGGTATCGAATTCGTCATCGGAGAATTCGCTGTCGAAGAACTCGTTGAAGTTCTCGATCGGCGTCAGCGCCTTGATCAGGAAGTCGCCGCTGGGCAGGGGCTTGATGTAGCTGTCTTCTTCCACATCGTGCTCGTCCTCGATGTCGCCGACGATCTGCTCCAGCACGTCCTCGATGGTCACCAGGCCGGCCACGCCGCCGTATTCGTCGATGACGATGGCCATGTGGTTGTGGTTGGCGCGGAATTCGCGCAGCAGCACGTTCAGGCGCTTGGACTCGGGCACGAAGGTGGCCGGGCGCAGCAGGTCTTTGATGTTGAAGCTGTCGCCGTTTTCCTGAAGGATCAGGGGCAGCAGGTCCTTGGCCAGCAGCACGCCGATCACGTCGTCATGGCTGTCGCCGATGACCGGGTAGCGGGAGTGGGCGGCGTCGATCACCGCGGGCAGGAATTCGCGAGGTGTCTGGGTCGACTTGATGCTGATCATCTGCGAGCGCGGCACCATGATGTCACGCACTTGCAGGTCGGCAACCTGGATAGCGCCTTCGACGATGGTCAGCGCTTCGCTGTCGAGCAGCTTGTTCTGGTGGGCTTCGCGCAGCAGCTCCAGCAGCTCCTGGCGGTTTTTCGGCTCATGGGCAAAAGCCTGGGTGATTTTACCCAGCCATGACTTTTGCCCGTTGCTCGATCGATCTTCGCTCATGGCCCTTTTCTCGTGATCCTTGCTGTTTCGGTGGTGAATATCAGTGTTCATCGTCGTCTGCATACGGGTCGGGGTGACCCAACTTGGCAAGCAACTCTCGTTCCAGGCCTTCCATTTCCTCGGCTTCCTCGTCCTCTTCATGGTCGAAACCAAGCAGGTGCAGGCAACCGTGGATGACCAGGTGCGCCCAGTGGGCTTCCAGCGACTTGCCTTGTTCGGCAGCTTCGCGCTCCACCACCGCCACGCAGATCACCAGATCGCCCAGCAGGGGGATGTCGAGCATGTCGTCCGGCACATCGGCAGGAAAGGACAGGACGTTGGTGGCGTAATCCTTGTGACGGTAGGTGTGGTTCAGCTCGCGCCCTTCGGGCACGTCGACCAGGCGGATGGTCAGCTCCGAATCGCCTTTGCGCATGCCCAGCGCGGTTTCGCACCACTGCTGGAACAACGTTTCGCTGGGCACCGGGTCATTGGTGGCAACCTGCAGGTCCAGTTCAACCATTGCGGCGGCTGTCCTGTTCCGGGGTGCGGGCATCGAAGCGCTCGTAGGCTTCGACGATGCGCTGTACCAGCGGGTGGCGCACCACGTCCTTGGGCTTGAAGTGGGTAAAGCTGATGCCCGGGACGCCGTCCAGCACTTCGATGACATGGGCCAGGCCGGACTTGGTGCCCTTGGGCAGGTCGACCTGGGTGATGTCACCGGTGATCACGGCGGTGGAGCCGAAGCCGATGCGGGTCAGGAACATTTTCATCTGCTCGACGGTGGTGTTCTGGCTTTCGTCGAGAATGATGAAGCTGTTGTTCAGGGTGCGGCCGCGCATATAGGCCAGCGGGGCGATTTCGATCACCTGGCGCTCGATGAGCTTGGCCACGTGTTCGAAGCCGAGCATCTCGTACAGCGCGTCATAGAGCGGGCGCAGGTACGGGTCGATCTTCTGGGCCAGGTCACCGGGCAGGAAACCCAGCTTCTCGCCAGCTTCCACCGCCGGGCGTACCAGCAGGATGCGCCGCACCTGTTCGCGTTCCAGCGCATCCACGGCGCAGGCAACGGCCAGGTAGGTCTTGCCGGTACCGGCCGGGCCGATCCCGAAATTGATGTCGTTACCCAGGATTTCCTTGACGTAGCGCTGCTGGTTCAGCCCGCGCGGGCGAATCATGCCCTTTCGCGTGCGCAACGACACCGGCACTTCGTTGTTGGCAGGGTTGTCCAGCTCTTCGATGGCCGATTCCTGCAGGTACAGGTGCACCAGGTCCGGAGACAGCTCGGTGGCCTTGGTCTCACGGTACAGGCGGCGCAGCAGGTGTTCGGCGGAGGTGGTGTGCTTGGGTTCGCCAATCAGTTCGAACTGATTGCCGCGGTTGCGGATCTCGATTTCCAGGCGTTGTTCGATCAGGCGCAGATGCTCGTCGAACTGCCCGCAGAGGTTGGCGAAACGGCGAGCTTCAAAGGGCTCGAGGATGAAACGATGAGGTTCTATGGGTGCGTTCAAGGTCGTTTTTAGCCGCCCGACGGCAATTGAGTTGGATTCAAGGATAACCCCAGTGGGCCACCGGCGAAAGGCCCCAGATGTCCAGTGGTCATCTGACGCTGCGCACGCAGCCTTCGGCCTGCTGCACGGGCCGCCGTGGCAGCGGACCTGGCCGCGGCCAGGTCCGCGTGACTTCAGGCACGCCGCATGTACCGCCGGCGTGGCCCTGGCCGCCGTTACGGGGGCGGTGACGGGTCAGATCAGCGTGCCGCGCAGCGAGTGGGGGCGTGCTTCGCCGATGTGCACGTCGACGAACTGGCCGATCAGCTTGGCGTCGAGGCAGGCGAAGTTGACGATCCGGTTGTTCTCGGTGCGGCCCTGCAGCTCGCCTGGGTCCTTGCGCGAGTAGTCGGTGACCAGAATCCGCTGGGTGGTACCCACCATCTGTCGGCTGATCTCGAACCCCTGCTGGTTCAGGCGGTGCTGCAAGGCCTCCAGGCGTTGCTTCTTCAAGGCCTCCGGGGTGTCGTCGGCAAGGTCCGCGGCCGGGGTGCCCGGGCGCTGGCTGTAAACGAAGGAGTAGGAGAAGTCGAAGCCCACGTCGGCCACCAGCTTCATGGTCTGTTCGAAGTCCTTCTCGGTTTCGCCGGGGAAGCCGACGATGAAGTCCGAACTGATGCAGATGCCCGGTACCGCGGCCTTCAGCTTGCGCAGCTTGGACTTGTATTCCAGCACCGTGTGGTTGCGCTTCATGGCCGCCAGCACCCGATCGGAGCCCGACTGCACCGGCAAGTGCAGGTGTTTCACCAGTTCCGGCACTTCGGCGTGGGCCTGGATCAGGCTGTCGGAGAACTCCAGCGGGTGCGAGGTGGTGTAGCGGATGCGGTCGATGCCTTCGACGGCGGCCACCACGCGGATCAGCTCGGCCAGGTCCGCCAGGCGGCCGTCCTCTGTGAGGCCTCGGTAGCCATTGACGTTCTGGCCCAGCAGGGTCACTTCACGCACGCCGTTCTCGGCCAGGTGGATGACCTCGGCGATGACGTCGTCGAAAGGTCGGCTGACTTCTTCGCCGCGGGTGTAGGGCACCACGCAGAAAGTGCAGTACTTGCTGCAGCCTTCCATCACCGACACGTAGGCGGTGGGGCCATCGATGCGCGGCTCCGGCAGGTGGTCGAATTTTTCGATCTCGGGGAAGGAAATATCCACCTGGGGCAGTTTGGTCACGCGCGCGGCGTCGATCATTTCCGGCAGGCGGTGCAGGGTCTGCGGGCCGAACACCACGTCCACGTAGGGCGCGCGGTCGCGGATGGCCTCGCCTTCCTGGCTGGCCACGCAACCGCCCACGGCGATGACCATCTCCGGGTTGGCCAGTTTCAGCTCGCGCCAGCGGCCCAGTTGCGAGTACACGCGGTCCTGGGCCCGCTCGCGAATCGAGCAGGTGTTGAGCAGGATGACATCGGCGTCCTCCGCCCGGGCGGTGACCTCCAGGGCTTGATGTTCACCCAGCAGGTCGACCATGCGCGAGCTGTCGTACTCGTTCATCTGGCAGCCGTGGGTTTCGATGTAAAGCTTCTTGGCCATGGGGGATCATCTGGTCGTTCAACGAACCGCACATTATAGGGCCGCAAGCCCGACCTTCCTAGCATTGCCTGCCCGGCGCCTGTGCTATAGTTTTCGCCCTCTTTACCACCCCCGACTGTTGCCCACCCAAGATGACCAAACGCGAAGCTCCGATCTACAAAGTGATTTTCCTCAACCAGGGCCAGGTGTTCGAAATGTACGCCAAGCAAATCTTCCAGAGCGATCTGTGGGGTTTCCTGGAAATCGAGGAATTCGTCTTTGGCGAGCGCACCCAGGTCGTGGTGGACCCCAGCGAGGAAAAACTCAAGGCGCAGTTCGAAGGCGTGGTGCGCAGTTTCGTGCCCATGCACTCTATCGTGCGCATCGACGAAGTGGAGCGCCTGGGCACGCCGAAGATCAGCGAGGCCCGTGGCCCCAGCAACGTCATGCCGTTCCCGATGCCAATGCCGGAGAAGTAAGCGTCCCGGTATTGGCCCCCGGTTTCCCCCTCGTCAAGGAGAGTATTGGATGAAACTGATTGGCATGCTGGATTCCCCCTATGTACGCCGCACGGCGATTTCCCTGGACCTGTTCGGCGTCGCGTTCGAACACCAGTCATTGTCGGTGTTCAGCACCTTCGAAGACTTCGCCCGCATCAATCCGGTGGTCAAGGCGCCCAGCCTGGTACTGGATGACGGCACGGTCCTGATGGACTCGACCCTGATCGTCGGCTATTTCGAAGCCCAGGCTGCCGAAAGCCGCAGGCAGTTGCCGCAGCAACCCGCGGCGCTCGGTAAGGCGCTGGAGGTGGTCGGGCTGGCCCTGGCGGCGTGCGAGAAGGCGGTTCAGATCGTCTACGAGCGCAACCTGCGCCCCGAAGAGAAACTGCATCAGCCGTGGGTGGAGCGGGTGACGCGCCAGTTGCTGGCCGCTTGCCATGCGCTTGACCTGCATTACGCTGCGAACACCGAGCAAGCGGTGGATCAGGCTGGTATCAGCAGTGCGGTGGCCTGGTCGTTCATTCAGTTGATGGTGGCTGACGTGGTCAAGGCAGACGACTTCCCTGCCTTGCGCGCTCACGCCGAACGTCTCGAACAGAGCGAGCTGTTCAAGCGTTACCCGATGGTCTGAGGCAGGGGGTCAGGGCAGCGGCGAGAAGGGCGAGCGGCCGTCGGCGGTCTGCAGTTCCAGCAGGTACTTGCGGAAGATCTGGCCCAGTACCTGTGTTGCCGTTTCCAACTGGTCGCGCGGCATCTGCGCGGCCACTTCGTCGGCGACGTCCAGGGCATCCTCGGCGCCGTTGACAGCGGCCATCTTCAGCACGATATAAGCCTGGATATTGTTGGCGGCGACGCCTTCGCCGTGGAAGAACATCATGCCCAGGTGGTATTGCGCATCGGCATGGCCTTGCAACGAGGCCTGCTCGAAGTAATTGAGGGCCTGGCCCAGGTCGCGGGGCGTGGCCGTGCCGTCGTAGTAGAACTGACCCAACTCGTATTGTGCCTGCGCATCCCCCGACTTGGCCGCCTGCTGGCAGGCAGCCAAAGCCTGTGGCAGGTCCTGGGGCTGGGTGTTGAGGGTGCAGCGACCCACCGCCGGAATCAACAACGAGTTGCCGCCTGCGGTTGCCAGCAGCGGCTGAAGGAGCAACAGGCAGCCCAGGGCAAGGGCGCGGCCGGTGCGGTTCATGGGGATCGACTTACCTCAACAGGAAACGGGCGGACCCGGCCAGGACAATGGACTGGTAGGGCATTATGAAATAAGCCGGGCCGTCCTTACAAAGTCTTTACTCGTTTTTCTGCTCTGCGGGGCTGTGAAGCGGCCTTGCGGCCACTGCTACAGAGTGTGTAGCAGCAGCCACCAGGCCGCGTCCAGCCGTTGCGCAGGGTTATTTCAGGGCGGCGAAGGCCCGTTCGGCGGCGTCCAGGGTGATTTTCAGCTCTGCATCGCCGTGGGCGATGGAGGTGAAGCCCGCTTCGAATGCGCTCGGCGCCAGGTACACGCCACCTTCCAGCATCAGGTGGAAGAAGCGCTTGAAGCGCTCTGCGTCGCTGCCCATCACGTCTTCGAAGGTAACGATGTCGTCGGCACCGCTGAAGTACAGGCCGAACATGCCACCCGCCTGGGTGGTCACGAACGGAATGCCGGCAGCATCGGCGCGCTGTTGCAGGCCATCGAGCAGCCGGGCGGTGTAGTCGCTCAGTTCGTCATGGAAGCCCGGGCGGCTGATCAGGTTCAGGGTGGTCAGGCCAGCGGCCATGGCCAGCGGGTTCCCCGACAGGGTGCCGGCCTGGTACACCGGGCCCAGCGGCGCGATGTGCGACATGATCTCGCGCTTGCCGCCGAAGCAGCCCACTGGCATGCCGCCGCCAATGATCTTGCCGAAGGTGCTCAGGTCGGGTGTAACCCCGTAGAACGCCTGGGCGCCGCCCAGGGCCACGCGAAAACCGGTCATCACTTCGTCGAAGATCAGTACCACGCCATGCTGGTCGCACAGTTCGCGCAGGCCTTGCAGGTAACCGGGCGCCGGTGGCACGCAGTTCATGTTGCCGGCTACCGGCTCGACGATGATGCACGCGACTTCCTGCCCCACGTCGGCGAGCATCTCGGCGACCGCCGCCAGGTTGTTGAAGGGCAGGGTCAGGGTGTGTTTGGCGAACGCCGCCGGCACGCCCGGCGAGCTTGGCACGCCCAGGGTCAGGGCGCCGGAGCCGGCTTTCACCAGCAGGCTGTCGGAGTGGCCGTGGTAGCAGCCTTCGAACTTGATGATGCTGTCACGGCCGGTAAAGCCACGGGCCAGACGGATGGCGCTCATGGTGGCCTCGGTGCCCGAGCTGACCATGCGCACCATTTCCATGGACGGTACCAGCGAGCAGACAAGGTCGGCCATCTGGGTTTCCATCTCGGTCGGCGCACCGTATGACAGGCCGTGCTCCAGCTGCTTGCGCACCGCCTCCAGCACGTCGGGGTGGCTGTGGCCCAGGATCATCGGGCCCCAGGAGCCCACGTAGTCCACGTAGCGCTTGTCATCTTCGTCGGTGACGTAGGCACCGGCCGCGTGCTTGAAGAACAACGGCGTGCCGCCGACACTCTTGAAGGCGCGCACGGGCGAATTGACGCCACCAGGGATGTGTTTCTGAGCGTTGGCGAACAGCGTTTCGGAGCGGGACATAAGGGTGATCTCGTTAATCAGGCAGATTCGAACAGGGCGTTGAAGGCGCGCGCGCGGCGTGTCACGTCCTGGGCGGTCTCGGCGCCGAACAGGGCATTGACCACGGCCAGCAGGTCGGCGCCCTGTTCCAGCAGCAGCGGGGCGTTGTCCAGGGTGATACCGCCAATGGCGCAGATCGGCAGCTTGAACTGGGCGCGGGCCTGGCTGAGGGTGTCCAGGCTCACCAGGCCGGCATCGGGCTTGGTGCTGGAGTCGAAGAAGGCGCCGAAGGCCACGTAGCTGGCCCCTTCACGGGCGGCCTGTGCGGCCAGGGGCAGTTTCCCGTGGCAGGTGGAGCCAATGATGGCGTTGCGGCCCAGCAGGGCACGGGCCGGGGTCAACGGGCCGTCGGTCTGGCCCAGGTGCACGCCCACGCCCAGCTTGGCAGCCAGTTCCAGGTCATCGTTGATGATCAACTGGGTCTTGTAGGACTCGCACAGTTTGCGCAGGGCTTCGGCCTCGCGCAGGCGTCGGGCCTCGTCACTGGTCTTGTCGCGGTATTGCAGCAACACGACGCCACCGTCCAGGGCAGCCTTGACGTAATCAAGGAATTTGCCGGCCAACAGTTTGCTGTCGGTAATGGCGTAAAGGCCACGTAGTTTCATCAAGCGCACCTCAAAAATGGCGTGGCGTCAGGAGCAGAAGTCCAGCGGTAACCGGCGGGGCACGTATTGGCCCTTGCCCAGTTGTTCGGCGTCACGCAGGGTGCGCCATGTGTAATCGAGCGCCGATTGCACGGCGCTTTCCAGTTGCTCGCCCAAGGCCAGGCGGCCAGCCAGCGCGCTGGCCAGGGTGCAACCGGAACCATGATAGCTGCCGGGCAGGCGCTGGCAGGTGAAGGTCTGGCGCCGACCGTCGCGGCTGTACAGGCGGTTGTGGATTTGCACTTCGTCGCCGTGGCCGCCGGTGATCAGCAAATGCCGCACGTAGGGCAGCAGTTTCTCCGCGCACTCATCGGCGGTGCCTTCCGGCAGTTCGGCGAGGATGCGTGCTTCAGGCAGGTTCGGGGTGGCGATGATCGCCAGGGGCAGCAGGCGTTCGCGCATGGCGTAGCCGACCTCGTCCTTGCCCAGCCGGCCCCCGCCACCGGCACGCAGCACCGGGTCGCAGACCATGGGCAGGTGCGGGTGCGCGCTGAGCAGCTCGACCACGGTGTCGACCATTTCCAGCGAGCCGAGCATGCCCAGCTTGACCGCTGCCACCTCGGAATCGTTGAGCACGGCATTGGCCTGGGCCATTACCCACTCGCGGTCCAGTACACGGAAGTCGGTGACATTGACAGTGTCCTGAACGGTCAGGGCGGTCACTGCGGGGGCAGCGTGACAGCCTTGGGCAATCAGGGCTTCGATATCTGCCTGCAGGCCGGCGCCGCCACTGGGGTCGTGGCCGGAGAGACAGAGGACAACGGGGCGGGAGCTATAGATATTCATGGTGCGCGAGCTTACCACCAAACGCTTTTGCGGGGCGGACAGGTGCAATTGGATTTTTTGTCGTAATGGCCAGCAATAATCGACCGATGGTCGCTGAAAGTGCTGTTATAGAGCCTTCGATACAAATTTTTACCAGCGGTGCGCTAGTGGCCAGAAGCTATGCTAGAGTGCTCCGAAACCGATAACAGGCACTGCCGGACGACGTCGTCTCAAAGGGAATGGGGGCTTCCTGACGCGCTCGTGCAGGCTACGCTGGGGCTGTATGCGCTATTTGCTGATACTACTGGTGGGCTGGCTACCGATGCTTGCCTGCGCGCTCGATTTCGACGAGTCCACGCGCACCCTTCCCCTGGGGCACGTGATGCAGGTGTACGAAGACGTCGATGGCAGGGCCAGCATCGAACAGGTGAGCTCCGCGGGCTTCGCCGACAAATTCCATCGCCAGAACGAAGCTGTGCTCAACGCGGGTTACTCACGGTCGGTTTTCTGGCTGCGGGTAGACCTGCGCTTCGTGCCCAGGGAGCCCGACGCCGTGGGCAACTGGCTGCTGGAGTTGGCCTACCCGCCCATGGACAGTATCGAACTGTTCCTGCCCGACAAACGTGGCGTGTACCGCCTGAACGAGCACACCGGCGATGAACTGCCGTACTCGGTGCGTCAGATCAAGCAGAACAATTACGTCTTCGCCATTCCGTTTCCCGCCAACGAGCAGAAGACCGTGTACCTGCGTATCCACAGCGAAGGCTCGGTGCAGGCACCGCTGAACCTGTGGTCCTACACCGCCTACCTGGAAGACCAGCCCACGCGTCTGTATGTGTTGGGGCTGATCTACGGGGTGCTGTTGGGGATGCTGGTGTACAACCTGTTCATCTACCTGAGCGTGCGCGACCGAAGCTACCTCTATTACATCCTCTATATCGCCTCGTTCGGCCTGTACCAGGTGTCGGTCAACGGCGCCGGGGTGCAGTACTTCTGGCCGGAGAACCCCTGGTGGGCCAATGCGTCCACGCCCCTGCTCATCGGTTCCGCCGCGCTGTTCGGCAGCCAGTTTGCCCGCAGCTTCCTGCAGACCGCCGACCACAGCCGCTGGCTCGACCGCATCCTGATGGTGCTGATGGGCTGGGGCGCGATAACCATGCTCATGTCCCTGGCCTCCACCTATGCCCTGGCCTTGCGCCTGGCCACGGCCCTGGCGCTGGTATTTACCGTGGTGATCTTCAGCGCTGGCCTGATTGCCTGGTGGCATGGCCTGCGCCTGGCGCGCTACTTCATCATTGCCTGGACCGCCTTCCTCGCAGGCGGCGTCATCAATACGCTGATGGTGCTGGGCTACCTGCCCAACGTGTTCATCACCATGTACGCCAGCCAGATAGGCTCGGCACTGGAGGTGGGCCTGTTGTCCCTGGCGCTGGCCGACCGCATAAACTCCATGCGCGAGCAGCAGGCCCGGGTGCTGCTTGAGGCCGGGCAGAAGCTGGAGTTGCTCAACCAGCAACTGGCCAACAGCAACCGCCTGAAGGACGAGTTCCTGGCGACCGTCACCCACGAACTGCGTACGCCCATGAATGGCGTCATCGGTTCGCTGGAACTGATGCAGACGGTGCCCATGGACGCCGAACTTGCCCAGTATCAGCAGACCGCCGCAGGTTCCGCGCGGGACATGATGCGCATGGTCGACGACATCCTCATCCTCACCGAACTGCAGGCCGGCAAGCTCTACCCGCGCCACGAACCGTTCGGCGTGCAGGCGCTGCTGGACAACCTGCAGATGCAGTTCATCCGCCCGGCACAGGCCAAGCACCTGGCGTTTTCCGTGGAAACCGACAGTGACCTGCCCGAGCGCCTGCAGGGCGATTCGAAAAAGCTGGCGCTGTGCCTGGGCTGCCTGCTGGACAACGCCATCAAATTCACTCGCCAAGGCGCGGTAGGCTTGCGCGTTCGTGCCGGTACCCGCACCGCTGACAGCTTGGAACTGAGCTTCAGGGTCAGCGATACCGGCATCGGCTTCAGTCAGTTGGCTGATGCGGCGCTGTACCAGCGGTTTTCCCAGGTGGACGGCTCCATGACCCGTGAGTACGGCGGCCTGGGAATAGGCCTGGCGATTTGCAGGCAATTGGCCGACCTGATGGGGGGTGAACTCAGCCACCACTCCGAGCCTGGCCACGGTAGTTGGTTCGAATTGCGTGTCCCGCTGGGTGTGGTGCACCGCGCAGGCAATGCCCCGCCTGGCCTGCGCCCCGGGCCTCAACGCCCGCAACGCCAGCCGCAGGACTGCACGGTATTGCTGGTAGACGACAACAGCATCAACCAGCTGGTGATTCGCGGCATGCTGCTCAAGCTCGGATACCGGGTGCGCACTGCCGACGATGGCATCACCGCCCTTGAACTGTTGCACCGCGAGCGCTTCGATGCGGTGCTGCTGGACTGCCAGACGCCGTTGACCGATGCCTTCGCCACCACCCGGCGCCTGCGTGAACTGCCGGGGTGCGCACGCTTGCCGGTGCTGGCGGTGATCGCGCAGCGCCATGAGCGCCAGCGCTGCCTGGAAGCGGGCATGAGTGACTGCCTCAACCGCCCCGTGCGTTTCGAGGAATTGCAGGCGGCGCTGCATCGCTGGCTATTGGTGCAAGCGCAGGGCGAAAGCGCCGGCAGTTAGGCCGAAATGACACTTTGATGCAGGGCTTCAGCGTGCTTCACTGGGGCAGGAACCCGCCCCCAGGAGCCTGCGATGAACCTGCATCAGTTCGCCGAGACCCACGAAGTCACGAACCAGCCGCCCTCGCTGGACGGCGCCAACCTGTGGCGTATCGACCTGCCGCTGCAGGAATGGGTGCGCCGTTGCGGCGGTGGCTGGGCCGAGTCGCGCATCGACGCCTATGGCGCGCTGGCAGGCGGGCCGCTGATGGCGGCTGGTTTCCTGGCCAACCAGCATAAACCCGTGTTCAACAGCCACGACCGCTACGGCCACCGGGTCGACCTGGTGGAATTCCACCCCGCTTATCACGAGCTGATGCGCACGGCCATCGAGCATGGCCTGCCGTCCCTGCCTTGGGCTCACCCCCAGCCCGGCGCCCACGTGGCCCGCGCCGGCATGACCTACCTGCATAGCCAGGCCGAGGCCGGCAGCGGTTGCCCGTTGACCATGACCTTCGCCAGTGTACCGGCGCTGCGGTTGCAACCGGACCTGGCCGAGCAATGGCTGCCCAAGGTGCTGGCCACCGAATATGACCCGCGCAACGTCGGTATGGCCCACAAGGCCGGGGTTACCTTGGGCATGGCGATGACCGAGAAGCAGGGCGGTACCGATGTGCGCGCCAACACCACTCGGGCGTTCGCCGTGGGTTCGCCGGGGCCAGGCCAGGCTTACGAACTGGTGGGGCACAAATGGTTCTGCTCGGCGCCCATGTGCGATGCCTTCCTGACCCTGGCGCAGACCGACAAGGGCTTGAGCTGTTTCCTGCTGCCACGCCACCGCCCCGACGATACGCGTAACGAGTTCTACATCCAGCGCCTGAAGAACAAACTGGGCAATTGCTCCAACGCCTCCAGCGAGGTCGAATTTCGGGGAGCCTTGGCCTGGATGATCGGTGAAGAAGGCCGAGGCGTGCCCACCATCATCGAAATGGTGGCCATGACTCGCTTTGATTGCATGGTCGGCTCCAGTGCCCTGATGCGTCAGGCCCTGACCCAGGCTGCGCATCATTGCGCGCATCGCCAGGTAGGCGGGCGCCTGCTGGCCGATCAGCCGTTGATGCAGAATGTGCTGGCCGACCTGGCCCTGGAAAGCGAAGCCGCCCTGGCCTTGAGCCTGCGCATGGGCCAGGCGCTGGACCACCTGGGCGACGGCCAGCAGGCCCGCTTCGCCCGGCTGATGACCGCCGTGGGCAAATACTGGATCTGCAAGCGGGCCCCGGCCATGATCAACGAAGCGGCCGAATGCATGGGCGGTGCCGGTTATGTGGAAGACAGCATCCTGCCGCGGCTTTACCGCGAGGCGCCTGTGAATTCCACGTGGGAGGGCTCGGGCAACGTGCAGTGCCTGGACGTGCTTCGCGCCTTGTCCAAGGAGCCAGGCGTGCTCGACGCATTGTTCGCCGAGCTGGGCGATGGCCATGGCGACCGGCGCCTGGTGGCGCACATCGACCACCTGAAAGACGCGTTCACTGATACCGCTGACATCCAGTACCGCGCCCGGCAATTGACCGAGGACATTGCCCTGGCCGTGCAGGCGAAGTTGTTGCTGGAGGCAGGCAATACCGTGGTCAGCGATGCCTTCATCGCCAGCCGACTGGGCAGTGGCGGGCGCGTCTATGGCGTGCTGCCGCGCGGCCTGGATGTGCAGGCACTGGTGCAGCGTTCAACGCCGGCAACCCTGTAATCGCGGCGATCCCTCGCAGCACCGGGCTGATCGTCTGTTATCGGAAGGCGTGCCTTTGCCTGTTGTTACAGGCAAGATGGAGGTCTGCAAGATCAGACAGGAAGCGCACCGTGACTCAAGCCTTTGTTGTTGTCGAAACCGCCGAACAAGCCGTCGATCGTCTGGCTGAACTGCATGAACGGGCTACCCAGGCCCTGAGCCAGGCCCTCAAGCAGTACCTCAAGGATCGCAGCGAGCCCGACGCTGCCCAGCGGGCCCAGTTCCGCTACCCCGAATTGCGCGTCACTTACACCTACAGCGGCGAAGTGCCGCCCATCACCCGTGCCTACGCCAAGGTGCAGTCGCCGGGTACCTATTCAGTGACCGTCACCCAGCCCGCGGCTTTTCGCACTTACCTGCTGGACCAATTGCGACCGCTGATGCGCGACTTTTCCGTCACGGTCGAAGTGGGTGTCAGCGAGCAGAACATTCCGTACCCCTACGTGGTGGAGCAAGGCGATGAGCTGGCTGGCAGTGGCGTCACCGCCGCGGCCCTGGCAAGGGTATTTCCCAGCACCGACCTGTCCGCCGCCACTGACGGTGTCGCCGACGGCCTGTATGACTGGGCCACTGCCGACCCGATGCCATTGGCGCTGTTCGACGCCGCCCGCGTGGACTTCTCCCTGCGCCGCCTGATCCACTACACCGGCAGCGACTGGCGCCATGTGCAGCCGTGGATTCTGCTCACCAACTACCACCGCTATGTTGACCAGTTCGTCAGCCACGGCCTGGAGCAACTGCAAAGCGACCCGCGCTTCGTGCGCATGGTCATGCCCGGCAACGTGGTCATCGATAAAAGCATGAACACCGAGCAGGCCCAGGCGCTGGTCGACAGCGTGGTCTGGCACCGCTACCAGATGCCGGCCTACCACCTGATCGCCGCCGATGGCGATGGCGTGACCCTGGTCAACATCGGCGTGGGCCCCTCCAACGCCAAGAACATCACTGACCACCTGGCGGTGCTGCGCCCACATTGCTGGTTGATGATCGGCCACTGTGGCGGGCTACGCCAATCCCAGACCATCGGCGACTATGTGCTGGCCCACGCCTACATGCGCCAGGACGGCATCCTCGACCGCGTGCTGCCGCCGAACATCCCGATCCCGGCCCTGGCCGAAGTGCAGATGGCCCTGCAGGAGGCAGCGGCGCAAATCACCGGCGAGCGTGGCGATGAGCTGAAGAAACGCCTGCGCACCGGTACCGTGCTGACTTATGACGACCGCAACTGGGAGCTGCGCTGGGCCCAGGAACGGCCGTTGATCAACCTGTCCCGTGCCGTGGCCGTGGACATGGAAAGCGGCACCATCGCCGCCCAGGGTTACCGCCTGCGCGTACCGTACGGCACGTTGCTGTGTGTGTCCGACAAGCCGCTGCACAGCGAGATCAAGCTGCCGGGTTCGGCCAATGCCTTCTACAACCGGGCGGTCAGCCAGCACCTGAAGATCGGCATCGCCGCGCTGGACCTGCTGCGCACCGAGCTGAACTCGTTGCACTCGCGCAAACTGCGCAGCTTCGACGAACCGCCGTTCCGTTGAGGTTTGCCCAAAGCGGCCGGGCCCACTAGCATAGTCGGCCCAGTTGCCTTGATAGCCTTCGCCATGTCTTTGCCACCGCGTTCCAACCCTCGCCGCCCGGGCACCAAACCCTCTACCAAGCCCGGGCAACCACGGCGCGTGGCCAAGGCGCCGCCGGCCGAGCCGCGGTTGATCCTGTTCAACAAGCCCTTCGACGTGCTGACCCAGTTCAGCGACGGCGAAGGGCGGGCGACGCTCAAGGACTTCATCGACATCCCAGGCATCTACCCGGCCGGGCGCCTGGACCGCGACAGCGAAGGGTTGTTGCTGCTGACCAACGACGGCCAGTTGCAAGCGCGCATCGCCGACCCCAAACACAAGTTGGCCAAGACCTATTGGGTGCAGGTGGAGGGCGAACCAACCGAGGAGCACTTGCAGCGGTTGCGCCAGGGCGTGGAGCTCAACGACGGCATGACCCTGCCGGCCCAGGCGCGTCTGCTGGCAGAGCCGGACCTGTGGCCGCGCGACCCGCCGGTACGGTTCCGCAAGAGCGTGCCCACCCATTGGCTGGAACTGATCATCAAGGAAGGCCGCAACCGCCAGGTTCGGCGCATGACGGCGGCGGTGGGCCTGCCCACCTTGCGCCTGGTGCGCGTGCGCATTGGGGATTGGGCACTGGACGGCCTGGAACAGGGCAAATACCGCGAAGTACCCGCCAAACTGTAGCCGCGGACCTGGCCGCGTCACGATCGCCGCGCACCATCAGGCAAGCCGCAAGCCCAACTGCCTAGCGCGACTCGATCACCGCGATCACCACGGTCTTGATGATGAACGCCAGCACGCCCAGCCCCAGCACCGCGAACAGGATCAGGGTGCCCAGCCGCCCGGCCCTGGACTTCTTCGCCAGGTCCCAGACGATAAACCCCATGAACCCCACCAGGGCAGTGACGAGAATTCGCAGCATCCAGCCTTCGAATACATCCGGGTCCATGTGGCCGTTCCTCAGGTGCGCAGGTGGGTCAGCGGCAGTTCGGTGCTGGACAGCACCTGGTTCAGCACAAAGCTGGAACGCACGCTGGTCACGCCCTCGATGCGGGTCAGGTGGCCCAGCAGCAGTTTTTGATAGTGGTCCATGTCGGGCACCACCACCTTGAGCAGGTAGTCCGCTTCCATGCCGGTCACCAGGCTGCATTCCAGCACCTGGGGCAGGGCGCGCACGGCGGCTTCGAAATTCTCGAAGCGCTCGGGGGTGTGGCGGTCCATGCCGATGTTCACGTAGGCCGTCAGGCTCAGGCTGAGCATCTTGCGGTCCAGCAGGGCGACCTGGCGAGTGATGTAACCGTCATCTTCCAGTTGCTTGACCCGGCGCGAGCAGGGCGAAGGCGACAGGCCGATGCGTTCGGCCAGTTCCTGGTTGGAGATGCGGGCATCGCGCTGCAATTCGGCGAGAATGCTCAGGTCATAACGGTCCAGCTTGCTCATGGATCTGCCCTTGATCTTTAATATTGCTGCAAATTATCCATCTGAAGGCAAAAATTGCGCAAGTGATGTTTTCATCAGCAATCTTCGCAATCCCCTGCCGCCGCCTTCGTCTTATGCTTATACCCAGAATCACTACCCGGACATGAGTCCACTGCGACCCGCCCAAGCAGGCAGGTCGCGGCCACCACCCCCACAGGGGATGCGTTGGCCCCCGGGTTGCACGCGGTCCAGAAGACAGCGTGAGGTGAGCCGGCGCCACAAGCGTCGAGCCGGACGGAAGACACTAAAGGGAGGCCGACGGGCCTCCCTTCTTTCTTTGTGGGCGCTGTAAAAAAACCGCGCAACAAAATCATGTCCCCGCCGATACCCTCCTCATACACCCTGATAGACTTGAAGAACCGAAAGGTCGTTTCCAGTCTTGTCTGTACGCCCTAACCCCCGTGAGGAAAAGCATGAAGTCGCGCATCTGGCAGTTGGCAGGTGTTGGTTTGCTCTGTGTGAGTGTCAGCGCTCAAACCCTGGCCGAAGGGCCAAACTCGCAAGAAGAACAGCGGGGCAACCAGCATGGACCGCAAGGGCAGCAAAACCACCCGCAGCCGCAACAGCAGCAGAATCACCCGCAGCCGCAACAACCACCTCAGCAACAACAGCAGCAACAGCGCCCGGTGCAGCAGAGCGGGCAATACCAGTTTCACCAGCAGAACTTCAACCGGGACGAGCCTGCGCGTCAGCAGCAGAATTTCAACCGCCCCGAGCCTCAGCGCCAACCGCAGCAGCCACCCGTGCAGCAGCAACAGCCGCGCCCGCAGCAGCAGAGTGGCCAGTACCAGTTTCACCAGCAGGACTTCCCGCGCGCCCAGGACCCGAACAACCGCAACCAGTTCGACAACCGCCCCGCGCAGAATTTCGAGCAGCCCTCCATTCGGCCCAAGCCCGATGAAGTGCGCCAGACCCAGCCGCCCATTCGCGGCAACTACGCCGACATGCCCAACCGCGACCGTCGTGATGACCGCCGCTGGCCTGGCCGCCCCGATGGTCATGGCAATGGCTGGGGCCCTGGCCCGCAATACCGGCCCGGGCAGTTCGTCGACCGTTTCCCCGGGCAGTCCTACCGCGTGCCATACCGGGGGGGCGACTACTTTTTCTCGGGGGGCTACTGGTACCGGCCTGAAGGCCCGCGCTACATAGTGGTGTCACCGCCTTATGGTATCCGTACCCGTTACCTGCCGGACTATGCCCGCGAAGTATGGGTGGGCGGCGCACTGTTCTTCCTCGCCGCAGGCAGCTACTACCAGTGGCTGGACTCGAGCCAGGAGTACCAGGTGGTCAACCCGCCCACCGCCCAGCCGGAGCCCGCGCCCAACCCCTATGACGTGAACCTGTACCCGGCCTACGGCCAGAGCCCCGAGCAGATGGCTCAGGACAAGTACGAGTGCTATCGCCAGGCGGTGCAGCAGACCGGATTCGACCCGGCCACTGCCACCTATGCGCCTGAAGAGGCCGTGGTGTACGGCTACCGCAACGCCTTCGGCTCCTGCCTGACCACCCGCGGTTACAGGGTGTACTGACGCGGGTCGGTGCGGCTGGCCTTGAGCACTTCCTGCGGGTCGGCGTGCACCAGCACTTCGGCCTGTGGGTAGGTCTTCATGATCGCTGCCTCCACTTGTTCGCACAGGTCGTGGGCGGCGGTCAGGGTCAGGTGGCCTGGCAGTTCCAGGTGCAACTGCACGAACCAGTGGTTGCCGGACATGCGCGTGCGCAGGTCATGGGCGCCCAGTACGCCGGGCACACCACAGGCCAGGGCCAGCATCTGCTCGCTGACATCGGCCGGCAGTTCCTGGTCCATCAGGATGGCCGAGCTTTCCCGGGCGATCTGTACCGCGCTCCAGAGGATATACAGGGAAATACCCAGGCCGAAAAAGGCGTCCATCTGGCCGAGGCCGAACTGTGCCAGCAGCAGCGCTACCAGAATGCTGCCGTTGAGCATCATGTCCGAGCGGTAATGCAAGGAGTCCGCGCGAATGGCCGTGGAGCCGGTTTCGCGGATGACCTTGTACTGGATGGCCAGCAACCCTGCCGTGAGCACCAGCGACAGCACCATCACTGCGATGCCCAGGCCTGCCTGGCCCAGTGGTTGCGGGTTGTGCAGCCGCTCGACCGCCTGGTAGGCGATCAGCACCGCACTGAAACCGATGAACAGCGCCTGGGCCATGCCTGCCATGGCCTCTGCTTTGCCGTGGCCGTAACGGTGGTCATCATCGGCCGGGCGCAGGGCGTAATGCACCGCCAGCAGGTTGAGGAATGAAGTGGCGCCGTCCAGTACCGAGTCGGTGAGGCCGGCCAGCAAGCTGACCGACCCGCTCAACCACCAGGCCACGGCCTTGGCGATGATCAGAATGGCGGCCACCGTCAGCGAAGCGCGGGTGGCCAGGCGCAGCAGTTTGATGTGGCGAGCGGATGGGGTCATGGGGGCCTTTTCTTACGCGGCGGGTTTGAGGCCGAACATTGCCAGCTGTTCGACGCTGCCACGGCTTTCGATCAGGCGCGGGTCGTTCAGGGGCAGGCTGCGGCCCAGTTCGTTCTGCAGGATAGCTTCCAGTTTCGCCCGGTCTACCTTGCCATCGGCGGTCACCGCCTCGCGGAGTTTTTCCGGGGCTACCTGGGCTGTCTTGCCGTGAGGGAAGTAGATGGCGCCAGTGGCGAAATCGACGCCGAACGCGATCAGGCCCGGGATGATATAGAACAACAGGCCCACGGCGTCGGCGATGACGATGACCGGGTCGACATGGCCGTCGATCTGGCCGCGACGATCAGGGTAGAACAGGCTGCCGCAGGCAGTCACCTGGGTCAGCAGGGCGCCCACCAGGACACCGCCGATCAAACGCGAAGGAATACGCATGGGAATCTCCGTAATGAAGGACACAACGTTACAGGCAAAACGCCGTTACCAGTAGATAAGACCATGATAATAGGGCGCGGGTTCGCCGTTATACTCGTCGGCTTGCTTGGGAGCCACCATGATTTCATTGCCGATTGATGCCGTTCTGCCAGCCCTTCGTGAAGCCCTTTCGGCCCGCCACGAAGCGGTCCTCGAAGCCCCGCCCGGTGCTGGTAAAACCACCCGGGTGCCGCTGGCGCTGCTCGATGAGCCATGGCTGGCGGGCCAGACCATTCTCATGCTGGAGCCACGGCGCCTGGCGGCCCGCGCGGCGGCCGAGCGCCTGGCCAGTGAGTTGGGGGAGAAGGTCGGTGAAACCGTGGGTTACCGCATTCGCCTGGAAAGCAGGGTTGGCCCTAAAACCCGTATCGAGGTTGTGACCGAGGGCATCCTTGCGCGGCGCCTGCAGGAAGACCCGGCGCTGGAGGGCGTGGGGCTGGTGATCTTTGACGAGTTCCATGAACGCAGCCTGGACGCCGACCTGGCGCTTGCACTGAGCCTCAACGGTCGCGAACTGCTGCGCGATGACCCGCCGCTGAAGATCCTGCTGATGTCGGCCACCCTGGAAGGCGAGCGCCTGGCCGCCATGCTGGATAACGCCCCCGTGGTGCGCAGCGAAGGGCGCATGTTCCCGGTGGATATCCGCTGGAGCCGGCCGTTCCAGCCGGGTGAATACGTGGAGCCGCGGGTGGTCAACACCGTGCTTGAAGCGCTCAACGACGAGACCGGTAGCGTCCTGGTATTTCTGCCGGGCCAGGCCGAGATTCGCCGCGTGCACCAGCAGTTGGCTGAAGCCTTGGGCGAAGGTGGCAACGTGCTGTTGTGCCCGCTGCACGGCGAACTGGACCTGGCCGCCCAGCGTGCTGCTATTGACCCGGCACCTGCCGGGAAGCGCAAGGTGGTGCTGGCCACCAACATCGCCGAGACCAGCCTCACCATCGACGGCGTGCGCGTGGTCATTGATGCGGGCCTGGCACGGGTGCCGCGCTTCGACCCGGGCAGCGGCATGACCCGGTTGGACACCCAGCGTATCTCCCGCGCCAGCGCCACCCAGCGCGCTGGCCGGGCAGGGCGGTTGGAACCGGGCGTGTGCTACCGCCTGTGGTCAGAGGCCCAGCATGAGCAATTGGCGGCGTATGGCGCCGCTGAAATCCTCCAGGCCGACCTGGCAGGGCTGGCCCTGCAACTGGGGCGCTGGGGCGTCACGCCCGGCCAGTTGAGCTGGCTCGACCTGCCCCCGGCGGCTGCCTACAACCAGGCCCTGGACCTGTTGGTACGCCTGGGGGCGCTGGCTGACGCGGGCGCGGTCAGCCTCACTGACCATGGCCAGGCCATGGCCCAGTTGCCTGCCCACCCACGCATCGCCCATTTGCTGTTGCGCGGGCATGCTCTGGGGCTGGCGGACCTGGCCTGCGACGTTGCGGCATTGCTGGGCGAACGCGACATCCTGCGTGGCGCCGGCGCCGACCTGCACAGCCGTCTGGGCCTGGTGTCAGGCGAGCAGCGCGGTGCGCGCGGCAGCCAGGGCGGTGTCCAGCGTGTACGGCAACTGGCCAGGCAATACCGCGGCTACCTCAAGGGCAATGGCCGCCAGCCGGTGGCCGATCCCCAGCACCCGCGCTGGCTGGGCGCGTTGCTGGCGCTGGCCTACCCGGACCGCGTCGCCCAGCAACGCCGGGCCGGTGGCGGCGAATACCGTCTGGCCAACGGCCGCGCTGCCCAATTCGGCGAACCGGACGCGCTGATGAAACACGAGTGGATCGTCATCGCTGACCTGGGCAGCCGCCAGGGCCAGCGCGAAGAGCGCATCTACCTGGCCACCTATTTCGACGCGCAGCTGTTGGACGGCGTACTGGCCGAGCAAGTGCGCCAAGTGGATCAATTGGAATGGGACGAGCGCGAAGGCGTGCTGCGCGCCGAACGCCAGCGCAAGGTCGGCGAGCTGGTGCTCAGCCGTGAGCCATTACCCGGGCTGGACGACGCAGCCAGGGCGCACGCCCTGGCCAGCCTGGTGCGGCGCAAAGGCCTGGAACTGCTGCCCTGGACCCCCGAGCTGCGCCAGTGGCAGGCCCGGGTCGGTCTGCTACGCCAACTGGACCTCGACAAACAAGGCGCCAGCGAATGGCCGGACGTCAGCGACGCCGCGCTGCTGGCAACGCTGGAAGACTGGCTGGAACCTTACTTGGGGAAAGTCACCCGACTGAGCCACTTCGGCAACCTGGACCTGTCCTCCATTCTGCGCAACGCCTTGCCCTGGCCGCTGCCCCAGCGCCTGGACGAATGGGCGCCGCAGCACCTCACCGTGCCATCAGGCAGCAACGTACGGCTGGACTACAGCGAGCTGCCGCCGATCCTGGCGGTGCGCCTGCAAGAACTGTTCGGCCTGGAAGACACCCCGCGCATCGCCAATGGTCGCCTGCAGGTCAAGCTGCACCTGCTGTCGCCGGCGCGGCGCCCGGTGCAGGTCACCCAGGACCTGGCCAACTTCTGGCGTACCACTTATGCCGAAGTGAAGAAAGACCTGAAGGGGCGCTATCCAAAGCACTACTGGCCGGATGATCCGTTGGTGGCGGAGGCCACGGCGCGCATCAAGCCTAGAAAATGAAAGGTGCAGGCCCGAGGCACCCGGTCCTATAGGGATTGGCGTGTACCGTGTTCCATTGTAGGACCGGGCGAAGCTCGGGAAGCGGCCAGCTTGTATCTGTCAGGAAGACCGCGGTGCCTGGTTCCCGAGCTGGCGCCCGGTCCCACAGTGATTGGCACGGACCGGTGTGTCGCGGAGCACCACGGTCCATTGTAGGACCGGGCGAAGCTCGGGAAGCGGCCAGCCTGTATCTGTCAGGAAGACCGCGGTGCCTGGTTCCCGAGCTGGCGCCCGGTCCCACAGTGATTGGCATGGACCGGTGTGTCGCGGAGCACCACGGTCCATTGTGGGACCGGGCGAAGCTCGGGAAGCGGCCAGCGCCTATCTGTCTGGAACTCTCGGCGCCTATCCCTCAATTAGCCGGCGGCGGCAACAACAGCCGCGCCATCAACGGCAGGTGATCGGCAATTTCCTCGGTGTCCTCCTGCCGCACCCGCGCTTCCATGCGCGTGAGCTTGGGACTGTGGAACAGGTAATCCAGCGTGCGGTCCGGGCCTGGCACCGCCGGGTCGTTGGGGTAGTAGGTGAACCAGTCGCTTCGGTCCGCGCCGCTGGCTTCCTGGTTGTCCGGGATCATGGGGTAACGGTCCCACAGCAAGTGCAAGGGGCTGTCCGCCGGGTAGGTGGCTTGCTGCGCCTGGCTCAGGCGCAGTGTCTGGCCCAGGGGCAAGGCATTGAGGTTGCCGCCCAGCAACCATGGGGTGCCATGGCTTTCCATGCGGTCGATGCGCTTGAGGATGGCTTGCATCTGCTGGCCCTGCAGGTCGCTTCCCGAGGCGGGCTTGTCCAGGTTGGTGTTGAGCACCGCCAGTTGGCCGCCACCCTGTATCGGCAAGTAGCTGGTAAGCAGGGCCCGCTGCGGTGCGAACGGGTTGCTCCAGCGCGGGCGGCCTGGCAGTTGCAGGCGCTCGGCCTGGACGATCTGGTAGCGGCTGAGGGTCACCAGTTTGCGGCCAACGCTGCCCAGGATATGCGGGTCGGGCACGAAATCGGCTTTCCAGTCGAAGGACTCGACGTCGCAGGGGTAGAGGTCGACGATGCGGGCGCGCAGCAACGCCAGCTGGTCCTGGTAATCGCTGGCCTTGGCGCCGTCGTCCAGGTCCTGCAGCAGCACCAGGTCGGGTGCCTCGTCACGGATGACCCGCGCCACTTCATCGAGGTTGTACGCCAGGTCTTCAGAGGTAGCGCGCTCATCCGGGCCGTTGCCACCGGGCAGGTCGTACCAGAACACGTACTGCTTGCCCGCCAGGTGCTGCACGTTCCAGGTCATCACCTTCAGCGCCTGGCCAGGCACCAGTTGCGGCGCAGCGCCGCGGCACATGCGTGTCAGTTTTTCCCGGGGCTCTGGGTGCCAGGTCAGGGTGTACACCAGCACCGCCAGCAACAGCGCCAGGGTCACCAGCACCAGCAGGGTATTGCGCAGTAGTCGGGTCATCGGCTCGGCTTATGGCGTGGCAATGCCCCTGAGCATAACCGAGCCGACGCCCCGGCCCAAGGCCTCACGCCTGGCCGGTCTTGCCCACGCGCAACATGTACAGGCGGTAGGCCACCACGCTGGTGAACAATTGCAGGAAGCCGTTGAGGCTATCGAGCAGCAACATTTGCCAGTGGCTGGGGTCAGGCCAGACGGTATTGCTGGCCAGGTCGATGGCCCATAGCGGCACCAGCGAGCCGAACACACAGGTGGCAATGGGCAGCAGGTGCCCCTGGGTCAGCTGGAAACTGTCGCGCATGGCCGCCATGGGGGTAAGGCCTCGCAGTACCAGCAAGTACTCGGCGAACACCAGTCGGATCATCACGTACACCCCGGGCAGGATGAACAGCGACAGGCCCAGCATGATCAACAGCGTGCTGGTGGCCGCCAGCACGGCGAAGAACGGCCACATCTGCAGCGTGGCCGCCAGCAGATTGCGCTTGAGCGGTTGCAGGCCCTGGCTGCGGGCATCGAGGAACAGAATCAGGGCGCCGGTGTACAGCGGGTAGAACAGCAGGCCCACGGCGATGTCATACATAGGCAAGGCATCGGGGCCGATGCTGTGTTGCACCACTTGCGAGGCCAGGGCTTCGAGCACCAGCAGCGGCAGGCACAGCTGGGCGATGCCGGCCAGGTTGCGGCGGAAGAAATACAGGGAGTCACGCAGTACGTCTAAGGGGTTCATCAGTCGCGATCGCACATGAAAAAGCAGGCCGACACTTTAGCCCATGCGCCCCGTGGCTCCAACCGTGGCGGTCGGGCGGCCGGCTGAAGGAAGTTTCATGCTGCGCCGCCATTGAAACCGTCACCCGGGTGCCCCATTTTGTACGCAGGCCGCCCATATCGGGCCGGGCCGAATTTTTACCGGCAATCTAACGAGGTCGCCATGAACAGCGAAGAGCAAACCCTGATCGATGGACTGTTTACCCGGCTCAAGCAAGCCGAAGCGGGATCAGCCCCACGTGACGCCCAGGCGTACGAACGGATCAAGGAACATGTGGCCGCGCAACCGGCAGTGCCTTATTACATGGCCCAGGCCATCCTGGTACAGGAAGCGGCCCTCAAGCGCATGGACGAGCAGGTCAAGAAACTCCAGGCCGACCTGGCCCAGGCACGTGCCCAGGCAGGCTCGGGCAACCAGCAGCCCGCCAGCGGCGGCTTCCTGTCGAACCTGTTCGGCGGTGGCTCGCGTTCCGAGCCCGCACCGGCCCCGCAGCAATCGGGCGGCTGGCGCGAGCCTGGCAACGGCTACCAGCAGCCTGCGCCGCAGCAACCACAATACGCACCGCCACCCCAGCAGGCGGCTCCGGCAGGTGGCGGCTTCATGCGGGGTGCCTTGCAAACCGCAGCCGGCGTCGCCGGTGGCGTGATGCTGGCCGAAGGCATCAGCAGCCTGTTCCACCACAACAACCAGCCTCAGGAAATCGTCGAGGTGCTGCAAGAGCCTGTGCAGGACCAGGGCGGCTGGGGCGGCAGCGAGCCTGAGCGCTTCGCCAACAACGATTCGTGGGGCAACGATAGCGGTAACCTCACTGACACCGACTTCAGCGATGACAGCGGTGGCAGCTTCTTCGATGACGACGACACCTTCGTCTGAGCCCCTTCGGCAGGCGGCCCGCGGCAGTTGCCCGGGCCGTTTCGCCAGACAATTCCCAGCACGCGCGTCGCAACTGGCATACTGACGGCCTGATCAAGGTCGAGCGCTCCGGCGCCACGAGGATGTGCGGTGAAAAGAATCGCGGTGTTCGCCGATGTACAAAACCTCTATTACACCGTGCGCCAGGCCTACGGTTGCCATTTCAACTATGCCGCCTTGTGGGCCGACATCAGCCAGCGCGGCCAGATCGTCGAAGCCTATGCGTATGCCATCGACCGTGGCGACAGCAAGCAGCAGCAGTTCCAGCAGATCCTGCGCAACCTGGGGTTCACGGTAAAGCTCAAGCCTTACATCCAGCGCAGCGACGGCTCGGCCAAGGGCGACTGGGACGTAGGCATCACCATCGATATCATGGACGTGGCCGACCGCGTCGATGAAGTGGTACTGGCCTCCGGCGACGGCGACTTCGACATGCTGCTCGACCGTATCATCAGCAAGCACGGTGTGCAGGCGGTTGCCTACGGCGTACCGGGGCTCACGGCGAACTCGCTGATCCGCGCCGCCAGCCGCTACGTGCCCATCGAAGGCGCGTTGTTGCTCAAGAATTGAATACCTGGAGTTGTCTTGGAACGTATTGCCGTCATCGACTTTGAAACCACCGGCATCTCGCCGGGCGCCTACTGCCGTGCCACCGAAATCGCCGTGGTGATGCTCGAACGCGGGCAGATCGTCGATCGCTACCAGAGCCTGATGAATGCGGGGGTGGCCGTGCCCGCGTTCGTCTCCAGCCTGACCGGCATCACCACCGCCATGGTCCGCGGTGCGCCGCCGGCTGCCCAGGTAATGGGTGAAGTGGCCGACTTTGTCGGTGACACGCCGCTGCTGGCCCACAACGCCTCGTTCGACCAGCGGTTCTGGGATTATGAACTGGGCCTGCTGCGCCGCGAACGTCGCCAGCGCTTCGCCTGCTCCATGCTGCTGGCCCGGCGCCTGATGCCGGCGGCGCCCAACCACAAGCTCGGCACCCTGACGCAATGGGCCGGCCTGCCGCACACCGGCACTGCCCACCGGGCCATGGCCGACGCCGAGATGGCGGCCAACCTGGTTCAGCACCTGGCCGGCGAGCTGCGTCAGACCCATGGCTTGAGCCAGGTGTCCCATGCATTGTTCTGCACCTTGCAGAGGGTGCCGGCGGCGAAGATCGGCGACGCGCTGCGCAAGCATCGCGGCGCCTGACCGCCCCGCCAGCGACCGTTCAGAAAAACTCGCTGGCAAGCCCGCCTCCACACGCCCTGACAAGGTAAACTGCGCGCATTGCAGAATTTGACCTGACGGTACCCTCGATGACATTCGCCACCCTTGGCCTGATTGAACCCCTGTTGCGCGCCCTGGAAACCCTTGGCTACCAGACCCCGACGCCGGTACAGGCCCAGGCCATTCCAGCGGTGCTGGCCGGCCGTGACCTGATGGCCGCCGCCCAGACCGGCACCGGCAAGACCGCCGGCTTCGCGCTGCCCATGCTGCAGCGCCTGACCATGGAAGGCCCGAAAGTGGCCAGCAACTGCGTGCGCGCGCTGGTGCTGGTGCCGACCCGGGAACTGGCCGAACAGGTGCACGCCAGCATTCGTGAATACGGTGAGCATGTGCCGCTGAGCACCTATGCGGTGTACGGTGGCGTCAGCATCAACCCGCAGATGATGAAGCTGCGCAAGGGCATCGACCTGCTGGTGGCCACCCCGGGCCGCCTGCTGGACCTTTATCGTCAGAACGCGTTGAAATTCAACCAGCTGGAAACCCTGGTGCTGGACGAGGCCGACCGCATGCTCGACCTCGGTTTCGCCGAAGAACTGCGCGATATCTACGCCGCATTGCCGAAAAAGCGCCAGACGCTGCTGTTTTCGGCCACGTTCTCCGACGACATCCGCCTGCTGGCCGGGCAGATGCTCGACAACCCGTTGAGCATCGAAGTCAGCCCGCGCAACGTAGCGGCTTCCACCGTGAAGCAGTGGATCGTCACGGTGGACAAGAAGCGCAAGCCAGAGCTGTTCATCCACTTGATGAAACGCCTGAAGTGGAAGCAGACCCTGGTCTTCGCCAAGACCCGCAACGGTGTCGATGCCTTGGTCGAGCGCCTGCAGGGCCTGGGCATCAACGCCGACGGCATCCACGGCGACAAGCCCCAGGCCACGCGCCAGCGTGCCCTGGACCGCTTCAAGGCCAATGAAGTGCAGATCCTGGTGGCCACTGACGTGGCCGCCCGCGGCCTGGACATCGACGACCTGCCCACCGTGGTCAACTTCGACCTGCCCATCGTTGCCGAAGACTACGTGCACCGCATCGGCCGCACGGGCCGGGCGGGCCAGACCGGCGAGGCGATTTCGCTGGTGTGCGCCGACGAAGTGCAACTGCTGTCGGCCATCGAAGTGCTGACCCGCCAGACCCTCAAGCGCCAGGAAGAGTCGGGTTTCGAACCCGACCACCGCGTCCCGGAAACCAATGCCAGCGGCGACGTGCTGAAAAAACCGAAAAAGCCGAAGAAACCCAAGGTCAGTGGCGGCAAGCGCACCCTGGGCAAATGGATGGACAGCGGCGACACGCCCACCGAAAACGTTGCCCCGGCCGCCAAGCCCGTGCGCAAGGTGCCGGCCTTCAACACCGGCCCACGCAAGCGCAAGCCTTAACGCGCTGTGTAGCAGCGGACCCGGCCGCGACCGGACCGCCGCGTGGTTTCATTCACCCCGCGTGACGGCCGGCCCGGCCAGGCCCGCTGCTGACGGTCAGGTGCGCAACCAGTCCAGCGCACCGTGGGCCGCAACTCGCCCGCTGGCGAAGCACGCCGTCAGCAGGTAGCCGCCCGTTGGCGCCTCCCAGTCCAGCATTTCCCCCGCGCAGAACACCCCTGGCGCCGCCGTCAGCATCAGTCCTGCATTCAGCGCGTCAAATCGAACACCGCCCGCTGTACTGATCGCTTCATCCAGCGGCCGTGGCCGCACCACGACGATGGGCAACGCCTTGATCGCCGCCGCCAGCACCTGTGGTTCATCAAAGGCAGCCTTGTCCGACAGCTCGCGCAGCAGCGCCGCCTTCACGCCGTCGATGCCCAGCACGCTGTGCAGGTGCTTGGCCATGGAGCGCGAACCCCGAGGCCTGCTCAAGGCGGCTGCCACTTTATCCACAGGCTTGCCCGGCAGCAGATCGAGGTAGACCGTCGCTTGCCCCTGCGCATTGATCTGCTCGCGGATGCGTGCCGACAGGGCGTACACCAGGCTGCCCTCGATACCCGTGGCGGTGACGATCGCCTCACCCAGGCGCGGCGTCTCGCCGGCCAGGTGCATGGCCACGTTCTTCAGGGGGGCGCCAGCGAACCTGTCGCGTAGCAAATCACTCCAGGCCGCCACTTCGAAACCGCTATTGGCGGGCTGAAGGGGGGCGATGGCTACCTGGCGCTCCGTCAACCAGGGCAGCCAGGCACCGTCGGAGCCCAGGCGCGCCCAACTGGCGCCGCCCAGGGCCAGCACCGTGGCGTCCGGCTTTACCGCCAACTCGCCCCCAGGGTGTTGAATACGCAGGCTGCCGTCGACGTTCCAGCCCTGCCAGCGATGCCGGGTGTGGATAACGACCCCCTGTTCACGCAGGCGCTTGAGCCAGGCGCGTAGCAGGGGCGCGGCCTTCATGTCCGTGGGAAATACCCGCCCGGAGGTGCCGATGAAGGTGTCGATGCCCAGGCCGTGAATCCACTGGCACAGGCGTTCGGCATCGAACTCGGCCAGCATGGCGGCCACCTCATCACGCCGCTCGGCGTAGCGCGCGACGAACGCAGGGTACGGCTCGGAATGGGTGATGTTCATGCCGCCGACCCCGGCCAGCAGGAACTTGCGGCCCACCGATGGCATGGCATCGAACACTTCAACGCGCACGCCGGCCTGGCTCAGCACTTCAGCGGCCATCAACCCGGCAGGGCCGCCGCCGATGATCGCGACATGATGAGCAGGGGTGGGGAGGGAATCTGACATGGGCAGCCACACGGTACGAAATAAGCCGGCCATTGTAGCTCATCAGCAGTGGATAAAAAACGTACAGCGGCCTGCAGGCCACGCCGTTACTGGCGTGGCAGGGCTTTCCCGCAGGTTATCCACAGGCGGCTCCACAGCCGATGTGGGTAAGTCACAACCCCAGATCTGTCCACACCCGCTGGGCACTGTGGTGCAGCAGCCCGTGGCGGCGGGCCAGGGCCTGGCGGTCCTTGCTGTAACCGCCGCCGATCACGCCCATCACCGGAATGTCCCGGCCCAGGCAATGGCGCAGCACACGCTCATCGCGCGCCGACACGCCCGCATCGGTCAGTTGCAGGTAGCCCAGGGCATCGTCCTTGTGCACATCCACGCCGGCGTCATACAGCACCAGGTCGGGCCGGTACAGGGGCAACAGGTAATCGAGGGTTTCGTCCACCACTTGCAGGTAGGCGTCGTCGCCCATGCCCATGGGCAGGGGGATGTCCCAGTCGCTGTCGGCCTTGCGCGCCGGGAAGTTCTTTTCGCAGTGCAGTGACACGGTGATGGCGCTGGGCGTGTCGGCCAGGATGCGTGCCGTGCCATCGCCCTGGTGCACGTCGCAGTCGAAGATCAGCACGTTGCCCACCCGCCCACTGCCCAGCAGGTAGTGGCTGATCACTGCCAGGTCGTTGAAGATGCAGAAGCCGGCGGGATGGTCATGATGAGCATGGTGGGTGCCGCCGGCCAGGTGGCAGGCCAGCCCGTGCTGCAAGGCCTGCTCCGCCGCCAGCAGCGAGCCACCCACCGCGCGCACGGTGCGCCGCGCCAGCGCTTCGGACCAGGGCAGGCCCAGCCTGCGCTGGTCTTCGCGCGCCAGGCTGCCGCTCATGTAGCGCTCGATGTAATCCCGGTCATGGGCCAGGGCCAGGATGTCTGCCGGGCACAGTTCGGGGCGCAGCAGGTCGGCATCGCGTACCAGGCCGCTGCTCACCAGGTGGTCGCGCAGCAGGCGGAACTTGTCCATGGGGAAGCGATGTTCCGGGGGGAACTCGGGGCTGTAATCGTCGTGGTAGATCAATGGCAGTGGCATGGGCACTTTCGGCGCAGGGGGTTGCCTGAATCTTGCCACCGGCAGAGTAAACTTCAAGGACCGTCAACGGGGAACACAGTGATGAAGCCGATCCTGGAGCTGGAAAGCGCGCGCCTGATCCTGCGCCAATGGCGTGACGAAGACCTGACGGAGTTCGCGGCCCTGTGCGCCGATGAGCAGGTGATGCGCTACTTCCCCGCCTTGCTCACACGCCTGGAAAGCGCCGCGTTGATCGGGCGCATCCGTGGGCATTTCAACGAATACGGCTTCGGGCTGTGGGCGCTGGAGCGCAAGGACACCGGGGCCTTCATCGGTTTCACCGGTTTGGGCCATGTCAGCTTCGAGGCGCCTTTCACCCCTGCGGTGGAAATCGGCTGGCGCCTGGCCAGCCGTCACTGGGGCCTGGGTTTTGCCAGCGAAGCGGCCTGGACCAGCCTGCGGGCCGCCTTCAGTCAGCTGGGGCTGGACGAGGTGGTGTCGTTTACCGCCCAGGCCAACGAGCCGTCAAAGAAGGTCATGCAGGCCATCGGCATGCAGCGCGACCCGTTCGGTGATTTCGACCACCCACGGCTCCCGCCCGGGCATGAACTGGAGCGCCATGTGCTGTACCGCATCAATCGCGACCAGTGGCGCCAGACCCTGCACGGCTAGCACCTGGTCGGCGGCCGGGGCTTTTGCCTGTATCATTCGCCCTCACTGTCTCGCCTCACGGGCACCGTTACTGTTTTTGGAGAGTTCGAATGAGCCACGTGTTGGACGATCTGGTTGACCTGTTGACCCTCGAGCCCATCGAGGAAAACCTGTTTCGCGGCCGCAGCCAGGACCTGGGTTTTCGCCAGCTGTTCGGCGGCCAGGTACTGGGCCAATCGCTGTCGGCCGCCAGCCAGACCGTCGAGGACGCGCGCCATGTGCACTCCCTGCATGGCTACTTCCTGCGCCCCGGCGATGCCCAGCTACCGGTGGTGTACATGGTCGACAAGGTGCGGGATGGCGGCAGCTTCAGCACGCGCCGCGTGACCGCCGTGCAGAAGGGCCAACAGATTTTCACCTGCAGCGCTTCCTTCCAGTACGACGAAGAGGGCTATGAGCACCAAGCGTCGATGCCCGGCGTGGTCGGCCCGGAAAACCTGCCCACCGAACTGGAACTGACCCAGCGCATCGCCCACACGCTCCCCGAGCAACTGCGCGACAAGCTGCTGTGCCCCAAGCCCATTGAAGTGCGCCCGGTAACCGAACGCGACCCCTACAACCCGGTCCCTGGGGACCCGGTCAAATACGTGTGGTTTCGCGCCGACGGCACGCTGCCGGACATCCCGGCACTGCACAAATACATCATGGCCTATGCCTCTGACTTCGGCCTGCTGACTACCTCGCTGATGCCTCATGGCAAGTCGGTGTGGCAGAAGGATATGCAATTGGCCAGCCTCGACCACGCCCTGTGGTTCCATGGCGACCTGCGTGCCGATGACTGGCTGCTGTATGCCATGGACAGCCCCTGGGCCGGCAATGCCCGCGGGTTCTGCCGCGGCAGCGTGTACAACCGTGCGGGCCAGTTGGTAGCGTCCGCGGCCCAGGAAGGCCTGATTCGCCACCGCAAGGACTGGGCATGAGCCTGCGCGACATACGCCACTGGGTGTTCGACATGGATGGCACCCTGACCGTGGCCGTGCACGATTTCGCAGCCATTCGCGTGGCCCTGGAGATTCCGCCCGAGGATGACATCCTGACCCACCTGGCGGGCTTGCCCGCGCACGTGGCGGCGGCCAAGCATGCCTGGTTGCTGGAGCACGAACGCGAACTGGCGGTGGCTTCCCGCGCCGCCGATGGCGCGGTCGAGCTGGTGCGCAGCCTGGCGGCCCGCGGCCACACATTGGGTATCCTGACGCGCAACGCACGGGAGCTGGCGCACATTACCCTTGAGGCCATCGGCATTGCCGACTGCTTTGCTGCCCAGGACGTGCTGGGGCGCGACAATGCGCTACCCAAGCCGGACCCCGATGGCTTGCTGAAGCTGGCCAATGGCTGGGGCGTGTCACCGTCGCAGATGGTGATGGTGGGCGATTACCGCTTTGATCTGGACTGCGGCCGCGCGGCCGGCACCCACACTGTACTGGTCAACCTGCCGGAAAACCCGTGGCCCGAGCTTGCCGACTGGCACGCGCCAACCTGCTCCGACCTGCTCGACCTCGCTACCCGCTGAGACCCGCCCTCGCACTGTCTGACCGGCCATCACCGGGCGGGCTTTCACGTTTGGAAAGCCCCGCTCGACCATCGCATACCTGCGTATGAAACTAAACTAACTATTCCGATCATTTTCTTAAATTCCGCAACACAATTTTGTTACCATTGGTCTTAATTCCGCAGGGGTGCGTCATTATGATGCACCCCTCGTACTAGGCTAAACATCCCTGCCGGCCGATACCTCCTCCTGAATCAATCGAAATCGTAGAGAATCATGCTCATCAAATCTTCGCGTCGCATCAAGACTTCAGGCCTGGTGGCCGGCCTGTCGCTGGGCTCCCTGGTGGTTCCGGGCCTCGCCCTGGCCGACGACTCGCTCATGACCGGTAACTGGGGCGGTGAACGTACGCGCCTCGAGAACGAGGGCGTGAAGATCACCAGTGACTACGTGTCCGAAACCTTCGGCACCGTGCACGGCGGCGAGAGCCACGGCGCCCGTTACGCCCAGCAACTGCGCATTGGCGCGCGGTTCGACCTGAGCAAGATCCTGGGCGTGGACAACGGCGGCCTGGTGCAGATCATGGTTACCGACCGCCGCGGCAACAGCGCCTCCAACGACCTGGTGGGCAACCGCCTGCCGGTGCAGGAAATCTACGGCGGCCAGTACACCCGTATCAGTGAATTCAGCTACGAGCGCACCATTTTCACTCCCAACCTGGACATGAAAGTCGGTTTCATGCCCATGGGTAATGATTTCGGTGGCATGAGCATTCTCACCAACTTCGTCAACGCCGGCTTCTGTGCCCACCCGTTGTCGATGTCCGGTGGCAGCGGCTGGACCAACGCCCCGACCGGCCACTGGGGTGGCATGCTGAAGTACAAGATCAACGACGAGTGGGCGATCCAGACTGCCGCGTTCGAGGTCAACCCGATCACCAACAGTGAGTCCAAGTACGCGCTGCGCATGAGCCCGGATCACTACACCGGCACCATCATGCCGATCGAGCTGATCTACACCCACGCCGGCGAATATGACGGCCAGTACAAGTTCGGCTGGTACTACGACACCTCCGATACCGCGCGCATCGACCACAACGGCACCGCTGCCGGCCGTTCCGGTTCCTATGTGCTGGCCGACCAGTCCGTGTGGCACTCGGCCACCGACCCCAAGCGCAACCTGCACGTGTTCGGCCAGGCCACCCAGACCGACGTGGCCACTTCGCCGTTCCACCACTGGTACTCGGCGGGCGTAGTGCTGCACAAACCGTTCGACAGCCGTCCTGACGACGCCATCGGCCTGGCCTACGGCCGTGCGGTGCTGAACCCGCACACCCGTGACAACCAGATCGCCGCTGCGTCCACCGCCGCCGCAGCTGATGAAATCAGCAACCTGGACAGCGGCGAGCAGCTGATCGAGCTGAGCTACACCGCCCAGGTCACCAAGTGGCTGACCGTGCGCCCTGACGTGCAGTACATCAAGGAGCCGGGTGCGTTCTACGGCACCAACACCCAGAACGCGCTGATGGCCGGTGTGCAGATCAAAGCGGCGTTCTGATCACAGCGCCTTGGCGCCAAAGGTATCGCACTGGTTCACCTGACCCTGTGCGAAACCTGCCTTGAACCAGCGCACGCGCTGGGCCGAGGTGCCATGGGTAAAGGAGTCGGGGACCACGCGTCCCTGGCTCTGTTCCTGCAGACGGTCGTCGCCGATGGCATTGGCGGCATTGAGCGCCGCTTCCACATCCCCCGGTTCCAACCAGTTCAGCCGTTGCTGGGCATGGTAGGCCCACACCCCCGCCAGGCAGTCCGCCTGCAGTTCCTGCCTTACCGACAAGCCACTGGCGCCTTCCATGGGCTGGCCACGCTGGCGTGCGGCCTGGATCTTGGCCGACACCCCCAACAGGTTCTGCACATGGTGGCCCACTTCATGGGCGATCACGTAAGCCTCGGCGAAGTCGCCGGCGGCGTGGAAGCGCTGGGCCATCTCTTTGAAGAAGTCCATGTCCAGGTACACCTGGCGGTCGCCCGGGCAATAGAAGGGGCCCACTGCCGAGGTGGCGAACCCGCAGGCTGAATTCACCTGGCCGCGGAACAGCACCAGCTTGGGGTCCTGGTATTGCTTGCCGGCCTGCTGAAAGATCTGGGTCCAGGTGTCTTCGGTGTCACCCAGCACGGCGCGCACGAAATCTGCCTGTTGGTCGTTGGCGGGCGGGGCAGGGCGGGTACGTGTGTCTGCCGGTGCGGTTTGCGGCTGGCTCAGTTGCCCGGTCAGTTGTCCGAGAATCTGCATGGGGTCCTGGCCGGTGAGCAAGCCAAAGCCCACGATCAGCACCACGGCTGTCAGGCTCAGGCCCTTGCCACCGATGCGCAGGCCGCCACCGCCGCCGCCTGCGGCAGAATCATCATCCCGGGCGTCGACCACGTTGTCACTGCGACGACCTTTTTTCCACAGCATGGCTTAGACCCTCCAGAACAGCGGTATGGATAACCAATTGGATATGTATGGTGCTGCTATATTCAATTTTCGATACTAAAGATTTCATTGAGACTAGCCCCAAGCCTGTCCGCAGGACCCAATAAATCAAATAATAGGAGAACGGCATGTCTTCCCAAGACACCAGTCGCTTCGTTATCCGTGACCGTAATTGGCACCCCAAAGCCTTGACCCCCGACTACAAGACCTCCGTGCCGCGCTCCCCGCGCCAGGCCCTGGTGAGCATTCCTCAATCGGTGAGCGAATCCACCGGCCCGGATTTCTCGCACCTGAAATTCGGCAAGTACGACAACGACCTGTTGCTGAACTTCAACAACGGTGGCCTGCCTATCGGCGAGCGCATCATCCTGGCTGGCCGCGTGTGCGACCAGTACGGCAAGCCGATCCCGCACACCCTGGTGGAAATCTGGCAGGCTAACGCCGGTGGCCGCTACCGCCACAAGAATGACCGTTACCTGGCGCCGCTGGACCCCAACTTCGGTGGTGTCGGCCGCATGGTCACCGACAGCGAAGGCTACTTCAACTTCCGCACCATCAAGCCGGGCCCGTACCCATGGCGCAACGGCCCGAACGACTGGCGCCCGGCGCACATCCACGTGTCGGTAAGCGGCCCGTCGATCTCTACTCGCCTGATCACCCAGCTGTACTTCGAAGGTGACCCGCTGATCCCGATGTGCCCGATCGTCAAGTCCATCGCCGACCCCGAAGCGGTACAGAGCCTGATCGCCAAGCTGGACATGAACCACGCCAATCCGATGGATTGCCTGGCGTACCGCTTTGACATCGTGCTGCGCGGCCAGCGCAAGACCCACTTCGAAAACTGCTGAGGAGAGCGCCACCATGCCTATCACACTGCTCAAGGAAACAGCTTCGCAGACCGCTGGCCCCTATGTGCACATCGGCCTGGCCCTGTCCGCCGCTGGCAACCCGCCGCGCGACCAGGAAATCTGGAACCAGATGGCCAAGCCAGGCGCCCAGGGCGAGCACATCGTGCTGCTGGGCGACGTCTACGACGGCAATGGCCACAAGGTGCGCGACTCGTTCCTGGAGTTCTGGCAGGCCGATGCCAACGGCCACTACGACACTGACTACAACCTGGAGAAGCCGTTCAACAGCTTCGGCCGTACCGCCACCACTTTCGACGGCGGCGAGTGGGACCTGCACACGGTCAAGCCGGGCGTGGTGAAGAACGCCGCGGGCGTTCCGATGGCGCCGCACATCAACGTCAGCCTGTTTGCCCGTGGTATCAACATCCACCTGCAAACCCGCATCTACTTCAGCGACGAAGCCGAGGCTAACGCCAAGGACCCGGTGCTGAACCTGATCGAGCAGCCAGCGCGCCGCGAGACTCTGATCGCTACCCGCTGTGAAGTGAATGGCAAGACGGCCTACCGTTTCGACATTCGCATCCAGGGCGAAGGCGAGACCGTGTTCTTCGACTTCTAAGCCGAAAAGCCGACACAAAAAAACCGCCTTGATGGGCGGTTTTTTTGTGTCGCATCGCCTGATAAGGGATCAATCCCACTGCGGCGCGAACGGCGGGCTCACCAGGCGTTGGTCCTTGGGCAGGCCGGCGATCAGCGCACGGTCTTCATCATCCAGCTGAACCTGTAGTGAGGCCAGGTTGCTCAACTGGTTGGCCCGGCTCGCCGCTTTCGGAATGGCTGCCACGCCGTCCTGGTCCAGCAGCCACTTGAGCGCTACCTGGGTGGGGAGCACGCCATGCTTATTGGCGATGGCCTGCAACTGCGGGTATTCCGACACCCGGTTGCGCACGATCGGGCTGTACGCGGTCAGGGCCATGTCGTGCTTGCGGGCCAGTTGCAGCAGCGGGGTCTGGTCCAGGGTGACGTGGTATTCCACTTGCAGCACCGACAGCGGCGCTTTAAGTTCTTCGAGCACCTTGGTCAGCAATGGCAACGGGAAGTTGGCCACGCCGATGTTGCGGGCACGGCCGTCTTCCTTGAACGAAACCAGCGTCTCGATGGTGCGCTCCAGGTCCCAGTCCTTGGTCGGCCAGTGGATCATGAACAGGTCGATGTAGTCGCTTTGCAATGCCTTGAGGGTATTGTCGAACGACTGGCGCATGTCGGCCGGCGCCAGCTTGTCCCACCACACCTTGCTGGTGACGTGGATCTGCTCGCGCGGCACCGAGGTCTGGGCCAGGGCGTTGCCTACGGCGTCTTCATTGTTGTAGCCGGCAGCGGTGTCGATGTGGCGGTAGCCCACATCCAGCGCCTGGACCACAGCGGCGGTGCATTCCTGGCCGACCATGGGCCAGGTACCCAGGCCCAGCTTGGGCATGTTCAGCCCGTGACGGTTGGTGATGCTCTGCATGCTCGATCTCCCTGCATTCGTGGTGGTGTTCATTCGTAGGTCGTTGCGCCCGCCAGGTGGCGGCCGGCGATATAGCCGAACGTGGTGGCCGGCCCCAGGTTGATGCCGCCGGCGGGGTAGTAGCCGCCCATCATGCTGGCCATGTCGGTGCCTGCCGCGTACAGCCCGGCGATGGGCTGGCCGCGGGCATCCAGTACCTGGGCATGTTCATTGGTGCGCAGCCCGGCGAAGGTGCCGAAGCTGCCCGGTTGAACCTTGACCGCATAGAAAGGCCCCTGTTCGATGGGGGCCACGCAGGGGTTGGGCTGGTGCAGCGCGTCGCCCTGCTTGCGGTTGTAAGGGGTATTGCCGCGGCCGAACTCGGGGTCCTGGCCATTGCGTGCGTAGTGGTTGAAGTCGCTGACCGTCTGCACCAGGCCGGCCGGGTCGATGCCGCAGGCAATCGCCAGTTCTTCGATGGTATTGCCGGTCTTCAGGTAGCCGTTGGTGACCCATGGCGAGACGGGCAGGGGGAAGGGGCGGGAAATGCCCAGGCCATAGCGACGCTGGAAGGCATGGCTGCAGATCAGCCATGACGCGACTTCTTCACCCGGTGCCTCGCGCACCATGGCGTTGGTGTAGTCGTAGTAGCCGTCGGCCTCGTTGACGAAACGCTTGCCGTTGGCCAGCACGCCGATGATGCCCGGTTTGCCCCGTTCGATGATGTGCGGGAAGTGGCCGAAGCTGCCGTCCTTGTAAGGCACCTTCGACACCGGGCACCAGGCCGCGGCGCTCACCAGGTCATCGGCCACCTGGCCGCCCACGCTCTCGCCCAGGCGCAGGCCATCGCCGCTGGTGCCCAGGGGCGGCAGCGCCAGGTGCTCGTGGCCAGTCGGGGTACGGGGGAACAGGGCCTTGCGCCGTTCCACATCATTGGGGAAACCGCCCGCCGCCAACACCACGCCTTTGCGGGCTCGGATGGCAATGTCCCCCTTGGCTGTCTGCACCACGGCGCCGGCCACGCGGCCTTGTTCGTGGATCAGGCTTTTGGCCGGTGCCGACTCCCACAGCAGCACGCCCAGGTCTTCGGCCGACTTGGCCAGACGCGCTACCAGCGCCACGCCGTTGACCAGGTGCATGGCCCGGCCGTGCACCGCCAGGTCCCACAGGTGGCGGCTGAAGCGCTTGGTCACGTGCAGCAGCGACTTCCAGGAGCGGGTCAGGGTCAGGAACGCGGTCAGATCAGCCCCCGCCATGATCGGCATCCCCATGAACGAGGTTTCGCGCAGGGTCCGGCGCAGGCGTTTGAGCAGCTTGCCCACCTGGCGCGCGTCATAGGGCGCGGCGATCACAGAGCGCCCGCCAGTCCCCGCTCCCGGCGTGTCACCGTGGATATCGGCAATGGCGTTGCCATCACTGAATTGCAAGGACGTGTGCTGTTCGAAGAACGCCACCATGCGCGGTGCCGCTTCCAGGAAAGCGTCGACGATGGCCGGGTTGAAGCGCTCGCCCAGTTCGTGTTCCAGGTAGGTGCGTGGCAGCGAGACGTCTTCGTCGATGCCCGCGCGCTTGGCCAGGGGGTTGCACGGCGTCCACATCCAACCGCCGGACCAGGCGGTGGCCCCGCCGAACACGTCGTCCTTTTCCACCAGGATGACTTTTTGGCCATGCCAGGCGGCGGTCACGGCGGCCGACAAGCCGGCCGCGCCAGAGCCGATGACCAATACATCGCAGTCCACGGTGGAATGAAGCGGGGTAGCGGCAGGCATGAACAAGATCTCCTGGCGGCGGCTCGGTGGGATGACGGATTTTGTAGTATTCTGGAACCGCGTTCCACATTCTATGGCGGCCATGTCGTCGCCGCCAAGGGTGCGCGTGGCGAAATTGGGCGAAGATCGGACAGCTTGCGCTTCGCCCCACCGCGTTTAGAATCGCCCCACTTTCACCAGGACCCGTCACCATGGCCGGCAGTCAGATCGAACGTGCTTTCAGCCTTCTGGAAAGCCTCACCAGCGACCCCCGGGGCTTGCCCATGCAGACCCTGGCCGAGCAACTGGACATTCCCAAGAGCGCTACCCACCGCATGCTCGGTGAGCTGATGCGCCTGGGCTACGTGCGCCAGAACCCCGACAATAACCGTTACCACCTGTCCACCAAGCTGGTGGCCATGGGCTTTCGCTACCTGGCCAGCAGCGGCGCGGACATCGTTCAGCCGATCCTGGAGCGCCTGGCCCAGGAAACCGGCGAGCTGGTGCGCCTGGGGGTGATCGACGGCGAGCGCCAGACCTGGATCGCCAAGGCCCAGGGCGCCCGCTCTGGGCTGCGCTACGACCCGGAAATGGGCCAGGACGCGCCGCTGTTCTACACCGCGTCCGGCCACGCCTGGCTGGCCAGCCTCAGCGATGCCCAGGCGCTGGCCCTGGTGGAGCGCCAGGGTATCGCCAACCGCGAAGACTTCGGGCCCAACGCGCCGAAGTCCAATACCCAATTGCTCGAACACCTGGAGCAGACCCGCCAGCGTGGCTACTCGCTGGTAATGGAAAGCTCGGCAATAGGCACTTCGGCCATCGCCGCCGTGGTGCGCCGGCCGGTCGATGGCCAGGTCGTGGGAGTGGTGAGCGTGGCCGGCCCTACCGCGCGCCTGAGCCAGGCCCGCCTGCAGGAACTGTCGGCGCCCCTTCTGGCCGCTGCCGCGGAGCTCTCCCAAGCGTGCCCTGCGTCCGAACTGTTCAGCTGATTGCCGCTCTTCGCAGCTTGTCGTGGCGTGGAAAAACCTCTTGCAGGAAAATGGAACTGAGTTCTAAATACTGAAGCAAGAACATCATCACGAGGATTCCCCTGTGCCACGCATCCTGTCCCTCGCCGCCCTGACGGTGCTTGAATTGTCCCCACCGGACATGGTTGAAGTCGCCGCCCGCGCCGGCTACAGCCATGTTGGCCTGCGCACGGAACCGGCGACCCCCGAGGAGCACCATTTTCCCCTGGTGCGCGACGCCGAGCTGCGCCGCCAGACTGCCGCGCGCTTGCGCGACACCGGCGTCAAGGTACTGGACATCGAGATACTGCGGCTCAAGCCCGATACACTGGTGGCAGACTTCGCTGCGCACCTGGCCGTCGGTGCCGAGTTCGGCGCCACCGAATTGCTGGTGGCGGGCAATGACCCGGACGAGGCGCGCCTGACCGAAAACTTCGCTGCCCTGTGTGACTTGGCCAAGCCCTACGGGATTCGCCCGCACCTGGAGTTCATGCCTTGGACCGACGCCAAGAACCTCGTGCAGGCCATGCGTATCGTCGAAGCAGCGGGGCGGGACAATGGGTGTGTGCTGGTCGACGCGTTTCACTTCGACCGTTCTGCCTCGCGCCTGGAAGACCTGCGCCAGCTACCGGCTTCACGTACCCATTACGTGCAGCTGTGTGATGTGGCCGGCCCCCGTCCTGATGATATGGCGGAGATCCTGCGCCAGGCGCGCAACGAACGGCGCTTCCCTGGGGATGGTGATTGCGATCTGCTGGGGCTGCTGCGGGCATTGCCGGCGGGCTTGCCGCTGAGCCTGGAAGTGCCGGTGCGCGACGGCGGCAGCGCCCTGGAACGGGCAAAGAAGGCGCTGGACAAGACCCTGCAGGTCCTGGAGCGCCTGTAGCAGCGGACCCGGCCGCGTCGCAGTCACCGCGTTCTGCCGATCTAATGCGGCGACTGCGACGCGGCCGGGTCCGCTGCTACGGTCGCACTAGTCGACTACCGGCACCTTGCGCGGCGCCATCAGGTACAGCCAGGCCAGTGCGATGAAGTACATGCCCGGGATGATCATGAACAGCACGTGGTAGTTGTTGTGGGTCACGGTCAGGATGTAGCCGACGATCTGGGTCATGAACATGCCACCCACCGCCGCGCACATGCCGCCAAAGCCGAACACTGTGCTCATCATGGGCTTGGGTGTGTAGTCCATCACCACCGCCCAGATGTTCGCTGTCCACGCCTGGTGCGCGGCGATGGCCAGGGAAATCGCCAGTACCGCCACCCACAGGTTGCTGGCGCCCGCTGCGCCGATCACGGCGACGATGCACAGGGCGAACAGCAGCATGGAGGTCAGGCGCGCCTTGACGGGTGACACCCCGCGGCCAATCAGGAACGACGACAGGATGCCGCCACCCACGCTGCCGAAGTCGGCGCTCAGGTAGATGATGATCAGCGGGATGCCCATTTGGGTCACGTTGATGCCCAACTGGTATTGCTGGTTCAGGAACGGCGGCAGCCAGTACAGGTAGAACCAGAACACGGGCGCTGTCATTGCATTGGCCAAGGCGTAGGCCCAGGTGCCACGCATGCGCAGAATGCGGTGGAACGGCACGGCCTTTTGCTCAGGCTCGGGTTCGGCCTGGATGTAATCCAGTTCGCTCTGCTTTACCCGTGGGTGGTCTTCGGGGTTGTAGTATTTGAGGGCCCAGCACACGCTCCAGGTCAGGCCCAGGCAGGCCATGCAAATGAACGCCGCCTGCCAGCCCCACACGGCGAGGATCAACGGCAGCATCACCGGGGTAATCATCGCGCCCACGTTGGTACCGGCGTTGAAAATACCGGTGGACACTGCGCGTTCGCCAGCCGGGAACCACAGGCGCGTGGTTTTAACGCAGGCTGGGTAGTTGGCTGCCTCGGTCATGCCCAGAATGAACCGGCACACCATGAAGCCCACGGCCGACGTGGCCAGCCCGTGCAGGCCGGTGGCCACGCTCCACAGCAGCACCGCGCAGAAGAACACGCGTTTGACGCCCACCTTGTCGATCAGCCGGCCTTGCAGCACGTAGCCGATGGCGTAGCCCACCTGGAACCAGAAGTTGATGTTGGCGTAGTCCATCGCCGTCCAGCTCATTTCCTTGGCCAGGATAGGCTGCATGACGCCCAGGGCGGCACGGTCGATGTAATTCAGGGTGGTGGCGAAGAATACCAGGGCGAGCATGCCCCAACGGGTTTTGCCCACGGCCAGGGCGCCGCGGATTTTCTCGCCCATGCTCGCATGGCGAGGCGCAAGTGCATTTACAGCGTGCATGATGGTTACCCGATTTTTTGAAATTTTTATGGAGTAGCGCGGTTCTGAAGTACGCTGGGTTGGCGTAGCTCAGTGCTGCGTCTGCTGGCTTTTGGCCGGCTGACGGGCTTCAATGAGGGGGGCGATGGTGGCGATTGATCGAAAAATCGTCAATTGAACCGGTGTGTTTTCGGTCGATAATCGCCCACAAAACTAACTGGTTCGTACGCCATAAAAGTGCGGTATAAATTAGCATCCAAGAATTCTTTCAACCCGTCGCAGGTGCGCCTGACACCCTGTAACGGACATCGGCCAGCTGGCCAGATGCGGACCCGTGAAGTGCCCTGGCCGCCAGCCCCATGGAGCTGAAACATGCATCGTTCGATTGCCACCGTCTCCCTGAGCGGTACCCTGCCGGAAAAACTCGAAGCCATTGCCGCCGCGGGTTTCGACGGTGTCGAGATCTTCGAAAACGACCTGTTGTACTACGATGGCAGCCCGCGCGAAATTCGCCAGATGTGTGCCGACCTCGGCATCGCCATCACTCTGTTCCAGCCGTTCCGTGATTTCGAAGGCTGCCGCCGTGATCGCCTGGCCCGCAACATCGAACGCGCCGAGCGCAAATTCGACCTGATGCAGGAACTGGGTACCGACCTGGTGCTGGTGTGCAGCAACGCTTCGGCTGACTCCGTGGGCGACCGCCAGATCCTGGTCGACGACCTGCACTTGCTGGCCGAGCACGCGGGCAAGCGCAACCTGCGCATTGGTTACGAAGCCCTGGCATGGGGCAAGCACGTGAATACCTACCAGCAGGTCTGGGACATCGTCAAAGCCGCCGACCATCCGAACCTGGGCGTGCTGCTGGACAGCTTTCATACCTTGTCGCTCAAGGGCGACCCGGCGGCCATCGCCGCCATTCCGGGCGACAAGATCTTCTTCGTGCAGATGGCCGACGCGCCGATCCTGAACATGGACGTGCTGGAGTGGAGCCGCCACTTCCGCTGCTTCCCGGGGCAGGGCGAGTTCGACCTGCCGGGCTTCCTGGCGCCGATCATCAAGTCCGGTTACACCGGCCCGCTGTCGCTGGAAATCTTCAACGATGGCTTCCGCGCCGCGCCGCCGCGCGCCAACGCCGCCGACGGCCTGCGCTCGCTGCTGTACCTGGAAGAGAAAACCCGCAAGCTGCTGGAACAGGAAGCCACCCCGGCGCCGAACCTGGACATCCTGTTCTCGCCACCCCAGGCCGACGCTTACGACGGTATCGAATTCCTCGAGTTCGCTGTGGACGAAGCCCAGGGCGCCAAGCTGACCAATGTGCTGGAGCAACTGGGCTTCGCCAAGGCTGGCCAGCACAAGTCCAAGGCCGTGAGCCTGATGCGTCAGGGTGACATCAACCTGATCCTCAACTCCGAGCCGTACTCGTTCGCCCACAACTTCTTCGAGTCCCACGGTCCTTCGCTGTGCGCCACCGCCATTCGGGTGAAAGACAGCGCCAAGGCGCTGGAGCGCGCCGTGGCCTACAAAGGCCAGCCGTTCCGTGGCCTGGTGGGCCCCAACGAGCGTGAACTGGCCGCCGTGCGCGCGCCGGATGGCAGCCTCATCTACCTGGTGGACCAGGACGCCCAGGGCCGCACCATCTACGACACCGACTTCAGCCTCAAGGACGTCAAGCAGAACCCCCTGGGCCTCAAGCGCATCGACCACATGGCCATGGCGCTGCCGCCGGACAACCTCGACAACTGGACGTTGTTCTACAAGAGCCTGCTGGACTTCACCGCCGACGACGAAGTCGTGCTGCCCGACCCGTACGGCCTGGTGAAGAGCCGTGCGGTACGCAGCCGTGACAGCTCCATCCGCCTGCCACTGAACATCTCCGAGAACCGCAACACCGCCATTTCCCACGCGTTGTCCACCTACCGTGGGTCGGGCGTGCACCACATTGCCTTCGACTGCGACGACATGTTCGCTGCCGTCACCAAGGCCAAGGAGGCGGGCCTGGCGCTGCTGGACATCCCGCTCAACTACTACGACGACCTGGCCGCGCGCTTTGACTTCGATGACGAGTTCCTGAGCGAACTGGCCTACTACAACGTGCTCTACGACCGTGACGCCAACGGCGGCGAGCTGTTCCACGTGTACACCGAACCCTTCGAAGACCGTTTCTTCTTCGAAATCATCCAGCGTCGCAATGGTTACGCCGGGTACGGGGCGGCGAACGTCGCGGTGCGTCTGGCGGCCATGGCCAAGGCGCGCAGCAAGGGTGTTCGCCACGCCAAACTGTAACCGTTTGCATGCAATTGCAAGCCTTTGGTTGTAGACCGGGGCTTGCAGGCTTCCTTCGCCGCGCTGGCCGCTCCATAATTGCCGCTGTTTAACGATGGCCGTGAGCCCAGAATGACAACAATGACAGAACGCTCCGTGGAAACTGCTGAACCGGCGCCACGCAAGAGCCGCAAGAACAACCCCGAGAAAACCCGCGAGAACATTCTCCAGGCGGCGATCGCCGAGTTCGTCCTGCAAGGCCTGGCGGGTGCACGGGTAGACGCCATTGCCGAGCGCACGCAAACCTCCAAGCGCATGATCTACTACTACTTCGGCAGCAAGGAGCAGTTGTACGTCGAGGTGCTGGAAAAACTCTACGGCGACATCCGCAGCACTGAGGTGGACCTGCACCTGGGTGAGCTGGAGCCGCGCGATGGTATCCGCCGCCTGGTGGAATTCACCTTCGATCACCATGACGCCAATGTCGATTTCGTGCGCATCGTGTGCAACGAGAACATGCACAAGGGCGAGTACATCAAGCAGTCCACCGCCATCCGCGCCATGAACAAGACCGTGTTGCACGCGCTGGGCGAGGTGTTGGAACGCGGTGCCCGCGAAGGGCTGTTCCGGCAGGGCCTCGATGCCCTGGACGTGCACTTGCTGATCAGTTCGTTCTGCTTCTACCGGGTGTCCAACAAGCATACCTTCGGCGAAATCTTCCAGATCGACTTCAGTGAAGAGCAGAACATGGCACGTCATCGCGAGATGATCGTCGACACGGTGCTGCGTTACCTGAAACCCTGACGGCGTCGGCTGCCAGGCTCAGGCCGGCGAGGTAGCCGAAGGTCATCGCCGGCCCCAGGGTAATGCCGCCGCTGGGGTAATGGCCGCCCATGATACTGTCCATGTCATTACCCACCGCATACAACCCGTCAACCACCAGGCCCTGTGCATCCAGCACCCGTGCCTGGCGGTCGGTGGCCAAGCCCATGAAGGTGCCCAGGCTGCCCGGCTCCAGTTTCACCGCATAGAACGGCCCACGCGCCAGCTCGCCCAGCGATGGGTTGGGTCCGTGCGTGGCTTCACCTTGGGCGCGGTTGTAGGCCGAGGCGCCGCGGTGAAAGTCGTCGTCATGCCCCTGGCGCGCCTGCTGATTGAAGCGCTGCACCGTGGAGTGCAGGGCAGCGGCATCGATACCGCAGCGCTCGGCCAGTTGCGCCACGCTCCGGGCCTTGATCAGATATCCCCGGCGACGCAGGCCCCAGGCAGGCAGCGGAAACGGCCGTGCAGCTCCAAGCCCGTAGCGGTGCAGGGCGCGGTGGTCGCAGATCAGCCAGCAATGGGGCTGGCGGTCGGTGGGGTTGGCGGCGAACAGTGCCTGCATGAAGTCATGGTAGGAATCGGCTTCATTGGTAAAGCGGCGGCCGTCGTCGCGCACGGCAATGAAGCCGGGTTTGGCCCTGTCCATCAAATTGGGAAAAGCCTGGGCCGAGCTGGAATGCCTGCCTCCGCGCATCACCCTGGAGACGGGTGCCCAGGCAGCCCCATTGGGCAGGGCAGGCACTACCCCGCCAGCCATTTCACCCAACCGAATCCCGTCCCCCGTATTCTGCGCCGGCGCAGCCGACAGGTGGTTGTCATGCCCGAATACTTCACTCATCCGCTGCCTGTCATGGGCAAACCCACCTGCCGCCAGTACCACGCCACATCGCGCCCGCACTTGGCCAGTGGACAAGCGCGCGCCCACTACCCGATGGCCATCCACCAGCAATGCCAGCGCCGGGCTGTGCGTACGCACCTGCACCTGCAAATCCAGCGCGCTGCGCAACAGGCGGGCCATCAGCGCGTTGCCATTGACCAGGTGCAGCCCGCGCCCATGCAGCAGGCGGTCGCACCAATGGCGCGCCAGCCGCCTGGTCACATGAAGCGCCGATTTCACTGACCGCGTGGCATTGAAGAAATGGCCCAGGTCCGTGCCGCCAGCGATGCCCATGTCGCCGAGGCTGATCAGGTCCAGGGGTGGGCGCAACCTGTGCAGCCATGGCCCCAGCCGCCGTCCATCGAATGGTTGCGCGCACAGCGAACGGCCGCCCAGGGCGGCGCCTGGCCCGTCATGCATGTCGGGCATGCGGCTGCCTGAATAAAACTGCACCTGGGTATGCCGCTGGAAGAAGTCGACCATCCTTGGCCCCTGTTCGAGGTAGGCCTGCACGCGGTCATCCAACTGCGCCGTGGCCAGTTGCTGGCGCAGGTACTGCTCTACGGCGCCGGGCGTTTCCAGCTGCCCCTCGGCCACTGCCAGCGGGTTGCCGGGTACCCACAACCAGCCACCCGACCAGGCACTGGTGCCGCCCAGGTGGTGGTGCTTCTCGGCGACGATCACCTTCAGCCCGTGGTGGGCGGCGGTCACGGCGGCGGCCAGGCCGGCGGCCCCCGAGCCGATGACCAGTACGTCGCAGTCGTAGTGCTCAGGAGCGCTCATGGGCCTGGCCTACTTGAGTGGCGAGAATGCAGTGGGACGCATCATCCGCGACTCCAGTTTCATCACGGCGTCCAGTTCCTTGTTCTTGCGACTGAACTCCATCCAGCGGCTGTCGGCCGCCATGGCAGTGCGCCGGGCCATGCGCTCGTCCAGGCTCTCCCAGGCCCAGATATGCACCACCTGGTTCACGTCGCCGATTTCGGTGGTGAAGAAACCCACCAGGCGGCCCAGGTGCTCGGTCTGCACGGCCAGGGCATCGCTTTGGTACAGCGCCAGCCAGTCGGCGAGCTTGGTGGGCTTAAGGGTGTAGGTGCGCAATTCATAGAACATGGTCATGCCTCTTGTTGGGTAGGGGTGCTGCGTTGCAGCCGGGTGGCCGCGTGGGTGGCGGCGATGTAGCCGAAGGTAAGGCCTGGGCCCAGGGTGATACCGGGGCCGGGGTAGGTGCCGTCCATGATCGAGTTCATGTCGTTGCCTGCGGCATACAGGCCGGCAATGGGCTGGCCCTGGCGGTCGAGCACGCGCGCGGTGGCATCGGTCACCAGCCCTCGGGCCGAGCCCAGGTCGCCGGTGTGCACGCGGATCGCGTACCAGGGCGCTTTCGTCAGCGGCGCCAGGCAGGGATTGGGGGTGTGATGAGGGTCGCCCAGGGAGCGGTTGTAACTGTTGCCGCCCTTGGCGAATTGGCTGTCGGTGCCGCGCACGGCATCGGCATTGTGCTGGCGCAAGGTGTCGGCCAGGCCGTCGGGGTCGACGCCGATCAAGTGCGCCAGTTGCGCGGCGCTGTCGGCCTGGTACAGGTAACCCGCGTCCACCAGTGCGCGGTTATCCACGGGCTTGGGTCGTGCCAGGCCCATGCCGTAGCTGTTCAGGGCCTGGGCATCGGCGATCAACCAGCACGGTGAGTTGGCGTTTTCCTGCATGGCCGGCACGAAGCAATGGTAGGAGTCGGACTCGTTGACGAAGCGCTGGCCCCTGCGGTTCACGGCGATGATGCCTGGTTTGGCGCGGTCGGTGACCAGGTGCGGGAAGCGTTCCAGCGACCCATTGGCGTGGCGGCGCAGGGACACCGGGGCCCAGAAGAAATTGGCCGCCAAGCCTTCGCCCAGGTGCCCACCCGCCACCTGGGCCAGGGCCAGGCTGGTGCCGTCATTACTGGCGGGGGACATGGTCAGGTGGTCGCTGCCGGTACCCGGGCGCAGGCCATCGGCATTGCCCGCGGCGGCGAAACCACCGCCGGCGCACACCACGGCGCAGCGTGCCTGAACCCTCAAGCGCTGGCCGTTATAGTCGGCTTCCACGCCAGTGACCGCGCCGTGCTCGTGCACCAGCGCCCGCGGTTCGGCCTTCAACCACAGGTCTACCCCCTTGGCGAAAGCCGTGGTGGCCAGCCGTGCGATCAAGGCGTTGCCGACGGTCAGGCGGGTGCCGCGCGGGTGGCGCAAGCGGTCCTTGCCGTAGCGCGCCAGCAGCTTCACACAATGCCACAGCGAGGCGGGCGACCGGCGGAAGCTGAGCAGGTGCTGGATATCCACCCGGTTGACCATCATGCCACCGAACAACAGCATGCCCGGCGGCGGGGTGCGCAGGTGCTGGAACCAGGCGCCCAACCGGCGGCCATCGTATTCCACCATCTCCAGGGCGCGGCCGCGGTCGGTACCACCGGGTTCCTCGGGGTGATAGTCGGGGGAAAGGGGTCGTAGCGCGTATTTCAGTTCGCTGTGGCTTTCCAGGTAGCGCAGCGCTTCGGCGCCCCGTGCGATGTAGGTGTCTATCAGGTCGGCACGGTAGCCGGGACCGATGGTGGCCTTCAGGTAGCGGCGCACGGCATCGGGGGGGGCTTGCACGCCAGCGGCACGTGCCTGGTCGGTGCCGTGAACCCATACGGCGCCGCCGGAGATCGCCGAGGTGCCACCAAACGTCTCGGCCCTTTCCAGTATCAATACCTTCATGCCCCGGCAGGCCGCAGTAGTGGCGGCGGCGAACCCGGCGGCGCCGCTGCCCAGCACCACCAGGTCCACATGGTGAGTCCAACCCTGTGTGGGTATGGCTGCGTTCATGGCGGCCTCCTCAGGCGTCTTCGGGGGTCACGCCCATGAAGGCGCCCAGGTTGCCCATCTGCGCGCGGGCCATTTCCGGGCCGGTCTGGATACGGCAGCCCTGGTCGCGGGCCTTGGCAAGCAGAGGGGTAACCGGTGGCGAAGTGACCACATCGGCCACCAGCGTGTTTGGGCGCAGGCCGGCCAGGGCGGTGTCGGGTAGCGGCAAGTGGCCGGTATCCCCCATGCCCACCGGCGTAGCGTTCACCACCAGGTCAAAGGTGCCCAGTTCACTGTAGGCGCTTTGTACTGCCAGCGTCGGGAAGGCGTCGATCAGCACCTTTTTCAGTGTCTCTACCTGAGTGGTGCGCACATCCACCAGCACCAGCTCGGCCAGGCCCTGCTCGGCCAGCGCGTAGGCAATGGCCGCGCCCACGCCACCGGCGCCCACCACCAGGGCACGCTTGCCCTGCGGCTGGAAGCCGTGAGCCGCCGCGGCCTTGAGAAAACCAATGCCGTCCAGGTGGTCGCCTATCAGGCGGCCATCGGCCTCGCGGCGGATCACGTTGGCCATGCCCAGGGCGGCGGCCCGCTCGGTGAGAGCATCGAGCAAGGGCGCCACGGCCTGTTTGTAGGGCACCGTCACCACACAGCCACGCAGGTTCTGCCAGCCCCGCAGCGTGTCGACGAACGCCGGCAACGCCGCGGCCCCCAGGTCGATGGGCAGCATGGCGATATCGCGATCGTTGTCGGCGAACCAGCGGTTGAAGTTGTCGGGGGATTTCACTTGGGCGATAGGCGTGCCGAGTATGGCCACCAATTGGGTCGAGCCGCGAATCATGTCGATCTCCTGGACCGTTTGCTGTTGTTGTGGGCCCATGGTGAGGCTGGCCGGCAAGCGTCACAACGCGGCTGTTAGCGGTTTTGGTTGTTATTCGCGGTACCACTGCGATAATCGCATCGTCGGGCCGATAATCCGGGCGGGGCACCAATGAAACAACCCACTATCCACGAACGAGACCTCATCGCAGGGCTGCAGAAGGGCCTGGCGCTGATGCAGTTGTTCAGCGAAGACCACCCGCGGCTCACGGTGCCCATGGCAGCGCGGCTGTCGGGATTGAGTCAGAGCGCCGCGCGGCGTTTTCTGCTGACCCTGGTGCATGAGCGCTTCGTTGAAACCGATGGGCGCGACTACTGGCTGACTGCCAAGGCCCTGCGTATCGGCCAGGCTTACGTGGATTCCGCCCAGCTACCGCGCATGCTGCGGCCGATCGTCGAGCAGGTGGCGCGCAGTACTCAGGAGCACGTGTCCGTAGGCGTCCGGGATGACGACGACATCATTCACGTGGTGCGCAGTCGTTATAGCCACATATCGTCGCTGTCGATCCGCCCTGGGTCGCGGCTGCCGTTGTATTGCACGGCGAGCGGGCGCATCTGGCTGGCGCAACTGCAGCCTGCGGAGTTGCGCAGCTACCTGCAGCGCGTCGAACAACGGCCGCTGACGCCCTACACCAAGGTGACGGTGGCGGCGCTGGAAGAAGAGTTGGAGCGAGTGCGCGAGCAGGGGTTCTGCATCGTCGATCAGGAGTTCGAGGTGGGCATGGCGGTGTTGAGCGTGCCCCTGCGTGACCGCAAGGGCGTGCTCAAGGCGGCGTTATCGATCACCACCCAGGTGGCCCGGCTCAATCCCCAGGCCATGCAGCAGCGCTACCTGCCGGCGCTCTACGAAGCCCAGGCGCTGCTGCGCCCGGTGCTTGATTGAGGCGGCTTCAGCCATTCATGCTGTTGAAATGCGCCGTCATGCGGTCGGCATCCGGCACGATGCCGCTGAACAGTTCAAAGGCCTTCACCGCCTGGAACACGGCCATGGTGCCGCCGTCCAGGGTGCGCGCGCCCAAGGCGCGGGCGGTGCGCAGCAGCTCGGTTTCCAGTGGGAAGTAGACGATCTCCGCTACCCACAGATCCTTGCGCAGCAGCTCGGCCGGAACGGGCATGCCTGGCAGCTTGGCCATGCCCATCGGCGTGGTGTTGACCATGCCGTCGGCTTCGTTCATCGCCGCCGCCAGGTCGCTGCCCGCACGGGCGCGGTTGCCGGGGAAGTGCTGGTTGAGGTTGTCGGCCAGGTCCTGGGCACGGCTGGCGTCCACGTCGAAGATGGTCAGCTGTTTCACGCCCTCGATCAGCAGCGCATGGGCAACTGCCGCGCCAGCACCGCCGGCCCCCATCTGCACCACACGTTCACGGGCGGCGCCGTCCATGCCACGGCGAAAGCCTTCGGCAAAGCCCAGGCAGTCGGTGTTGTGGCCTACGCGCTTGCCATCCTTGAGCACCACGGTGTTCACCGCGCCGATACCACGGGCTTCGGGCGATAGGTCATCGAGCAGCGGAATGATGGCCTGTTTGCACGGAAAGGTGATGTTGAGGCCGGTGTAGGCCATGCGCTGGGCCGCAGTGAGCAGCTCTTCCAGGTGGGTGGTGTCGAGCTTCAGCTGGTCCAGGTCGATCAGCCGGTAGAGGTAGCCCAGGCCCTGGGCGGCGCCTTCGCGCTCGTGCAGGGCAGGGGTGCGCGAGGCCTGGATGCCAGCGCCAATCAGGCCGGCCAATACACTGGTTTTATTGTTCTGGGACATTGCGAGTTAACCCTTGTTGTTCAACAGGTGGCTGACGTGTTCAAGCGCCAACCTATAGCCATTGGTGCCAAAGCCGCACAGCACGGCCACGGCGACGCCGGAGACATAGCTGTGGTGGCGGAAGGTTTCACGGGCGTGCACATTGCTGATGTGCACTTCGATCACGGGCAGCTCACTGGCGGTCAGTGCATCGCGGATGGCAATGGAGGTGTGGGTCCAGGCGCCAGGGTTGATGACGATCGCTGCGCAGCGGCCGCGGGCCTGATGAATCCAGTCGATGGCTTCGCCTTCATGGTTGCTCTGGCGGAACTCGACCGTCAGGTCGTGCTGTTCGGCAGTGCGGGCACACAGGGCAGAGACGTCGGCCAGGGTTTCGCGGCCATAGGTGGCAGGTTCGCGAGTACCCAGCATGTTGAGGTTCGGGCCGTTGAGCACCAGTACGGTACGGCTCATGGAGACTCTCCCTTGTTATTTTTGGTGTGAGACAGTGGAGCGAGGTGTACATAAATTGTACTAACCAGTTAATTTGGTCAAATTAATTTATCTCCACGCTCGTTCGGAGGCTGAATCACGGGCGTAAAAAAAGCGGGTGGAAGATTGCTCTTCCACCCGCTTCGCTGACGCCGCGCTGCGACCCGAGTTCTCTAGGCCAGGGTCATGACGCCTTTGAATTGTGGGGAACGCTGGGCATTCCGTCAACGCCGCCGGGCGGTCGGTTGTGGATATCTTTGCAGATGGCCCTTACCCCTCGTGTCTCCCCCCAGTAGGACCGGGCGCCAGCTCGGGAAGAAGGCGGTGCGGTGGGTCTGGAAGACCGCGCTGGCGGTTTCCCGAGCTTCGCCCCGTCTACAGAGATAGTCGCAACCTCAAGCAGAGGGCGCCAACTGCGACACCATGAAGTCGATGAACGCCCTGGTTTTCTGCGGCACCCGCCGGGCCGAGGGGTAAACCGCATGGATGCCGATCGGCGGTGCCTGCCAGTCGCACATCACCGCCACCAGCCGGCCGGCCGCCAGCGCGTCCTCGACGATGAAGGCCGGCAGCAGGGCGATGCCCATGCCGCCTTCGGCCGCCGTGGCCAGCAGGTCGCCGTTGTTGGCGTGCAGGGGGCCGGTCACGTGCACGCGCTGAGTGTCCTTGCCATTGCTCAACTGCAGGCTGACGCCGCTCTGCAGGTAGCCGTAGTTCAGGCACGCATGCCCCGTCAGGTCGCGGGGCACCTGTGGCGTGCCATGACGCGCCAGGTAGTCGGGGGAGGCCACCAGCACCCGGGGCGCCGGGGCCAGTTGCTTGGCCACCATGCTTGAGTCCGCCAGGCTGGCGATGCGGATGGTCACGTCGAAGCCGCCACGCACCGGGTCTACCTGCTGGTCGCTGAGCACCAACTGCAGTTCTATTTGCGGGTGTTGCTCGTGAAACCTGGGGATCAGCGGCCCCAGTTTGCGCAACCCGAATGACATGGGCGCGTTCACCCGTAACACCCCCCGCGCTTCCCCCAGGCCGCTGCGCGCCCGCTGTTCGGCTTCGTCCACCGAGGCCAGCACCTCGCGCACGGCTTCGTAATACTCCGCCCCTGCCTCGGTCAGGTGCAGGCTGCGGGTAGTGCGCTGCAGCAACTGCACCCCCAGGTCTTCCTCCAGGGCCTGGATCTGTTTGCTGATTTTCGAGCGTGGCACATCCATGGCCCGGGCGGCCGCGGCAAAGCCGTTTTCATTCACGGTGGTGACAAAGGCGCGCATGGCGTCGATACGGTCCATCAGTGTCCCTGATATGGAATCAATGAGTCTCGATTTTATGGGATTGTTGCGTAGAGTGCACGGACTTACATTATCAACACGCCAGGCGCACACCCCCAAGCGGCAGCGTCCAGCCACCCACTACTTCGAACCTGTTGAAAAGGAATACATCATGTCCAAGCACGAACTGCTGAACCCCGCCAATGCCGCCTTGATCCTCATCGACCACCAGCCACAAATGGCCTTCGGTGTGCAGTCCATCGACCGTCAGGTGCTGAAAAACAACACCGTGGGCCTGGCCAAGGCTGCGAAGATCTTCAATGTGCCGACGATCTATACCTCGGTGTAAACCGAAAGCTTCAGCGGGTACATCTGGCCTGAACTGTTGGGCGTGAACCCTGGGCAGAAGCCCATCGAGCGTACCTCGATGAATAGCTGGGAAGACGCCAGGTTCGTGGAGGCGGTGAAAGCCACTGGCCGCAAGAAGTTGATCATCGCTGCCCTGTGGACCGAGGTGTGCCTGACCTTCCCCGCCCTGGAAGCCATGGCCGAGGGCTTCGAGGTGTACATCGTCACCGACGCCAGTGGTGGCACCACTCAGGAAGCCCATGACATGTCGGTGCAACGCATGATCCAGGCCGGTGCTATCCCGGTGACCTGGCAGCAGGTTCTGCTCGAATTTCAGCGCGACTGGGCCCATAAAGACACCTACGACGCGGTGATGAACCTGGTGCGCGAACACAGCGGCGCCTACGGCATGGGCGTGGACTACGCCTACACGATGGTCCACAAGGCGCCACAGCGCCAAGCCAACTAAGCTCAGCGCGAAAGGAGTCCACCCACATGAACATCGAAATGTCCGACGGCGTAGTGACCCTGCTGGTGCGTCATCGCATCAGCAAGGGCCAGGAACAGCGCTACGAAGAATGGCTGCGGCGCATCATAGGCACCGCTCGCAGCTACCCCGGCCACCTGGGCATCGATGTCATGCGGGGCCACAGCCAGGGCTTGCAGCTGTTCACCAGCGTGCTGCGTTTCGCCAGCACCGAGCAGTTGCAGGCTTGGCTGGACTCCAGTGACCGCAAGCGGCTGGTGGACGAGGCCAGGCTGATGTTGGCGGACGGCGACCAGACCGAGATCAACAACGACCGCGAATTCTGGTTCACCCCCGTGGACGCTGGCAGCCCGCCGCCGCGCTGGAAGCAGGCGTGCGTGACCTTCATGGTCATTCTGCCGCTGAGTTTTCTGGTGCCGTGGTTGTGGGGGCCGGTGTTCAAACTGGTGCCCTGGCTGGGCAGCTATGCAGCGGCGAACACGCTGATCACCTTGAGCGTGGTGCTGTTGGTGGTCTACGTGTTCATGCCGCGGGCGACCCGTTGGCTGAGCGGTTGGTTGCAAAGCCGCTGACTGCTGACGTGGCTACCGGCGAACCAGCAGCACGCCCGATTCCATGTGGTGGGTATACGGGAACTGGTCAAACAGTGCGCAGCGCTCGATACGGTGCGTATCGTGCAGTTGCGCGATGTTCGCCGCCAGCGTCTCCGGGTTGCAGGAGATATACAGAATGTTGTCGAAACGCCGGGTCAGTTCGCAGGTGTCCGGGTCCATGCCCGCGCGGGGCGGGTCGACGAATACGCTGCCGAACTGGTAGCTCTTCAGGTCGATGCCCTGCAGGCGGCGGAATGGGCGCACTTCGTTCAACGCCTCGGTCAATTCCTCGGCGCTCAGGCGCACCAGGGTCACGTTATCCACAGCGTTGTCAGCGAGGTTGTTCAGTGCCGCGTACACCGAGGTCTTGCTGATCTCGGTCGCCAGCACTTTGCGCACCCGGGTGGCCAGGGGCAGGGTGAAGTTGCCGTTGCCGCAATACAGTTCCAGCAGGTCGTCATCACGCTGGCCCAACGCATCGTAAGCCCAGTTGAGCATCTTCTGGTTCACCGTGCCGTTGGGCTGGGTGAAGGCGCCTTCCGGCTGTTGATACTGGTAGGTACGGCCTGCCACTTCCAGCTTTTCCACGGCGAAGTCGCGGCCGATCACCACGCGCTTGCCCTTGGAACGGCCAATCAGGCTGACGCCCAGGTCGGCCGCCAATTGTTCGGCGGCGGCCTGCCAATGTGCGTCCAGGGGGCGGTGGTAGCACAGGGTGACCATGGCGTCGCCGGCCAGGGTGGTCAGGAACTCCACCTGAAACAGCTTGTTGCTCAGCGCTTCGTTGGCCTGCCAGGCGGCCTTGAGCTTGGGCATCAGTTCGTTGATGCGCAGGCTGGCGATCGGGAATTCCTCGATCAGGATGGCCTGGTGCTTCTCGCCCGGGGCAAACATGGCGTAGTGGCGCTGGCCGTCCTGGCGCCACAGGCGAAATTCGGCGCGCAGCCGGTAGTGCTCGCGTGGCGAGTCGAACACCGCGGGTTCCGGGGCATCGAAAGGCGCCAGCAGTTCACGCAGGCGCGCGGTCTTTTCGTCCAGTTGGCGGCTGTAGTCCGCCGGGTCCACTACTGTACTCATGCGTTGAACCAGCCCAGCTTGATGACAAACAGAATCGACAGGATGACCAGCGCCGGGTTCAGGTCGCGGGTGCGGCCCGACAGCAGCTTGATCAGTGTCCAGGAAATGAAGCCGAAGGCGATGCCGTTGGCGATGGAATAAGTGAAGGGCATCGCCAGGGCCGTGACCACCACCGGTGCTGCTTCGGTGATGTCGTCCCAGTTGATTTCAGCCAGGCCCGACATCATCAGCACAGCCACGAACAGCAAGGCCGGAGCAGTGGCGAAGGCAGGCACGCTGCCGGCCAGCGGGGCGAAGAACAGTGCCAGGATGAACAGCACGGCCACCACGATGGCGGTCAGGCCAGTACGGCCACCGGCGCTCACGCCCGCGGCGGATTCGATGTAGCTGGTGGTGGTCGAGGTGCCCAGCAGGGAGCCTGCCATGGCCGCGGTGCTGTCGGCGATCAGGGCACGGCCCATTTTCGGCATGTGGCCGTCCTTGCCCATCAGGCCGGCACGCTTGGCCACGCCGATGAGGGTGCCGGAGTTGTCGAACAGGTCAACGAACAGGAAGGCGAAGATCACGCTGACCAGCCCTACGTTCAGGGCGCCCTTGATGTCCAGTTGCAGGAAGGTCGGGGCCAGGGACGGTGGCATCGAGACGACGCCGCCGAACTCGCTGGCGTGGATCAGGATCGAGACGATGGTCACCGCCAGGATGCCGATCAGCACCGCGCCGCGCACTTTCAACGCTTCCAGGCCCACGATCAGCACGAAGCCCAGGGTGGCCAGGATAGGTGCAGGCTTTTTCAGGTCGCCCAGGCCGACGAGCGTGGCCTCGTTGCCTACCACGATACCGGCGTTATGCAGGGCGATCAGCGCGAGGAACAGGCCGATACCGGCGGCGATGGCTGAACGCAGGGGCAAGGGGATGCTGTTGACGATCCATTCGCGGATACGAAAGATCGACAGCAGGAAGAACAGCACAGCAGAGATGAACACCGAACCCAGCGCGGTCTGCCAGGTGTAACCCATGTGCAGCACCACGGTGTAGGTGAAGAAGGCGTTCAGGCCCATGCCCGGTGCCAGGGCGATCGGGTAGTTGGCGATCAGGCCCATGACGGTGGAGCCGATGGCGGCGGCCAGGCAGGTGGCGACGAAGACGGCGCCCTTGTCCATGCCGGTCTCGCCGAGGATGCTCGGGTTGACGAACAGGATGTAGGCCATGGCCAGGAAAGTCGTGATGCCCGCCAGTATCTCGGTACGCACGTTGGTGTTATGTGCTTTGAGTTGAAACAGCCTTTCCAGCATGCCTGCTCCCCGTGGCGCGCCCCGGCGCCGTGAATGAATTGACCCCTCAAGCAAAGCACATGCTCGCCGAGGGGCCGAAAAAAGCCGCGCATCATAGCAGCATGGTTGCCCGGCGGTGAATGCGCGTGTCGGTTTTAGGCGCGAATGCCTTTTTTAGGCAGGAGCCGCCCATCAATCCACCTGAACGATAGTGCCACCCACCCAGTCGTACGCCTTGACGACGCCGCTCGCAGAAGCTGCGCAAGAATCAGGCCGAACACCGTGAGGTTGCCATGAGCGAAACCACCCATACCCTGGAGCTGACCCTCAATGGCCAGCCCCGCAGCCTGCAAGTGCTGCCCTGGACGACCCTGCTGGACCTGCTGCGCGAACAGCTGGACCTGGTGGGCAGCAAGAAAGGCTGCGACCACGGCCAATGCGGCGCCTGCACGGTGCTGCGCGACGGCAAGCGCGTCAATGCCTGCCTGACCCTGGCCATCATGTGCCAAGGCGCCCACCTGACCACCATCGAGGGCCTGGCCGACGATGCCGGGCTGCACCCGATGCAGGCCGCGTTCATCAAGCATGATGCCTTTCAGTGCGGCTACTGCACCCCCGGGCAGATTTGCTCGGCTGTCGGCCTGCTGGAGGAGGGCCGCGCGCAATCACCGGCCCAGGTGCGCGAATTGATGAGTGGCAACCTGTGCCGTTGCGGTGCGTACGGCAACATCATCGACGCCATCGAAGACGTGCGCGCCGGGGGTGGGCAATGAACCCCTTCAGCTACAGCCGCCCGGCGGGCATCGCCGAGGCCATTGGCCAAGCGGGCCCCGGCAGCCGCTTCATCGCCGGGGGCACCAACCTGCTGGACCTGATGAAAGAGAATGTCGAACAGCCGGCGCGGGTCATCGATATCACTGGCCTGCCCCTGCATGACGTGGTGCCCACCCCCGATGGCGGTTTGCGCATTGGCGCGCTGGTGAGCAACGCGGACCTGGCCTGGTTGCCGCAAGTAGAATGGCAGTACCCCCTGCTGAGCCAGGCGATACTGGCGGGCGCGTCCCCTCAGTTACGCAACATGGCCACCACCGGCGGCAACCTGCTGCAACGCACCCGTTGCTACTACTTCTATGATGCCGGGGTGCCCTGCAACAAGCGCAAACCGGGCAGTGGCTGCCCGGCCCGGGAAGGCCTGAACCGCATTCATGCGATCTTCGGCGCCAGCGCCGAATGCGTGGCCACCCACCCCTCGGACATGTGCGTGGCCCTTGCCGCCCTGGAGGCAGTGGTGCACGTGCAGGGGCGCGCTGGCGCACGCACCATCGAGTTCGCCGACTTTCACCGCTTGCCCGCCGACCACCCGGAGCGCGACAACCAGTTGGCGGACGATGAGCTGATTACCGCCATCGAACTGCCCGCCGAAGGCTTCGCGGCCCATAGCCATTACCTCAAGGTGCGCGACCGGGCGTCCTACGCGTTCGCCCTGGTATCGGTGGCTGCAGCCCTGACACTGGACGGCCCCACCATCACCGCCGCGCGCCTGGCGTTGGGTGGCGTAGCCCACAAACCGTGGCGCGACCGTGCCGTGGAAGCGCAACTGGTGGGCCAGCCCGTCAGCCACGAAACCTTCACCGCGGCCGCCGAAGCGCTGGTGCGCGACGCCGAGCCGCTGGCCCATAACGCTTTCAAGGTGCGCCTGGTGCGCCGCGCCGTGGTACGCGCACTGGAGCAGGCGGCACTGGGAGGGCAGCCATCATGAACGGTACCCCCATGGACCGCGTTGACGGTGTGCTCAAGGTCACTGGCCAGGCTCGCTATGCCAGTGAGTTTCCCGAAGATGGCCTGCTGTACGGTAGCGTGGTCTCCAGCACCATCGCACGCGGCCGGGTCGTCAATATCCACGACGCCGCCGCCCTGGCGCTGCCGGGTGTGGTGGCAGTGATCGACCACCGCAACCGCCCGGCCATCGCCAGCTACGACAAACCCTACGAAGACGCCGACGCCGCCCCCGGTTCACCCTTCCGGCCGCTGTACAACGACAATGTGCTGTACAGCGGCCAGCCGTTGGCCTTGGTGGTGGCGTGCGACCTGGAGCTGGCGCGTTACGCCGCGACCCTGGTGCACATCGAATACGAAGAAACGGCGCACCAGACCGACCTGCTGGTGGACCTCAAGCACGCCCGCCCTGCACCGGCCGAGCCACCCAAGCCACGCGGGCACTTCGAGGAAGCTCTGGCGGGAGCGGCGTTGAGCATCGACGCCACCTACGACACCCCCAGCGAATACCACAACCCCATGGAGCCCCACGCCAGCACCGTTCTTTACCAGCAGGACGGCAGCCTGCTGATCCATGACAAGACCCAGGGGCCACAGAACTGCCAGGCCTACGTGCAGAAGGTATTCGGCCTGCCCAAGGAAAAGGTGCGGATCCTGGCGGCGTTCGTCGGTGGCGCCTTTGGGTCGGGCTTGCGCCCGCAATATCAACTGCCTCTGGCGGTAATGGCGGCGCTGCTGCTCAAGCGCTCAGTGCGCGTGACCCTTACCCGGCAGCAGATGTTCACCTTCGGTTACCGGCCGCGCACTCGCCAGCGCCTGCGCCTGGGGTGCGCCGCCAATGGCCGGCTGACCGCCATCGGGCACCAGGCCATCGGCCAGACCTCACGCTTCGAGAACTTCGCCGAACATGTGGTGGAGTGGAGCGGCATGCTCTACCACTGCGATAACGTCGAGCTTGACTACCAACTGGTGCCGCTGGATGTGTACACGCCGCTGGACATGCGTGCCCCAGGCGCGGCGTTGGGCCTGATCGGCCTGGAGTGCGCCATGGATGAACTGGCCTGTGCCGTGGCCATCGACCCGGTCCAACTGCGCCTGCTCAACTTTTCCGAGCGCAACCAGAACGAAGACAAGCGTTACTCCAGCAAGGAACTGCGTGCGTGCTACGCCGAGGGTGCCGAGCGCTTCGGTTGGGCGCGCCGCAACCCCGAACCGCGCAGCCAGCGCCAGGGCCACCAGCTGGTGGGCTGGGGCATGGCCGGCGGCGTGTGGGAGGCCTTGCAGATGAAGGCCAGTGCCAAGGCCAGGTTGATGGCGGACGGGCAGTTGGTGGTCAGCAGTGCCACTACCGACATCGGCACCGGCACCTACACGGTCATGACGCAGATCGCAGCCCAGGCGTCCGGCGTGGCGGTGGAGAACATTCGCTTCGTGCTGGGCGACTCTTCCTTGCCCACGGCGCCGTTGCAGGGCGGTTCCTTCACCGTTTCCTCGGTGGGCAGTGCCGTGCAGCAGGCATGCGCGGCGCTGCAAGGCCGCTTGCTGGACCTGGCTCGCCAAATAGACCCGGCGTTCGCCGCCATCACCCCCGAGCGGGCACGTTTCGAGGATGGCCACCTGCATTTTGGTGGCTACCGCCGAGCCTTGGCCGAGTTGCTGGAAGCGGGCGGCGAAACCTTCCTGGAAGTGCAGGTCGACGCTGAACCCGACAAGAAGCGTGAAGCCTACGCCACGGCGACTCACTCGGCGGTATTCGTCGAGGTGCTGGTGGACGAAGACCTGGGCAGCGTGCGGGTCAGCCGGGTGGTCAGCGCGGTAGCGGCGGGCAAGGTGGTCAACCCGAAAATGGCACGCAGCCAGATCCTGGGCGGCGTGGTGTGGGGCGTGGGCATGGCGTTGCATGAAGAAGCGCTGGTGGACCACGTGCTGGGGCGGCCCATGAACCATAACCTGGCTGAGTACCATATTCCGGTTCAGGCAGATATTGGGGACATTGACGTTATTTTCGTCGAGGAGGAGGACGTTATTGTCAATGCCCTGGGTTCCAAGGGCGTCGGCGAGATTGGTGTGGTCGGTGTGGCGGCGGCGGTGGCCAATGCCATTTACCACGCCACAGGCAAGCGCGTACGCGAATTTCCCATCACCCTCGATAAATTGCTCTGAGCGTGCATTCGCCGGCTCGCCCGGCCTCACAGGTGGTCACCTGCGAGGCCGGGCGAAGCTGGGGATCGGCGCGCTAAGGTTTACGGGTATGCATATGATCGCGCTTGGCCAAGGTCGGGAACAGCTTGATCCAGATCCCGGTCACCGCCAACGTACCCACACCGCCTAGCACCACCGCGGGAACGGTACCGAACCAGTGCGCCGTCAGCCCCGACTCGAATTCCCCGAGCTGGTTCGAAGCCCCGATGAACAGGCCGTTCACCGCGCTCACCCGCCCACGCATCTCGTCAGGCGTTTCCAGTTGCACGAACGCCCCGCGGATCACCATGCTGATCATGTCTGCCGCGCCCAGCACCGCCAGGGTACCCAGGGAAAACCAGAACGACGTCGACAGGCCAAAGGCGATGGTCGCCACCCCAAATACTCCGACGCCGGTAAACATGATGCGGCCCACGTTGCGCTCGATAGGGAAGCGTGACAGCCAGAAGGACATCAGCAATGCCCCCACCGCTGGCGCCGAACGCAGCAGCCCCAGGCCCCAGGGGCCGGTCAGCAGGATGTCGCGGGCGAACACCGGCAGCAGGGCCGTGGCGCCGCCCAGCAACACCGCGAACAGGTCCAGCGAGATGGCCCCCAGAATGTCCGGGCGGCTGCGGATGAAGTGAATACCCGCCAGCAGCGATTGCAGCGTGGCCTTGCCCTTGTTCAGCGGCGTCTGCCGCGCCGGCAGGCTGAGCATCAGCGACAAGGCCAGCACGTACAGCACCACTGTGGGGCCATACACCCAGATGCTGCCGAAGGCATACAGGAAACCGCCCAGTGCCGGCGCGACGATCGTGGCGGTCTGCATGGCCGACGCCGAGGCCGCCACGGCCCGGGGGAATAGTTCGCTGGGCACGATATTGGGCAGCAGGGCCTGGGTCGTGGGCATCTCGAACGCCCGGGCGCTGCCCAGCAGGAAAGCCAGCACGAAGATCATGTCGCGGCTGACGGTATCCGTGCTGCTGCCGATCACCAGGGCCAGGGCCACCAGCGCCTGGCCGGTCTGGCAGATAGCCGCCACCTTGCGCCGGTCATAGCGGTCGGCCACATGGCCCGTGTGCAGCATGAACAGCACGCGCGGTGTGAACTCCACCAGGCCGACCAAGCCCAGGTCCAGCACGCTGCCGGTCAACTGGTAGAGGTGCCAGCCAATGGCGACGGTCAGCATCTGGAAGCCGCTGGCAGTGCAAACCCGCGCGAACCAGAAGGCCATGAAGGGACGATGATGACGCAGCAGCAGTACAGCGGAACTGGACATGGGGCAGGGCGACCTCGCGGGCGGAAGGCGCGAGATTAACATTTGTTTGTAACCAGAGGTTGCAGAAACACAGGTTGGCGCCGTTCGCCACCATCCGTGAGCCCGATCAGCGAATTTCGCCGCATACACCCGTCTTTCGCAGGGTGAGGCAACGTGCCGCGTGACAATAGACCACGCAGTTGCCCGCGCCTTTTGGGTCTACTCTTTTAGGGATCATTGACCCAGGTCAAAGCCCATTGCGCCCGCACTGTGTTTGGCCTTCGGTCGCTGACTAACCTGATTACGCAGAACACATGACAAGCGCCGCACTCAGTAACCCTGAGGGCCGTAGGCGCGAGTTCACGGGCTGCCGCCCGTAACGTGCAGATGACACATCTGATAGAGGACAACTTATGTTCGGTTTAGAGGCTCTAGATCTCGCCCGAATGCAGTTCGCGTTTACCGTATCGTTCCACATCCTGTTCCCTGCCATCACCATCGGTCTGGCCAGTTTCCTGGCTGTGCTCGAAGGCCTGTGGCTCAAGACCAAGGACGATACCTACCGCGACCTGTACCACTTCTGGTCGAAAATTTTTGCCGTCAACTTCGGTATGGGCGTGGTCTCGGGCCTGGTCATGGCCTACGAGTTCGGTACCAACTGGAGCCGTTTCTCGGACTTCGCCGGCGCCGTGAACGGCCCGCTGCTGACGTACGAAGTACTCACGGCATTCTTCCTGGAAGCGGGTTTCCTCGGTGTCATGCTGTTCGGCTGGAACCGTGTGGGCCGTGGCCTGCACTACTTCTCCACCGTGATGGTGGCCGTGGGCACGCTGATCTCGACCTTCTGGATCCTGGCGTCCAACAGCTGGATGCAGACCCCGCAAGGTTACGAGATCGTCGACGGGCGCGTCATTCCGGTGGACTGGCTGGCGGTGATCTTCAACCCGTCGTTCCCCTTCCGCCTGGCGCACATGGCCATCGCCGCCTTCGTCGCCACCGCGTTCTTCGTCGGCGCCTCGGCTGCCTGGCACCTGCTGCGCGGCCGCGACAACCCGGCCATCCGCAAGATGTTCTCCATGGCCATGTGGATGGCGCTGATCGTCGCGCCTATCCAGGCCTTCGTCGGTGACGCCCACGGCCTGAACACCCTGGAGCACCAGCCGGCGAAAATCGCTGCCATCGAGGGCCACTGGGAAAACGTCGGCAACGAGCCGACCCCGTTGATCCTGTTCGGTATCCCGGACATGAAGGAAGAGAAAACCAAGTACGCCATCGAAGTGCCGTACCTGGGCAGCCTCATCCTGACCCACAGCCTGGACAAGCAGATCCCTGCGCTGAAGTCGTTCCCGCCTGAAGACCGTCCGAACTCGCTGATCGTGTTCTGGTCGTTCCGCATCATGGCCGGCCTGGGCATGCTGATGATCGCCGTGGGCCTGTGGAGCGCCTGGCTGCGCTGGCGCGGTGGCTTGTACACCAACCGCCTGTTCCTGACCCTGGCCATGTGCATGGGCCCGTCCGGCCTGATCGCCCTGCTGGCGGGTTGGTTCACCACCGAGATCGGCCGTCAGCCGTGGGTCGTGTATGGCCTGCTGCGCACCTCCGATGCGGTGTCCAACCACAGCGTCACGCAGATGAGCATCACCCTGGTGCTGTTCGTGGTGGTCTACTTCTCGCTGTTCGGTACCGGCTTCGGCTACATGATGCGCCTGGTGCGCAAAGGGCCGAAAACCCACGAAGGCGCAGAAGCTACCCACGGTGGCCCTGGCCAGACACGCACGCCTGCCCGTCCTCTCTCCGCCGCCCACGAAGGCGCCGAAGAAGGTACTGCCGACCTGACCAAGGGGAATTGAGTCATGGGTATCGATCTGCCACTGATCTGGGCCGTGATCATTATCTTCGGCATCATGATGTACGTGATCATGGACGGCTTCGACCTGGGTATCGGGATTCTATTCCCGTTCATCAAGGGCGAGTCCGACCGTGACGTAATGATGAACACCGTCGCCCCCGTGTGGGACGGCAACGAAACCTGGCTGGTGCTGGGCGGTGCCGCGCTGTTCGGCGCCTTCCCGCTGGCCTACTCGGTTGTACTGGAAGCGCTGTACCTGCCACTGATCCTGATGCTCATCGGCCTGATCTTCCGTGGTGTGGCCTTCGAGTTTCGCTTCAAGGCCCGTGCCGACAAGCGCCACATCTGGGACAAGGCGTTCATCGGCGGCTCGTTGCTGGCCACCTTTGCCCAGGGCGTGGCCCTGGGTGCCTACATCGATGGCATTCCGGTGGTCAACCGTGCCTATGCCGGTGGTGGCCTGGACTGGCTGACGCCGTTCAGCGTGTTCTGTGGCCTGGCGCTGATCGTGGCCTATGCCCTGCTGGGTTGCACCTGGCTGATCATGAAGACCGAAGGCAGCCTGCAGGAAGCCATGCACAAACTGGCCAAGCCGCTGGCGCTGGTGCTGCTGCTGGTAACCGGTATCGTCAGTATCTGGACCCCGTTGACCCACGCCGACATCGCCGGCCGCTGGTTCAGCATGCCTAACCTGCTGTGGTTCATGCCGGTACCGCTGTTGGTGCTGCTGTCGCTGTACGTGCTGCTCAAGGCTGTTTCCCAGCGTGCTCACTACATGCCGTTCATCATGACCCTAGTGTTGATCTTCCTGGGCTACAGTGGCCTGGGCATCAGCCTGTGGCCGAACATCATCCCGCCATCGGTGTCGATCTGGGACGCTGCTTCGCCGCCGCAAAGCCAGGGCTTCATCCTGGTGGGCACGCTGTTCATCATCCCGTTCATCCTGGTGTACACCTTCTGGAGCTACTACGTGTTCCGCGGCAAGGTGACCCATGAAGATGGCTACCACTGATACTGATTGATCAATGCCCCTTGGCGGTTTTCAGCACCGCCAAGGGCTTGCCTGGAGAGTCGTGACATGAGCACCAAGGAACACGAACCCGACCCGGCCGCCAACACCCCCTGGTGGAAGCGTGTTGGCTGGCTGGTGGTGATCTGGGCCGGCAGCATAGTGGCCCTGGGCATCGTCGCAGAGTTGCTGCGCATGTTCATGACCGCCGCGGGCATGAAGTCGCACTGATTCAAACCGTCTCATCCCACCGCTGTTTTGCACAGGCAGCGGCTTTCAGACCCTCTTCGGAGGGTTTTTTTTTGGTTCACTGCAGGGCTCGCGGGTTATTTGCGGGCCTTGAGGATGACGAACTTAGGCGTGGCCGCTACCTGCTCGACCCCGCGGAACAGGCGTGCCAGCTTGCTGTGGTAACCCAGGTGGCGGTTGCCGACGATGTACAACGCGCCGCCCACCACCAGTGCTTCGCGGGCCTGCTGGAACATGCGCCAGGCCAGGAAGTCACCCACCACCTGGGCCTGGTGGAACGGTGGGTTGCACAGCACCACGTCCAGCGACTGCGGTGCCTGGCCCGCCAGGCCATCGTCGGCACGAACGGTCACCTCACGGCTGCCCAGCGCGGCCTGCCAGTTTTCGGCCGCTGATTGCACCGCCATGTAGGACTCATCCACCAGGGTGTAGTGGGCGTCAGGGTTGCCCAGCGCGCTGACGATGCCCAGCACCCCGTTTCCGCAGCCCAGGTCCGCCACCCGGGCACTGCCCAGCCCCGTGGGCAGGTGCGGCAGGAATGCCCGGGTACCGATGTCCAGGCCTTCGCGGCAGAACACGTTGGCATGGTTCAGCAACGCCACGGCGGGTTCGTCCAGGCGGTAGCGGCTGGGGTAGGGCGAGGTGAACGGCCCCCGAGGCTCGGCGCGGGCGATCAGCAAACGCGCCTTCTTCACCGCCAGCGAGGCGCTGACCGGGCCGATGTACTTGTCCAGCAAGTCACCCGCGGCCCGTGGCAAATGCTTGACCATGGCCCCGGCCACCACCTCTGCACCGGGCGCCAGGTGGCCCTGCAGGCGAATCAGTTGCTCTTCCAGCAACGCCAGGGTCTTGGGCACGCGGATCAGTACCCGCTCGAACAACCCGTCCCAGCGCTGGCTGGCCGGCAGCACAGTGATGGCATCGAAGGGCCGGCCGTTGCGCACCAGGTTCTTCTCCAGCGCCAGGCTGCCCAGGTATGAATCACCGCTGCTGAGCAGGTCAAACTGGCCCTGCAAACTGATGGCCAGCGCACCGAAGCTGTCATTGAGCACCAGCACCTGGGTACTGGCCGGCAATTGCTGTTCGGCCAGGTGGTTGAGCAGGTACTCGTCCGCCGCGTCGAACGCCTGCAAAGGCTCGTTGGGCTGGTCGGGCTGGCGGATAAGGTCCAGTTGGGCAAACGGCGTGGTCAACACGGGCATGGGGCAGAGACTCGGGGGTAGGCAGCTTTATATTACGCAAGTCTCGGCGGCACCAAACTCGCAGCGGGGAGTTGCGCTCTGGCACTCCGGGCCGCGAATTCTACGTCCATTTGCAATTTTATGCAGGCGTGACACCGGATAACAGCCCCGTCCTGGTCGCATGTATCACGGCCTGGGTCTTGTTTTTCTGCCCGGTCTTGCGCACGGCGCTGGTGATATGGAAGTTTACCGTGCGTTCCGACAGGTTGAGGATCATCGCGGTTTCACCGGCGGTCTTGCCTTCGGCCAGCCAGCGCAGTATTTGCCGTTCACGCAGCGACAGTTCCGGCGTGGACCTGCCCAACGCATGAATGAAGTGCTCCCCCTGGCGTTCATGCAGCAGGTTGCACAGCCACAGGCAGCAGCCGCCCTTGGCGTAGAACTCGTCCTCGTTTACCGCCAGGGTTCTGCGGGTCAGGGACAGCATGCTCATGTGCCCACGGGCATCGTGCACCGCCAGGCTGATGCCGTGGCTGACGCCATGAGCGCAGGCATCCCGTTGCAGGGTGGGGGTGGTGGTGAACAGTTCATCGGTCCAGCGTATGGGCGTCACCGAGCGGCGGCAATGTGCCAACACCGGATCGGTTTTCGCGTATTCCATGACGTTGTAGCGTTCCGTCCACTTGCGGGGCAGGTTGCCCATGCCAGCGAGCCTGGGGTTGGCAGGGCCATTCAGGGCGACACTGAACTGGAAGTAATCGAACCCGAGGTCACGGACCAGGGTGGCGGCGGAGCGCAGGGTTTCGTTTTCATTGGTCAGCTGCAGTAGCTGACACATCTGTTTCTGTGGCCAATGGTTCATGGCATCGTCCAGGTACAATAACGGGATCCAATCTTGGTGGTCTTCCTCAGTTTAGGGTCAATTCCCTGGTTGCCAAGTTTAATTGCGGCCATGTGCAGCATTGGTCAGGTGGCCCTGTACCGTATAAGCCATTACAAAGCGCCGGTGTTTATCCCGCAGTATTTGCGGGAAACTGGCACCCTTGTTTCCGTGGAGAGCACCATGACTGCCAGCGCCGAGAACTTCACTCGCCAGACCTTGCTGCAGGTTCAGCCCTTGACGCCGAGCCTGTTCACCTTGCGTACCACCCGCGACCCGGGGTTCCGTTTTCGCGCGGGGCAGTTCGCCCGGCTGGGGGTGGCCAAGGCTGACGGTTCGGTGGTGTGGCGTGCCTACTCCATGGTGTCCTCGCCCCATGACGAGTTTCTCGAGTTCTTTTCCATCGTGGTGCCCGGTGGTGAATTCACCAGTGAGCTGAGCCGCCTGCGCGAGGGCGACACGCTGCTGGTCGACCGCCAGGCATTTGGCTACCTGGTGCCCGACCGATTCACTGACGGTCGCGACCTGTGGCTGCTGGCCACCGGCACGGGGGTAGCGCCTTTCCTGTCGATTCTGCAGGACTTCGAGGTGTGGGAGAAATTCGAACGCATCATTCTGGTGTACAGCGCCCGTGAAGGCCGCGAGCTGGCCTACCAGCCGCTGATCGCCGAACTCGCTCAACGCGAATACCTGGCCGACTATGGGCACAAGTTCCAGTACATCCCCACGGTGACGCGCGAGCAGTACCCGGGCGCCTTGAACGGCCGTATCACCACCCTCGTGGAGAACGGCGAACTGGAGCGCGTCGCCGGCTGCGCGCTCACCCCTGAACATTCACGGGTAATGATCTGCGGCAACCCGCAGATGATCGATGACACCCGCCACGTGCTCAAGGGCCGCGACATGCGCCTGGCCCTGACCCGCAAGCCGGGCCAGATCGCTGTGGAAAACTACTGGTGACCCAAGGAATGCAGGACCGGGCGAAGCTCGGGAAGATAGCGCCGCCCAACCACTGAAAATACGCGGCAGCCCGTTCCCGAGCTTCGCCCGGTCCCACAGGGGCCAGCGGTCAGGCGGTCATGCAGGAGGGCCTCAAGGCCGGGTGTTCTGCTCTTTCAGCAAGTCGCGAATTTCCCCCAGCAACAGCTCTTCCTTGGTGGGGCTAGGCGGCAGGGTAGGGGCCTTGGCCTCTTCACGCTTGAGGCGGTTGATGGCTTTCACGCCCATGAAGATCGCGAACGCCACGATCAGGAAGTCGATCACCGTCTGGATGAACTTGCCGTACGCCAGCACCACCGCTGGCGTCGTGCCTTCTGCCGCTTTGAGCTGAATGGCCAGGTCACTGAAATCCACCCCGCCTATCAGCAGGCCCAGCGGAGGCATCACCACGTCGCCCACGAACGACGACACGATCTTGCCGAACGCTGCGCCGATGATGATACCCACGGCCATGTCGACCACGTTGCCTTTGACCGCGAAGGCCTTGAACTCGGCTAGTACGCCCATGTTTGATATCCCCTGTTACAAATGATGGTGGCAGCCAGTGTAAGTTACCCAAGCGCGTCACGCTTGACACCTGGTAACAATGACAGGGGTTACGCCCGATAGTTTTACCGGATTTGCATGGCGCCTGGGGTATGATAACTGTTTTTCCATACAGGGGTTTTCCACCATGGCCAAGGCCAAGCGCTTGTACGGCTGCACCGAATGCGGCGCCACCTTCCCCAAATGGGCGGGCCAATGCGGCGAGTGCGGCGCCTGGAACACCCTGACCGAAACCATGATCGAAGCCGGCGCTGCGGCGCCCCCCAGCGGCCGCACCGGCTGGGCCGGCCAGCAGGCGCAGATCAAGACCCTGGCCGAGGTCAGCGTCGAGGAAATCCCGCGTTTCACCACCGCCTCGGCCGAGCTGGACCGGGTGCTGGGCGGCGGCCTGGTGGACGGCTCGGTGGTGCTCATCGGCGGCGACCCCGGCATCGGCAAATCCACCATTCTGCTGCAGACCCTGTGCAACATCGCCGCGCGCATGCCGGCGCTGTACGTTACCGGCGAGGAATCCCAACAGCAGGTGGCCATGCGTGCCCGCCGCCTGGGGTTGCCCCAGGACAAGCTGCGGGTGATGACCGAAACCTGCATCGAGACCATCATCGCCACCGCCCGGGTCGAACAGCCCAAGGTGATGGTCATCGACTCCATTCAGACCATCTTCACCGAGGCCCTGCAGTCGGCCCCCGGCGGCGTCTCCCAGGTGCGCGAGAGCGCGGCGCTGCTGGTGCGCTACGCCAAGCAGAGCGGCACGGCCATTTTCCTGGTGGGCCACGTGACCAAGGAAGGCGCGCTGGCCGGCCCCCGGGTGCTTGAGCACATGGTCGACACCGTGCTGTATTTCGAAGGCGAGTCCGACGGCCGCCTGCGCCTGTTGCGCGCGGTGAAGAACCGTTTTGGCGCGGTGAACGAACTGGGCGTGTTCGGCATGACCGACAAGGGGCTGAAGGAAGTCTCCAACCCTTCGGCCATCTTCCTCACCCGTGCCCAGGAAGAGGTACCGGGCAGCGTGGTCATGGCCACGTGGGAGGGCACCCGGCCGATGCTGGTGGAAGTGCAGGCCCTGGTGGACGACAGCCACCTGGCCAACCCGCGCCGGGTCACCTTGGGCCTGGACCAGAACCGTCTGGCCATGTTGCTGGCGGTGCTGCACCGCCATGGCGGCATTCCCACCCACGACCAGGACGTGTTCCTCAACGTGGTGGGCGGCGTGAAAGTACTGGAAACCGCGTCCGACCTGGCACTGCTGGCGGCGATCATGTCCAGCTTGCACAACCGGCCGCTGCCCCACGATTTGCTGGTGTTCGGCGAGGTGGGCCTGTCCGGCGAGGTGCGGCCGGTGCCCAGCGGCCAGGAACGCCTCAAGGAAGCCGCCAAACACGGCTTCAAGCGCGCCATCGTGCCCAAGGGCAACGCGCCAAAAGAGGCGCCAGCGGGGTTGCAGATCATCGCCGTGACCCGACTCGAACAGGCGCTGGACGCGTTGTTCGAATAGCCTGTCCCCAGCACCCGCAAAGCCTGATACCGCGCGGCGCTCGTGACACGGCCAGATCCGCTGCAAGGGCGCGCAAACCGTTGTGAGACCGGGCGCAAGCTCGGGAAGCAGGCAACGCGGTCGATCCGGCAGCCCCCTTCCCGAGCTTCGCCCGGTCCAACAGGGCGCTCATGCCGTTGTGAGACCGGGCGCAAGCTCGGGAAGCAGGCAACGCGGTCGATCCGGCAGCCCCCTTCCCGAGCTTCGCCCGGTCCAACGGGCGATCATGTCGTTGTGAGACCGGGCGCAAGCTCGGGAAGCAGGCGACGCGATCGATCCGGCTGGCCGGTTCCCGAGCTTCGCCCGGTTCTACTGGGTGGCCATCGCCTTGTAGCAGCAAGCGTCTTCATGGGAGCTTGGGGAGCCCGCTTCGCTGCCGCTCCTGAAATGGATTCCAGGCCCTTTCATGGCTTGGCAAAAATGTAACGGAAACTACCGTTCGTCGGCTTCACCCCCTACACCTGTAGGGGGTGATACCTCTGCTAGCAAAATTTGGATCCGCCAAGATAGCTACCTCTTACCCGCATTTAGCCTGCATATGCCTAACGTTGTCTGCAGCATTTCCGTTTGTAAAAGAATGTATCGTGAATTTGACGATCCGGGCGTGGCGCCCTAGTATCGCCGCTCTTTTGCACCCCCCCCGACGTTTCAAGGATCGATTTGATGTCTGCTTCCAGCCCTCGGATGACGGCCTGGCTGTTCCTGTCATTCAGCCTTTTCTGTGCGCCTTTGGTGGCCAATGCGGCGCCTGCTCCCCTGCCAACCCAGGGTGACCAGGACCTCATCCGCGACCGCCAGAACCGCCTGCTCGAAGAGCAGCAGCGCCGCCTGGAAGACCTCAAGAACCTGCCCGGCAAGGTGGCCCCCGAGGCGGCCCCGACCAAGCCCGTCGATACCCGTTGCTTCACCATCCAGCACATCGAACTCAAGGGCGCCGACCACCTTTCTGCCACCGAGCGTGAACGCCTTGTGGCGCCGTACCTGGGCCGCTGCCTGGGCCTTGCGCAGCTCAACGAGGTGCTCAAGGCCGTGACCGACCATTACCTTGACCGCGGTCTGGTCACCAGCCGCGCCTATCTGCCACCCCAGGACCTGGGCAGTGGCACCCTGCTTATCCAGGTGGTGGAAGGGCGTCTCGAAAGCCTGAAGGGCGCGGACGGCAGTGGGCTGAGCGAACGCGAGCTGGCCATGACATTCCCCGGGCGCACGGGCGAGGTGCTGAACCTGCGCGAGGTCGAGCAACTGGTGGACCAGCTCAACCGTCTGCCCTCCAACCAGGCGCGCATGGAGCTGCGCCCCGGCCAGGCCGTGGGCGGCAGCGACGTGCTGGTGACCAATACCCCGCAGAAGCCTTGGCGCGCGTCCCTGGGGCGCAGCAACGATGGCCAGCGCAGCACGGGCGAACAGCAGTGGAACACCGGCCTGGAATGGGACAGCCCCCTGGGCCTGGCCGATGAGCTGGTGCTGCGGGGCGGCCACGATGCGGTCAGCGACTCCAACCACAGCTCGCGCAACGGCCTGCTCAATTACAACCTGCCGTGGGGCTGGTGGAATTTCAATTACAGCTACAGCCAGAGCGGTTACCGCGCCCAGGCCACGCCGCAGGACGGCGGCGGTTCGTTCAGCCAGCGCGGTGACAGTGCCACCCATCAGTTGCGCGCCGAGCGGGTGATCTACCGCGACGCCTTGAGCAAAACCTCGGTGAACGCCGGTTTCGCCCGCGTGGCCACCCACAACTACAACGATGGCGTACGGTTGATCGGCGCCAGCAATACCCTCAGTGAATTCCGCTACGGCATCAACCACGGCCGGCGTATCGGCAACGCCTTCCTCAACCTGGACCTGGGTACCCAGCGCGGCATCGGTGCCTTCGGCGCCCAGGGCGACCATGCCAGCGGTGCCACGGCCCGCTATCGCAAGTACACGGCCACCATGAGCTACCTGCAGCCGTTCCAGTGGCTGGGTGAAAGCTTCACCTTCAGTAGCCTCGCCACCGGCCAGCGCACCCCCGACCAGCTTTACAGCTCCCAGCGCATCAGCCTGGGCGGCGAATCCTCGGTGCGCGGTTTCAAGGACCAGTACCTGACTGGCGACAACGGCGGCTACTGGCGTAACGAACTGCGCTGGAACCGCCCGGTGGACTGGGCCTGGTTGCGCCCGGCAGTCAGCGAATACGGCATGGCCGTGGCCTACGACCAAGGCGTCATCAGCCGCACCCATGGCGCCTACGACCAGCATGGGCGTGTGAGCAGCGATTCGCTGGAGCTGTTCGCCCGCGGCCGTTACCTGGGCGCCAGCGTCACGTTCGCCCACTCGCTGGAACGCCCGGATGCCATCGCCGACCGCGAAGCGCCGATCTATTTCAGCCTGAACCTCTACCTCTAATTTCTGCTGCAACGAGTACCCGACATGGACGCCCGTCACCTTGCCTTCCTGGCCCGCCAGCCCTCAGCCGCCCTCGCACCCCGCGACCGCTTCTGGGGCATGCCCAAGCGCGCCCTGGCCTTCCTGCTGGCCAACGTCATGCTCTGGCAGCCCCTGTGGGCCCAGGCCGATGGCATCGTGGTCAGCGGCCAAGGCACCACGCTGGGTACGGCGGGCAACGGCGTGCCGGTGGTCAACATCGCGGCGCCCAACGCCAGCGGGTTGTCTCATAACCAGTTTCAGGACTACAACGTCGCAAGCCAGGGCGTCATTCTCAACAACGCCACCGGCCGTACCCAGGCCACTCAACTGGGCGGCATCGTGCTGGGGAACGCCAACCTCAACGGCAAGGCCGCCACCACCATCCTCAACGAGGTCACCGGCAACAACCGCAGCCAGTTGAAGGGCTACACCGAGGTGGCGGGGCAGGCCGCACGGGTCATCGTCGCCAACCCCTATGGCATCACCTGCAACGGGTGCGGGTTCATCAACACGCCACGTGCGACCCTGACCACCGGCAAGCCCGTCCTCGACGGCAGCGGCCGGCTGGACCGCTTCCAGGTCGATGGCGGGGACATCGCCATCGAAGGCGCTGGCCTCGACGCCGCCAACATCGACCAGTTTGAACTGATCACCCGCACGGCACAGATCAACGCTCGCCTGTACGCCAAGAACCTCACGGTGGTGGCCGGCCGCAACGACGTCAATGCCGACACCCTGCAGGCCACGGCCCGTGCCGACGATGGCTCGCAGAAGCCCGAGCTGGCCATCGACAGCGCCGCCCTGGGCGGCATGTACGTAGGCGCGGTGAAATTGGTGGGTACCGAAAAAGGCGTGGGCGTGCGCCTGGCCGGTGACCTGGCGGCCAGCGCCGGCGACGTGCAGATCGACGCCAACGGCAAACTGACCATGGCCAACGTCAGCGCCAACGGTGCCGTGGTAGCCAAGGCCTCGGGCATCGACGCCCAGGGCGCGGTCTACGCCGGTACCCGCGCCGAATTGCGCAGCAGCGCCGACCTCACCAACGCGCAGAGCATCAGCGCCCGCGACAGCGTCACCCTCAGCGCCGACGGCAAGCTGAGCAACAGCGGCGTGATCGAAGCCGGCGTCAACGCCGACAACAGCCGCAACGCCCAGGGCGACGTGACTCTGCAAGCCGCCGACATCAGCAACAGCGCCAGCGTGATCGCCAGCCGCACCCTGGCCGCCACGGGTACCCACACCCTGCGCAACGACAACGGCGTGGTCCAGGGCCACGACGTCACCCTGACCACTGCCCAGCTCACCAACAACGGCAGCGGTGCGCGGCTGCGCGGGGAAAACAGCCTCAACCTCAACACCCCGGCCATTGCCAACCTGGGCGGCCTGATTCGCTTTGGGGGCGGCCAGAATGTCGACCTCAACCTGGCGAGCCTGGACAACCGCGCCGGGCGCCTGGAAGTGGTGGGTGGCCAGTTCAAGGTAGTAGCCGCCAGCTTCGACAACCGCGATGGTAGCCTGCTGGCCGACACCCTCTATCTGGACACCACCCAGCTGGATAACCGCCGTGGCGTCCTGGCTGCCAGCGTCGGCAGCGCCAGCGTCAAGGCCACCAACCTGCTGGACAACCGCCAAGGCACCCTACAGGCCGCGACTCGCCTGGACGTCAGCGGTGGCGAACAGCGCAACAGCGCCGGCAAGCTGCTGGGGGACGTCATCAGCGTCACCGCCGACAGCTTCGACAACAGCGCTGGCGGCCTGATCAGCGCCGGGCAGGGTGACCTGGCCCTGGCCCTGACCGGCGACTTCAACAACCAGAACGGCAGTGCCCAGGCCCAACAGGTCCTGAGCATCAACGCCGGGGCCGTGGATAACCGCACCGGTACCCTGAGTGCAGACAGCGTCAATGTCACCGCCGACAGCCTCGACAACAGCGCCGATGGGCTGGTCAGCGCGAGCCAGGGCGCCATCGACCTGAGCCTGGCCAGGCAATTCAACAACCAGGCCGGCCGCGCCTTGGCCAAGACCCTGTTCAGCCTGCAAGCCAGCGACCTCGACAACCGCGGCGGCAAGCTGCAAGGCCAGGCGCTGGTGCTCCGCACGCCTGCCGCCACCGTCGACAACCGTGGCGGCAGCCTGCTGTTCGATACCCTGAATATCGCTGCCGGCAAGCTCGACAACCGTGACGCCGGCCTCATTGCCACGGGCATTGGCGGCGCCACCCTGACGCTGACCGGCCTCGACAACAGCGGTGGTCGTATCCAGGGCGATGGCAGCTTGCTGATCAGCGCCGCCACGCTCGACAACCACGCTGGCGCCATCAGTGGCCAAGCCGTCACGCTCACCACTGGTGCCCTGAACAACAGCGCCAAGGGCGCCATCCTCGGCAACGGCGGCACCGTGCGCCTGACCATCAGCGGCGTGCTGAACAATGCCACCGGCACCATCGATGCCGCCAACCAACGCCTGTTGCTCAGCTTCACCCAGCTGGACAACCGCAACGGCAGCCTGGGCGGCAACCGCGTCGACATCAGCGGCACCCAACTGGACAACCGCGAGGGCGGGCAGATCCTGGCCGGCGCCGATGGGCTGCAGATTACCGCCGCTACCGTGCTCAACCAGCAAGGCCTGTTGTACGCCAAGGGCGGCGCCGTGACCCTAGACCTGGCGGACGGCACCTTGCAGAACCAGGGCGGCAGCGTAGTGGCCGACAGCCTGGACGTTACCGCTGGCCACCTCGACAACAGCGCCGACGACAGCCGCGCCGGCATGCTCTCCAGCATCGTGGGGGCGCTCAAGCTCAAGGTCGCGCAACTGACCAACCGCGCCGGCAAGCTGTTCGCCAAGGGCGACCTCAGCCTCGACGGCCAGCAGCTCACCAATGCCAGCGGCGGTGAAATCAGCGGCGCCAGCCTGGCCATCGACCTGGGCGGGCAACTGGGCAACCAAGGCCTGATCGAAGCCCTCGGCGGCCTGAGCATCAACGCCGCCAGCCTCGACAACAGCGGGCGCATCAGTGGCCTGGGCGGTACCCGCAGCCAATTCAGCCTGAGCGGCGCGCTGGTCAACAGTGGCACCCTGAAATTCAACAGTGATGTATTCAGCCTCACGGCCGGTAGCCTCAATGGCAGCCTGGGCAGCATCAGCGGCACCGGCAGTTCCGACTGGCACCTGGGCACGGCGAGCAGCGTAGGCCGCGCCCAGTTCGACGGTACCTTCGCTGTCACCAGCGGCGGCGCCTTGACCGTACTGGCCGGTGACCGCCTGGCCACCACCGACAGCCTCATCCTGAACGTCGGCAGTTTGGACAACGTGGGCGAGCTGGTCAGCAACCTCGACATGACCCTGCTCACGTCCGGTGACCAGGCCAACCGTGGCTTGCTGTCCAGCCAGGGCAACCTGCGCGTGAACGCCCGCGACTTCAGCCAGGTGGGCGGCCGCCTGGCCAGCGCCGGCAATACCATCCTGACCCTGACCGGCGACCTGGCCAACGGCGGGCGCCTGATCGCCGGCAACGACCTGACCATCAGCGCCACCCACGTCACTAACGACGGCACTTTGGGTGGCCAGGGCAATGTCAGCCTCAACGCCCGGCAAACCATCAGCAACAACGCCGATACCCTGCTGTTCGCCGGCGGCGACCTGGCACTGCGCGCCGACCGTTTCACCAACACTTATGGCGACCTCTACAACCAGGGCAACCTCAGCTTCGCCGCCTACGACGGCGGGCGCGCCAGTGCGTTCAGCAACCTCTCCGGCAGCGTGCAAAGCCTGGGGCGCATCGACCTCAACGCCGTCAGCATCGAAAACGCCAAGGCCCAGTTCGAACTGGACCAGGCCGTCGTCAGCGGCACCCTGGAATGGAAATGTGGCCAGCACTGCGGCGGCCACGACTCGTTCAAGCGCGGCGTCATCACCATCACCAAGGCGCTCGAGGAAAGCGTGCTGCTGGACTCGCCCATGGCGCGCCTGATCGCTGGCGGCAACATGACCCTCAACGCCAGCGACGTGCAGAACCGCTACAGCCTGCTGGCTGCCAACGGTGACCTGACCATCAACGCCGACACCCTGCTCAACCAGGGCGCCTCATCGCGCAGCGGCAGCCAGGTGATCATCATCGCCACGCCCCAGCGCATCAGCACCGGCTACTGGGACCAGATGCAGTACGTCGACGTGCCCGCGTTCAACGCCGCCGTCGCCGCGGGCCACTTCGACGAAAGCCGCTTCAACGAACTGATCGCCCGCTCCAGCGACAGCCGCTTCCAGCAGCAGAGTGACGTCACCACCTGGACACCTGACAGCACCCATAACTACACCAGCACGATCCAGTCCGGTGGCACTGCCACCCTGAACGTCACCCAGAGCGTGCAGAACGGCACCCTGCTGGAGCAGACGCTGGCGCAACTGACCGGCTCCCTCGACAGCGAAGCCACCCAGAAGGTGGGCGCAGTGGTGCTGCAACTCAGCCCCGAGCGCAGCGCCGCCACCCCGGTGGCGGCCAAGGACGTGCAGCGTGTGGAGCGCATCGACACCGACGGCACGGTGCACGTCAGCTTCACCCCGGTGGACTTCACGGGCGTACCTTTCGCCGCCGTCGACCCCACCGCATCCACCAGCTTCCGCCTGCCCCAGGGCGAATACGGCCTGTTCGTCCCCAGCCAGAACCCGCAAAGCCACTACCTGATCGAAACCAACCCGAACCTCACCGACCCCAGCCGGTTCATGAGCTCGGACTACCTGCTCGGCCAGCTGGGCTACAGCGCCGACGAAGCCGCCCGCCGCCTGGGCGACGGGCGCTACGAAACGCGGCTGATCAGCGACGCCGTGGTGGCCCAGACCGGCCAACGCTTCCTGGCCGCCAGCCTCACCAGCGACTACGACCAGTACCGCTACCTGATGGACAACGCCCTGGCCAGCAAGGACGCCCTGAACCTGAGCGTCGGCGTGGGCTTGACCGCCCAGCAGGTGGCAGCGCTGACCCACGACATCGTGTGGCTGGAAAACCGCGTCATCGACGGCCAGAACGTGCTGGTGCCCGTGCTGTACCTGGCCCAGGCCGACGAGCGCAACATCAACGGCGGCAGCCTCATCCAGGGCCGCAACCTCAGCCTCATGGCCGGCAGCGACCTGGTCAACGTTGGCACCCTGCGCGCCAGCGAAGACCTCACTGCTACCGCCGGCGGCAGCCTCTACAACGGCGGCGTGGTCGAGGCCAACGACCGCCTCAGCCTGCTGGCCCAGGACAGCATCCGCAACGCCCTGGCCGGCGACATCCGTGCCAGCCAGGTCAGCCTGCAAACCCTCAAGGGCGACATCGTCAACGACCGCACCGCCATCGCCGTCAACGACGGCGCGGGCATGCGCACCCTCACCGATGCCGGCGCACGCATCGCGGCGGGCGAGACGTTGAACGTCACGGCCGGGCAGGACATCACCAACCATGGGGCGATGAGTGCTGGCGGTGACGCCAACCTGAGCGCAGCGCGGGACATCAACCTGGTGGCGGTGCAGGACGTCAGTGAGAAGCATGAGTTTCACAATGGGGGGCATGATTCCAGTGTGACCAGCGTCGTCAAGAACCTGGCCGGCACCGTTTCGGCGGGAGGCAGCGTCCACCTGAACGCTGGCCAGGACGTCAACGTTATCGCCAGCGACGTGAAGGCTGGCACCGACATCAGCATCGTTGCCGCTCGTGACTTCAACGCCGCCGCCAACGGCGACGTGCACAACGTTGAAAGCCGCAGCAAGGACGGCAAAAAACGCATCAAGGAACAAAACGACAGCACCACCCAGCGCGCCGCCACCTTCACCGCCGGCAACGACTTCACCAGCGAAGCGGGCCGCGACACCACCCTGGTCGCCAGCAAGATCACCGCCGGCCACGAGGCCTACCTCTACAGCGGCGACCAGACCCAGCTGCTGGCGGCCCAGGACAGCACCCACACCCTGTACGACATGAAGGAAAAGGGCAGCTGGGGTGCCAAGAAAATGCAGCGTGATGAAGTCACGCAGCAGACCAACGTAGGGACTGAAATCAAGACCGGTGGCGACCTGACCATCGAAAGCGGCGGCGACCAGCGCTACCAGGTAGCGAAGCTTGAAAGCGGCAAGGACATCACCCTGGCCAGTGGCGGGGCAATCACCTTCGAGGGGGTGAAGGACCTGCACGATGAGAGCCATACCAAGAGCAAGAGCGACCTGTCGTGGTTCAGCGCCAAGGGCGAGGGGCATACGGATGAAACGCTGCGCCAGAGCGCGCTGGTGGCCCAGGGGCAGTTGGCAATCAAGGCGGTCGATGGGCTGCATATCGACATCAAGCAGATCGACCAGAACACCGTCAGCCAGACCATCGACGCCATGGTCAAGGCTGACCCGCAGTTGGCGTGGCTGAAACAGGCTGAGCAACGCGGCGACGTGAACTGGCAGCAGGTCAAGGAACTGCACGAGTCGTTCAAGTACAACAACTCGGGGATGGGGCAGGGGGCGATGCTGGCGGTCATCATCGTCGTCTCCGCCCTGACCGCGGGGGCTGCAAGTGCGTTGGCGGCTTCGGCGGGATCAACGGTAGGGGCCGGCGCCACGATGGCGGCCGGGTACACCACCGCGGCGGGTGTGGTGGTGCCGGCGGGGTTGGGCAACGTCATCGCCACGGCGGCGTTGACCTCAATGGCGAGCACCGGCGCCGTCAGCCTGATCAACAATAAGGGCAACGTCGGCACGGCGCTCACGGACACCTTCAGCAGCGACGGCGTCAAGCAGGCCGTGATCGCGGGAGCGTCGGCGGGCTTCATCAACTACGCCGGCGGCCACTGGTTTGGCGCCCAGACCGATCCGATCACCAACAAAGTCACGGGGCCAAGCGTGGTGCCGCACCTGACCGACTCCGCCGCCATCGCCCGCTTTGGTGCGATTCAACTGGCGGGCGGTGTGGTTCGGGGAGGGCTGTCCCAGGCCCTGGGGCAGGGCAAGTTCAGCGACGCCATGCTCAACAGCGTCTTCGATGTGCTGCAGGCCACAGTCTTCACCAATGTCGGCGATCTTGGCGACACACTTCAGCTACCCGACAGTGGGCTGGGTAAAACCGCTATTCACGCGTTGGCGGGCGGCTTGCTTGCCGAAGCGATGGGCGGCGACTTCAAAACCGGCGCACTCGCCGCGGGGGCGAACGAGGCACTGATTGAAACGCTGGACAGCCTGCCGTTCCTCCAGGGCGCTGATCAGGTTGAGCATGATCGGCTGGTCAACGCCGCTTCCAAGCTCGTCGGCCTAGTGGCGGCGGCAGGGGCTGGCGGGGACGTCTCCCTCGGCTCCGAAATCGCGGGTAATGCGCAGTCCTACAACCGCAAGCTTCACGCAAAAGAAGAAGAGAAGCTGGCGCAGGCGGCAACCACACTCGACGAGACGGTGGGCAAGAGCCGCACCGGTTTCAGTTGGGACATGCTGCTCACCCTGGTGGCAGGCGGTGACATCGACCAGCGCGACAATGCCCGCCTCACCGCCATCATGGCGCAGTACAACGACGGCAACCCCGAGGGGGTGGCGTTGGCTGACGACCTGGCCAAAGCACGCTCAGTGGTGCAAGACCTGCAAAACGCCAAGGTCTTGCTGACCTGGGAGGACGGCAAGCCGGTCATCGCCGATGGCGCAGTGGTCTATGAATTCAGCGCCACGCCCGAGCAGTTCAAGGACAGCGCGCTGTTCAACTCGGCCAACACCACCACCTACGACCCGCCTGGCGGCGTAGGGGTTGTTCCCGACAAGTGGGTCGAGCAGTATGGCGAGTCGGTGGCGACCAAAAAGCTTCGCGAGATAGGCGCTATCTCCAACGACGCGGACCTGAATGCAGATCAATGGCACGCGTTGGAGCGTTACGCCACTGGAGGGGTGGATACCAGCACCGTAGACTTGGATGTGCTGTTGGCGGTAGTGCCCGGGGCTAGCGCGGCGAAGGGCGGGGTACGGGCTGTTTTGCAGGCGCTCGCGGAGGCTCGGGCAGCTGGGGCGTCTGCGAAGAG